>JBDKGD010000034.1:0-4351 GCA_039798365.1 Candidatus Parcubacteria bacterium
CTTCCCTTGACCACCTTGCCGCTCTTATGAAAGCGGCTGATACTGCCGGAGTTCCTTTCTGGCTCCATTTATTCACTGACGGGAAAGACAGTCCCCCTGGCAGTGTTCAATCGCTCTTGGCGCGAGTTCCTTCTGAAAAAATCGCCAGTTTGAGTGGTCGCTACTACGGCATGGACCGTACAACCAACTGGTCACTGACCCAGTCCACCTACGCGGTTCTTACCGGATCGGTTGCGCCCACACCCGATACTATTAATGAAATTATTTCTGCCAATAAACAAAAAAATCCATCTGAAGAATTTCTTCCTCCCTGTCTTTTGCGATCAGAAGGGGCAATTACTGACGGTGATGCCGTTTTTTTCTTTAACTTCCGCGAAGATTCAATGCGACAAATCAGCGAAAGTTTTCTTGATCCCGCGTTTTCGCATTTTCCCAAAAAAGATTTTTCACACAGCGCCTTTTGTACTATGACATCATACAAATCGGAGTACACTTGTCCGGTTGCATTTCCCCCCGAATCAATCACGAACTGTCTCGGTGAAGTTTTATCGGCAGCTCAAAAAACCCAACTGCGCGTTACTGAATCGTATAAATATGCTCATGTCACTTATTTTTTCAATGGACTGCGCGAACATCCATTCCCCAACGAATACCGAGTGCTGATCCCCTCTCTTCAAACCGCCCGAGTTTTCGAGCATCCTGAACTGCGAGCAAAAGAAATTGGCGACCGAGTCATTGAAGCTATTACTGGTCACGCGTTTGATTTCGTGTTAGCAAATTTTCCAAATGGCGACATGATCGGACATACCGGTAATTATGATGCCTCTGTTGCCGCCGTCACCATACTCGATCGTGAAATCGCCCGTGTCATAAAAGCTATTGAGGGAACCGACACGATTGTTTGTATTACGTCTGATCATGGCAATGTCGAATGTGTTTCTGATCCATTAACCGGAAGACCCGATACATCGCATGATCCAAACCCCGTTCCCTTTATTCTTATTGCTCCTGAATTACGGGGTCACACGTTCTCTGTTTCTGAAAATCTCTCCGTAGATACTGCCGGCAGTTTGGCGGATGTTGCTCCCACCATTCTGGATATCATGCGCATACCTAAACCTACCGAAATGAACGGATCGAGTCTTCTTAAGCTCCTGCGTTGATAGTTTATGAGCACGCTTCACTTTTTTGATTATTTGTGTTATACTATATAGTATGCATACTATCGGACGTGTTGTGATTATGTGGGCAGCTAACGTACTGGCGCTACTGATCGCGACCCAGATACCTGGTTTCTATATTAGATTTACCGCGCCCGATCTCTTGTTGGTCGCTGCTATTCTGACGCTGTTGGGCGTAACCATAAAACCACTGCTTACCCTCCTCTTTGGTCCTGTCATTATTTTGACTTTGGGGCTTGGACTGATTATTGTAAACGCTATCGTGCTGAAAGTGCTTGATATTCTTTCTCCGGTGGTTTCTATCACCAACCTCTCTGCCTTATTCTACAGCGCGCTTTTGATTGGATTTGTTAATTTTCTCTTTCATACCGCCAGGCGGTAACTATAATTTTTATTATCTATCTTATGACACTCTCTTTCATTCAAATTGTCCTGGCAATTGCCATTATTTGTCTTGTTCTACTCCAGGAACGATCAGCGGGTATTTCTAGTTTTTTAAGCGGAGCCGGTGAAGGTGGCGCCTATCAAACCCGCCGCGGATTGGAACGTGTTGCTTTTTATAGCACAATCGTCTTGATAGTTGTTTTTGCTGGTTTGGCACTGTGGCAAGTTGTTAGATAATTTTTATCTCGTTTTCTCTATTTGCCTCTCGCACATGGCGCACGCCTGTTCTCCGCTGCTTTTTCGTTGATTTTCTTGTATACTACTATTATTCTTTTTCCTTTTTCATGGGATTTTTTCGACGTATTTTTTCATCACTGACCTTACGCGAACGCCGGATTTTTTTTATCGCGGTTGGTTGTTTCTTTTCTGCTCTTGTTGTAGCGATATTATTCACCGTACTTAACAACTCCGGTTCCTTATCTGGAACCAATCCTTTCATTGAAGGCGTGGTTGGCCAACTGAAAGATCCCAACCCCGTGCTGGCAACCTCCGACATTGATCGCTCAATTGTTCGACTAGTTTTTAGCAATTTATTTGATCTCTCAACAAGCATTGAAGAACACGGTTCAACGCCAGGCAGCGGTTGGCGTGTGCGCTTGCGAGAAGACGCAACATGGCATGATGGAGTGCGCGTCACCAGTGATGATGTCCTATTTACTATTGCCCGCATCCAGGAAGATGGGAGCGGATCACCACTGGCTTCCGTGTGGCGCGGGGTGAAAGTTTCTCGTATTAGCGAACTTGAAATAGAGATAACTATTCCATCATCGTACGTATTTTTTCCCGACAACTTTCAAACACTCTTTATCGCTCCCAAACATATTTATGCCGATGTTCCTACCTCAAATTGGCGCTTGAGCGACTACCACTTCAAACCAGTTGGCAGCGGAATGTATCAGTTTGACTCCTACGATATCCTGCCAAACGGTTTTGTCAGCGCATACCGACTACGCGCCGCGCCACATTATTTTGGCAAGCGACCAACCATTGATCGCTTAAATTTCTCATTTTATCCCAACCCCACCGAACTATATCGCGCGTTTGACGCGGGCGCGCTTACTGCATTTGGAGCGCCAAACCTTGCGTACGACCAAAACATACGCCGTCCTTTTGCCACACACCAGTTCCCCCTGCCAAGCTACTACGCGATTTTTTTCAACCAGAGCAAAGCTCCAATACTTGCCGATCCTGTGGTGCGCCGGGCAATTTCTCTTTCCATCAATACCCAGCGTATTGTGACTGATGCTCTATTGACTCATGGCACCGTAGTTGATTTTCCCATTGCCGACCCTCTTGCATCTTCAACTTTGTTTTCGCCAGAGGAGGCAATGAAATTATTGGATGGACGCGGATGGCAACGCACCGCTTCTGGCACCCGCCAGATTTCTTCCAAAGCAGGTACCCAATCTCTGGCGTTTACCTTGCTCGTTCCCGATGTTGATTTTTTAAAAACAACCGCCTCTTACATACGTGACGATTTGGCGCAGGTGGGAATAACGGCAACCATCACTGTTGCTGGAACTGCCGATATCAACGCTAACGCTATCAAGAACCGCAACTACGAGGCACTTCTCTTTGGTAATTCCCTCGGTGTCTCCCCCGATCTTTTTGCTTTCTGGCACTCCTCCGCTCGATTTTCCCCGGGTCTTAATATTGCTCTCTACGCCAACAAACAAGTCGACACTCTCTTAGAAAACATTAGACGCACCCCTGATGTCGCAGAGCGATCCATGCACCTTGCCCGATTACGTTCCCTTATCATCTCTGATATGCCTGCTGTATTTCTGTTTTCAACGTCGTATAATTACATAACCGCTACGACTGTTTCTGGAATTACTACTCAGACAATCACCGATCCATCACAACGATTTCTTGGTGTCAATAACTGGAGCGTTAAAGGATTCTTTGGTTTATAGCCATCAATATTCTTGCTATTTACCACCTGCTTATTGTCTTGGCATGGAGCGCTTTTACAATGTACTGATTTTATGCTATAGTTATCTTTCGATCTTTTTTAAAAGACTATTGGGCAGGTGGTGGAACTGGCAGACACGCACGGTTCAGGTCCGTGTGCCATAACCGGCTTGAGGGTTCAAATCCCTCCCTGCCCACAAAGCAATAGGAATATATTATTCGATTATATATCACCAACTATTCTTATTCTTTTTAGTATCGAGTGCGTGCTTCTTGCTGACTGGTGTTTCTCTCAATATAAAACTCCTCAGCGTATTGCACCGACACACTTATTCGATTCTAATACCATATTCATTCGCGTTTTATACAGTTTAGGCTGTATACGCTTTCTTTGTCGAAATTATTTTTACTTATGGATACTTCACCACAATCACCCTTGCCTCGTCGCGGTCCTCGACGAACGCCATACTCGCATCAACCAGGACAACGACCTCTTGCTGGCAAACCGAGACAATTTTCTCGGGGACCAGTTCGTCCACAATCACCCTTGCGCTTCTCTCCCAATTTACCCTCACCACGCACTCCGCTACCATCCCGCGCAACCAACAACCCTATCACCTCCGCTGCGTCTGGCAACCGCGAACCGGCTCATTCCGCGGGTGAAAATACCCGCGGTCGATTTACCCACGCCCGATCAGCACCACCGCATCATTCACCCAATAACAATCGCTTCTCCCAGGGACGCAACGGCGGATCTCGTCGCCCGGGAGGTCGTGGTCGATCTGGCGGTGAATCACCACTGAAAGCAGCAA
>JBDKGD010000035.1:0-16563 GCA_039798365.1 Candidatus Parcubacteria bacterium
GATATATTTTGATCGGCGCCAACATGCTTCGTAAATATTCCTCGTTTGCTGACGCGAATATTCCCGGTCTTGATTTATTGGATGATGTTGATATTGGCAGCAGAATCCGCGTTACTATTCCCCGCAAAGACCCCGACGCATCTGCTATCACCAAAGATCTCATTGTAAAAGGAATTGTAAAAAGCAAAGTAGATGAAATATCAACTCGCGCGTTTATTGTCGATCGCGAATTGAAACGCATGCTTCCAGTCAACCAGGAACAATACCAAGAGATTGCCATTCGTACCGACTATTCCCGCGCCGGTGAGTTGGTTTCCGAAATTAAAAAGTTTATGACTGGCTATGCGGCGCGTATCCAGACGACCGATGAGGCAGTCCCCTCCTTTTTGCGCGATATTGAAACCACCATGGGAATCCTCGGAAACGCATTGTCATCAATTGCGCTGGTGGTTGCGTCTATCACCGTATTTATTGTGGTGTTTATCAATGCTGTCACGAAACGTAAATTTATTGGCATCATGAAAGGAATTGGAATCAGTCCTCTGGCTGTTCAATTTTCATACATTTTTCAAGCGTTCTTCTATGGTGTCACTGGATCGATTATTGGCCTTACTATTACTTTTGGATTTTTACGTCCCTATTTTAATGCCAACCCGATTAACTTTCCCTTTTCGGATGGCATTCTAGTTGTCACTCCAACCGGAGCACTGATTCGGGTTGTGATACTTCTGGCGGTTACTTTGGTTGCCGGATATCTTCCCGCCACGCTGATTGTTCGAAAAAATACCCTTGATTCGATCTTGGGTCGATAACCTTATCTTTCTATTTTTTATGATTGAAGCACGAAATCTTATCAAAACATACGGAACTGGAGAACTTGTTGTCCATGTTTTAAAAAATTTAAACCTCACCATTGCCGAAGGTGAGTTTGTGGCGATTATGGGACCCTCCGGTGCTGGAAAGTCGACTCTCTTATACCAACTCTCGCTTCTTGATGAGCCAACTGGCGGAGAGGTTCACCTTAATGGCATTAACACCGCTACCCTGTCACAAGCAGAAAAAACAGCACTCCGCTTACACCAGCTCGGTTATGTATTTCAAGATTATGCTCTTTTGCCCGAACTGACCTCGCTTGAGAATGTTTCCCTTCCTATGCTTATGCAGGGAATGTCGCAATACAGCGCAAACGCAAAATCTCGTCAGACACTGGAGCGCATCGGCATGTCAGAAAAAATCGCAAGTTTGCCTAACCAGCTCTCCGGCGGACAACAACAACGAGTTGCGATCGCTCGGGCAATTGCGCACGATCCGCACATCGTTTTTGCCGATGAACCGACCGCGAATCTTGATTCTGCCAACGGTCGCTTGGTAATGGAAGCATTTGTTGATCTTAACCGCGAGGGACAAACTATTGTCATGGTTACTCACGAAGAAGAGTATGCTCACTACGCCAGTCGAGTGATCACTCTGAAAGACGGGCAGATTGTTCACGATCGCACCCAGAAGAAATAATTTTTATTTTTTCTTATACTTATTATTATGTCGACTGTTCTTATTACCGGTGCCTCCAGCGGTATTGGGTTTGAATTTGCCAAACTCTTCGCGCGCGATCATGACCACGTCATTATGGTATCTCAGGATGCTGATCGCCTTGGGAAAGCGGCTGAGATCATAGCCCAAACCTACCACACGACTCCGACTGTTATCGTTGCCGACCTCTCTCAGGAGCATTCGGCGATTGCCCTTTATCAGAAAATTGCATCTTATAACCTTACGGTTGATATCTTAGTCAATAACGCTGGATTCGGTGATTTTTCTTTATTCCATGAAAGCCAGTGGGAAAAAATAAATGCCATGATGCACCTTAATATGGTAACCCTCACCCACCTCGCCCACCTCTTTCTGCCACAGATGATTGCTCGAAAACACGGTAGCATTCTTAACGTTGCCTCAACCGCCGCCTTTCGCCCGGGACCGCTTATGTCGGTGTACTATGCTACCAAAGCTTTTGTTCTATTATTTTCAGAGGGGATTGCTGAGGAAGTACGTGGTACCGGTGTTTCTGTTACCACACTCTGCCCGGGAGCAACGACTACCGGCTTTCAAGCTGCTTCCCACCTGGAACATTCAGCGTTGATCGCGGGTCGACAGTTGGCACACCCCGCGGATGTTGCCGCATACGGATACTGGGCGTTGCGTAATAAAAAAGGCACCGTTATTCACGGTGTCTCTAATAAATTTTTGATCTTTCTCACACGGCTGCTTCCCCGTCGATTATCTGCTCGCATTATCCGATTCATGCAACGGGTTGTTCAGCGGTAAGCATTTAACCATTATTTTTGAAAACTTTCCACTAATTTTTTCAGCAAAGTAAAAAATTGATTGACATCTTCTTTTTGAGCCGCTACATACATGCTCGTACCCAAGTGCATTGCTGCCATGACATCATCAGAAGTCATGCATGCTTTCTCATGCCTATCTTCAATAGACGATTCGTTTGTTATAGCAATTCTGTTTTTTTGTTTTTGGTTGGCGCTTGATTCAGTAGTTTGCATGTGCTCCAGCAACACTAGTGAAAGATACACGGTTGCTAATAGTTCTATAATCAACTCGTGATCTTCCTTTAAAAATAAATTTTCACCGATACGCTCTAAATCTTCTCTGGTGGTTGCATTTCTAAATAACTGGAGAGCATGCTTTATTCTGTCTCCATCAAGCACAACCACAATACATGATGAGTGCATGAGCAAACCAGATGCTCGCATATGTTTAATTTTTCCTGTTGCCTGGTCTGGACAATCATCCAGCCGACCACTCCACAGGGCTAGATTAGCAAAATGAATGATCTCTCCTGACGCATCCTGTTTTCTTATTTTGTTCAGTACGTACCCAATAATCGAATTATCATCGATGGGAAGATCTGCTGTTTGTGCGCGTGCTTTCTCCCACGCGTCGTCCGTTGATCCTGTATTTACCATGCACTGTCTTACAATTTTATCGCCAACTACTTTATACCAAGTCCCGCCCTGGCATTTTGTTTTTTCAACAAGAGCTTTTATGATGTCATGCATTATTTTTAATACATGCTCTCCCCTCTCCAGCGCGCGCATCGCATTGGTCTGTACGTTTAAAGCGTGCGCCATTGTTCCTGATACATTAAGATACGCCAGAAAACATTTGGGTAGATCATCGTGCACCAACGTGGCATTTAAAGTTGATTGATCAGTTGCTGATGGTGTAATCCGCTGCGTTGCCTGAGGTTGTTGCGCTGTCATACTGTAATCTCCTTATTTGGTTGTAAAACTTCAGAATTTACTTATACAATTTTTTATTCTATAAGTCAATTTTTTACCTGATCTACCTAGTGATGCTTATGGTCTGGTTCAGTTGATTTTTCATCCGGTGGCATCATTGTATTTTCAATGGTGTAGATATTTATTGGTTCCTTCCTCCCCTTTACCGGAGCACACCCCAGGCACACCAATGGGTACTGTTTTTTTAGTTTGTTTTTTACGGTTTCACTTATGATAATTTGCGTTTTGTATTCTTTGTTTAATCCCTCAAGTCGAGAGGCGGCATTCACTGTATCGCCAATTACCGTATAGTCGAATCTATCGTTTGATCCAACATTACCCACGACTGCTTTGCCAGAATATAATCCGATACCAATTTTTATTTCTGGATCCCCTTGCGCGCGTAATTTTTTATTTAATACTTTTAATTTTTCGATCATTGCCAATGCTGCCTCAACGGCATGATCCGCGTGATCGGGATCATCTATGGGTGCTCCCCAGAATGCCATCACCGCATCACCGATGTATTTATCTACAACACCTCCCGTACGCAACACTTCTGCCGTCATTTCGGTGAAGTACTCATTTAGTATTCGGACTAACTCAGTCGGCGTTGTCTGCTCTGATATCGTGGTAAATCCTCTGATATCCGAAAAGAATACTGTCATCTCTCGCTCCTCCCCTCCTAGTTTTACCGCTTCTGGATTTTTTAATATTTCTTCTAGCACCCGCGGAGAAACATATTTGGAAAATACTTTTTTTATTTGACGCGTCCGCGTATCAATCACTGCATATTTATATGCCTTCACCAACACAACTGATGCAACGGTAACACTGATAATGTAGAGCATATTTACCACTACCCCCTGCTGATACGCCATGGCAATCAACACTACCTCAACAATAACCATGCCAACGGCTATGATGCTTGCCGCGGCTAACCCAAAGAAAAAGGCGAAACACGCAGCGGCAATCGCGGCAAGCGCTATTAGTAGTCCCGTCACAACAGGAGAAACAGTCTGCAATCGATGACCCTTCAGCGCCATCTCAACGATATTCCCCTGTATCTCCACTCCCGGCATGGCAATTCCCCGACTGACTGGTACTTGCTGGATATCGTGTAGACTTGGTGCCGTTGCGCCAATTAACACTATTTTATCTTTTGTGCGGGTCACCACAGAGGCATCCCCCTCCCATATTCGGTAAAATGGAATACGCACCAATGTTCCCGGCGCGCCAGAAAATACAATTCTTTCTTGAGATTTTAGCGGCGGCGTTATTTTTTTTGCAGTTGCTTTTTCAGCAACTTCAACTGCGAATGCTTTGATATTTTTTACCTGCTCTCCATCATCTGTGGCAATACTCGAAGCAAACCGTCTGGCAACCCCGTCGCTATCAATAATTAAGTTGGCGTGCCCCACGGTGGCATAGGACGCTATTGTTGACATCGTTGACACCATGCCGGTACCTTGAACCGTGTCTTTTCGTATTTCAATATCTTGAATTTGCGCAGGAACAATAATTGGATACTGCGCATTTTTTATGGCATACGCCAGTGCTTCATCATCGCTATCTCCTATTCGTGAGGGTTCAGAAAAAAGCACGTCAAGTCCCACAACCTTTGGCTGTGATTGGTTGTTATTCAACTGATTCAGCACCCGCGCAAATACTTCTCGCGGCCACGGCCACTGACCGATTCGCTCAATAGAAGCATCGTCTATAACCAAAAGCACTGTTTGATTTGTCGGCTCATGAACCGGTATCAATAAATCTTCCAACAGCTGTTGTTGTCCCGCGCCCAAACCACTATACATCATGAAAGCAAACACAGTCGCAACAGCAAGTCCGATACCGATAGGTATATATATTTTTTTCATATAGCGCTAGCTTCCTGGCGGTGGATTACTGGTGTCTGGCTGCATATTCAACACATAGAATATTGGCGATTTTGATGATACTTCAACGCCTGATTTTGGATCCTTCCATGATGCCACAATCGCCCCAGGAGCTTTCTCGAGCTCAAGCGCCTCAGCAGATACTCGCGCCTGAAACTTGCCTGGTGCTTCAAATGTTCCTACTGATCCTACGACCGTCCATACAGCAGATTGAGTTACATCTTGTCTCGTGCCATCGTTACCGGCAACTATTGCCGAAAAACTAATAGTCGCGCCATCAAATATGTCCTTTGTTAAATCTGTTTTGGTAGTGACAATTAACTTGGTACCACCTACCGATGGTGTTGATGATGCGGGCGTACTACTGGTGCTGGATACTGGCGATACTGGTTTGGTGGAGGTTGCTTGGGTTGTCGATGTCTGTTTTATTTCCTGCATTGGAACTGCCGGCTCTGTGGGATTGGAAACAGTTCGCTCGCGTTCTATTTTTTTCTTTATCCGATCTCTGATCGTCTGCTCAAATTGCTTCTGATTGGTCGCTCTGATCTCTGTTCTTGTCTTTTTGTCATCAGCAGATTCACCAACATTTTTTCGTATTTCTTGCACTAATCTCTCGAATTGTTCGTCTGCTTGTTTTCCTTCACGGATCCACTCGGTTTTTTCTATTTCTTGCGCCGATACCGCCGTCGGTTGTTTTAATATGGCCCGCGCCTTCTCTGGAGTCATAGCTTGCATCATCTGCGCCTGTTGATCTGTTATTACGATCTGTTGGTTTTCAGATACATCAACTGAAACGCCTTCCAATACATGTTTATCTTTTGGTTTTATTGGCTGTACGTTTATGGTGTGCTGACTGCCGATAATATGCGATGATCCTTTGCTATATTTTACGCCGAACGCGGTACCTCTTACCGTCGCAACGGCATTTGCTGTTTTTACCTGCCAACTTGATTCGGGCGTTGCTAGGTTAAATATTTTTGACCAGAGCGCACCGGTTGCCAGCGACATTTTCGCTATCAATGTTTGCGAGTCTGGATCATACGACACTTCATTGATTTCTAATCGAGCGCTGCTGTCGAGTCGAGCGTTTGATCCATCCGGAAAATGGAGAACCGCCTTGCCAGTCTGATCAGTTTCAATCACCGCACCAGAATTGATGATATCACCCGACTCAACTGTATTTTTTATTCCGTCTGGAGTGTCTTGCATGTATACACCGGGACGAACCACCTCAACCCAGGCGGTCTTTGCTATCTCTTGTTCTATGCGTCTTTCAATATTATCTTTTTCTTGCGCTCCCTTATTCGTACCATACATTACAATTGCCGCGCCAATGCCAGCAATAACCAGCACTACCGCCACTATCATTACTATATATTTCGTATTCATATTACTGTTGTTCCATTATTTTTTATTTCGACACTGCTCTGTTTTTGTATACTGTCAACTTCTTTTTTTACTATCATTCTTATTGCTAAAGCACTGACTACTGCTACCAGAATACCTCCTGCAATATCAATTGGGTAATGAACGCCGGCGATAATACGAGCGATTCCATTGACAGTGGCAGCAGCAATTAATCCCCACCCCCATTTCTTATTATAAAATATTACCGTGACAGCGAGGGCGAAAAAAAATGAAACATGTCCCGATGGAAAGCTGCCGTATAGATCGGTCACCACTAGCGGATTAATTTGAGCAATTGCTGCCGGTCGAGGAACATTCATAAAAAATTTGATAGCTTCCGCGATGATGCCCCTGGATAGTATCGCTGCCAAACTCATCTGTATGACAAGCGCGTACTTTAGTTTGCTCGTTTGCCGTGTGTATATAAGATAGCCTATCGCGCCTACCATAAGATACGGAAGAAACTCGGCAAAAAAAACCACAACCTCATCCAAGAGGTAGTTGCGATGACTTATTGAAAACAATGCCGTAAACAACCACGCATTCAAATTCATGGTAGGGGCAATTTATCTTTAGTTCGCTTAGCGACGCACGAATGGCAATAAACCAATAATCCGTGCCCGTTTCACGGCGGTTGAAAGAAGGCGCTGATGCTTTGCGCAAATACCAGTGTGCACGGGGTCAATAATCTTCGCCTGAGATGAGACGTAGCGCTTGAGCAAGTCGATCTCTTTATAATCGACCGTCTTCATATTTTGCGAGCAAAAAAAGCACTGATTCATAAATGATTTAATATTAGTAGATACTACCGTAAAACCCATGTCCTAGTCAACTTGACACGCGCTCCGGTATGTTTTTAGAGCTTCTTTATCTGCAACGAGTCTATCTCGACTGCGGTGTCACGACCAAATACAGGAACCATGACTTTTACCCGCCCTTTTTCTTCATCAATCTCGGCAATTTTGCCGTCGTAATCCTTAAATGGACCATCTACGACACGCACTAGATCTCCGATTGCAAATTCAATGCTAAACCGCTCCTGACCATCATCGTCGTTCTTCTTTAGCAGTGCCGCTACCTCTTCTGCGGACAAAGGAGTCGGCGTAGTATTGTCCGGCCCAACAAATCCCGTGACGCGTGGCGTATTGCGCACCACATACCATGTTTCCTCGGTTAGTATCATCTGAACGAGGACATAACCGGGATATATTTTTTCTTCTATTTCTTGTCGTTTTCCGTTTTTGATCCGTATCTTTTTTTCGGTAGGGACAACAACGTCGAAAATCTTATCTTCCATAGACAATGTCTCAATACGCTGCTTGAGATATCGGGCAACCGCTTCTTCGTACCCGGCGTATGTATGAATAGCGTACCATTCTTTTTTTCCAGATTCGTGTTCAGTGAGATTATGGAGCATAAGAAAAAATTAATTAAGCGACACGATTTGCAATTAAGTAGCGCAATCCTTCCACAAACAAGTAATCGAATCCTCCAAGAAATACCGCCAAAGCAACGCAGAGGGCAATGACAATACCAGTTAATCGCATTGCTTCGGCAGGGGTTGGCCAATTTACATGGCGCAACTCGACTCGAGCATCTTTCAAAAATTTCGTAATTTTCTGGATCATTGTGTTACAGCATGCCTGAATAATCCTTATATGTCAAGATTCTTGACCGCCAGCGCTTGCGTTTGAATAAACTGTTTGCGCGCATCGACCTCTTCGCCCATCAACATATCAAAGAGTCTATCCGCCAATTCTGCATCATCGATGGTAACCTGCAATAGCACTCGATTCTCTGGATTCATTGTCGTTTCCCATAGCTGTTGCGGATTCATTTCTCCTAATCCTTTGTATCGCTGGATACTGATCCCCTTCATATCGCCCACCTGGTTTTCGCTCGCATCTGATGTTGCATCTTGTTCTTCTGCTGTCTCCTCTTTTATTTGTTTTTCCTTCCCTTTCAGCTTTTCTTTCGCGGCGCGTGTTTTACGAATTTCTTCGAGTGTTGTTTCTTTTTGTTGATCGTTATACGCATAGGAAATGTGTGATCCTGCTTGAATACGGTACAACGGCGGCTGGGCAATGTAGAGATAGCCACCCTCAATGACTTTTCGGAAGTATCGATAGAAAAATGTCAGCAAGAGTGTACGAATGTGAGCGCCATCGACATCGGCATCGGACATCAACACTATTTTGTGATACCGCAATTTCGACAGATCGAATTCATCGGCAATCGCGGTGCCGATTGCTACTACCAAAGAACGGATCTCCTGATTGGCAAGCATTCGATCTAACCGCGCTTTTTCAACATTTAAAATTTTACCTCGCAACGGCAAGATTGCCTGGGTGCGTCGATCTCGACCCGACTTTGCCGATCCACCGGCGCTATCTCCCTCAACAATAAATAATTCCGATTCCTCGGCACTCTTTGAAGAGCAATCCGCCAGTTTTCCCGGCAACGTAAGCCCTTCAAGCGCTCCTTTGCGCAAGACTGTTTCTTTGGCTGCTTTCGCCGCGCGGCGCGCCTTGGCGGCAAGCAGTACTTTTTCCATAATTGCCCGGGCGTCGCCAGGATGTTTTTCAAAAAATTCCTTCAGTGTTTCATTCGCGACTGCCTCCACCGCGGTGCGGGCATCGGGAGTTCCGAGTCGAGCTTTCGTTTGTCCTTCAAATTGGGGCTCGGGCAATTTCACCGATATGATGTTTACTAATCCCTCTCTCGTATCTTCACTGATTAAATTTTCATCTTTTTCTTTCAGATATCCTTCCGCGCGCGCGTACGCGTTGATGCTTCGGGTTAGCGCCGAGCGAAATCCGGTTGAGTGCATGCCGCCATCAGGAGTATTAATAGTGTTGACGAATGACAGTTCGCGCGCTTCGATGTCGTCGGTATAGATGAACGCGATCTCAACATCCATATTTTGCCATGGCTTATGCGCGTAGAAAATTTCGTCCTGTAGTCGTTTTTTATCGCGAGTAATATGTTTCACAAACGACGTCAGTCCACCCTCAAACCAAAACCCCTGCACCCCTATACGCCCGCCGCGGCGATCGATAAATGTTACCCGGACTCCCGTTAAATACGCCTGCTGGCGCAAACGCTCTGCAATACGCACCGCGTTCCATTCTACTGTGGAGAATATTTCACTATCGGGAGAAAATGTTACTTTCGTGCCGGTGGCAGTACTTGTTCCTATTTTTTTTACCTTGTCCTGCGGCACTCCTTTTTTATACTCCTGCACATAGCGATTTCCATCGCGACACACCTCAACACGCACATCCGTTGAAAGCGCGTTTACTACTGATACGCCGACTCCATGCAAACCACCAGACACTTTGTATGAATCGCTACCGAATTTTCCTCCCGCGTGCAAAACCGTCATGACGGTTTCCAGGGTAGATTTTTTTGTCTGCTGATGCACCTCAACAGGAATACCACGCCCATCATCTGTCACGCTGACTGAGCCATCGCTGTGCAGTTCAACGATAATATGCTTGGCATACCCCGCCATCGCCTCATCGATAGCATTATCCCACACCTCCCAAATTAAGTGATGCAATCCATCTGTTCCGGTTGATCCAATATACATTCCTGGCCGCTTGCGAACCGGATCGAGTCCTTCTAAAACCATAATATCCTTGGCACCATAGGACTGACTCCCCCGGGTGTTTAACCCCTCTTCTTTTTTGCTCCTTTTTGGCTCTTTTTCTTCGATTTTCGCTGTCATAGATAATCAATAAATAGTGTCCTTATTGTACCAGAAATTTCCCTTATATCCAATGGCTTGTCGCCTGTTTGACCTATGGTTTTTGTTCGGATACGATGTTGTACAGTATTTTCACATAGACGTTGTCGTAAACACCGTATCTGTTTTGTGCACGTTCTGCGCCAATAACCTTTTCACATGGAGGACTTCATTATGGAAACTCGTACACCGCAACCCACCAAACTAACACCATCAAACAAACAAGACACAAAAACAATCGAAATGCATACTTTAAAGGATAGTTTTTTTGCCTTCTCTCTGTACCAGTGGCGCCCCGGAGAATACAGAGATAATGAAAGAGGAACTACCATTCAAAGACTTTCTCAGTTTTGCACATCCAGCTATGATATCACGGCACTGGAGGGATGCATGGAAGATCACCTTCGTACCATCAGTGATACGGGTGTCAGCGAGGTTGTTCCGTACATTCTTGTCATCAATGATGATCCGACAGTTATAGGATTTATTATTGCTCAACTATCGTTTTCATTTTTTTCAGAATGCCCATATCCACCCACGGTTCTGGTGGTACGAAGCGAGTCAGACGCTTTAAAATGCCTCCCTCTTCTGGAGTGGTTTACGCCGACAGCTGTCATTCTGGATATCTTTCTACACTATCGATCCAATATAGACAACAAAGATGCCGTTACAGGATCTGACTTTTCTATTTGGGAACCTGCTCAACTTGTATCCAGTTCCACACTACTTCAATCTTTCGAAAACAGGGGCTACCTAGAAGCTGGCATTCGACTTCTGTGTCTTTTAATGGGAGAATCGTGGTGTTCGCCCATTGTCGTTTTTGACTTAGTAGAACCAGAATTCATCAAGGAAAGTCTGGAGTCTTTCCTTGCTCCAGACGGCAGCAAACGCTTTGCTGTTGAGATTACTACTGATCCATTGAAGCAATCTGCAACGCTTTGTATTACCGACAACACAACAAGGATGCCAGCACACACGGCACCAATACAACACATCATATTCACCAATAATCCCAATACATCACGACCGCCATTTTCGGTACTGGGAGATAAGATAGAAGAAATTTTTAGGAAAACATAAGAGATACCTCTTTTTGGTATTTAAAATACCCCAACCGAAATTTCGGTTGGGGTTTTGTGTTGCTTGTTCTTGTTTTTTTTCTAACATTCCTGCAAATATTTTTCAACATCATCCATTGTTGCAATGATGACATCCTTATCTTCACAATAATGGACGAACTCTATCATTGGCATTGCGCCTGTTGATTTTTCTTGTATTTTTCTTCTTGCTTCTTGCTCTTCTTTTAGTGATTGCCAGGTCGTAATCCTTCCACACCTAGCGCATTTACAAAAACCTGTCAGACGACTATCGAGTGCTTTTTTGACTCCAGCACGGGACATAGCTACCCTCTTTATTTTTTAAAAATATATACGCGCTTATGTAAGCACATATCTTTTTATTATCTCTCTATTTCTTTTTTATGTCAATACTCTGGAATGCATTTGCTCATGCTAGGATGAGAAACAGCGCGTCATATACCATACGTATTTTTTTCATGTTATCTGTTTGGTATATTTTTTTTAGCACATCGTCAATGATAGCGGCACCGATTCCGCGATTGTTTTCTTCTGCTTTTTTTACATATTCCAACGCGGCATCCCCTCCAACAGGATTCATGCCGGGATAAGAAAAATAATAGCCGGTATTTTTTTCTAAATATTCTTTAACTAACACTATCATCTGTGCGGTGTTTGCTGGATTTACTGGGCGCATTTTCTGGTGGATGATTGTGCTTAGCGATTGCACGCCAACTGTTTGTTCGCACGAAAGCAGTATGGAGTCTCCCTCTTGAAGGTACTGCCAAATCTTTTGGCATTGAGCAATCTGACCTTCGATGACCTTTTCGATGCATTCGTCGCGAATACCTGTGTCTATTTTTTTTATTATATCCTTTTTTGTTATTGTCGTGCCCGAATTTGTTTTATATTTCCATCCACGCGGATACTGTCCGATTCGGGCACGCGTGAGGTACAATTTTTCGTCAGCCGTTAATGTTCTCGGCTCTTTGACCGATAATTTCTTTTCCGCGACAGATATCGGTGAAACATACATCAAACCGGCTTTTTCATAGGTGAATACTAAGTACAATCCATTTATCATATTCATTTTTCAACCTCCCGTATCAGTTGTCATACATATCGTGCAATCGACGGTAGATACATAACCATCTCCCGCGCAATCTGATTTCTATTTTTCTTATAGGTAATTTTTACTCGCTTGTCAATTTCCATCCTGCCGTATTAATTCGTATACTGATATGCATGCTTATCAATGATGGATTCACCCCCAAGCGAACACCTGACAAGCGGTTACCACCCGGTCAATACAAGACCGATGATTTTCCGGTACTGTCACTTGGGCCAACCCCCCATATCTCCCTTGCCGACTGGCGTTTTGAGGTTTCAGGCATGGTTGCAACACCGTTTTCTTGGACATGGGATGAGTTTCTTGCATTGCCTGTAACCCATATAACTTCCGATATTCATTGCGTCACCAAATGGTCTAAGTTTGATACTGCATGGAGCGGAGTTCTCTTGGATGAGATTATCGCGATGACACAACCAGCAAATTCTGTTGTTTCTATCATCGCTTCATCGTTTGATGGATACACTACCAACATACCCCTGGCTGACGTTACCGACGGCAAAGCCATGATTGCCACCGCGTACGATCATCAACCCATCACTCCGGAGCATGG
The DNA here is from genome assembly GCA_039798365.1 of Candidatus Parcubacteria bacterium. Classification (GTDB taxonomy): domain Bacteria; phylum Patescibacteriota; class Minisyncoccia; order UBA6257; family 2-01-FULL-56-20; genus JBDKGD01. Next base: position 13,102 of record JBDKGD010000035.1, read on the forward strand.
CGGTCCGGCACGTTTGTTAATCCCTCATTTGTATTTTTGGAAGAGCGCGAAATGGATTAAGAGCATCACTTTTTCCGATCATGATGTCCCTGGGTTTTGGGAAGTTCGCGGATACCATAATTACGGTGATCCGTGGAAACAACAGCGCTACTGGAATGATCCGTAACAACATGAATGGCTCGCGGAGAAATCCCCGCGAGCCATTTTATTTAGTTTATGTTGATCTTTTGCAGTGATAATTTCCCCGCAAACACTTCACCAACAATGATGCATGCTAGCGCTACTACTGCATAGCATAGTAGGTAAATTTGATTAGTGGTTGGGGACGTATCTGATGGGAAAAACGATGCCAGTATCAACAGGAACGTTGCCACTGCAGATAGCTTAAAGAGTACGCGTATATCTGAAATTTCCTCCATATACTGTTATCCTCCTGATTTACGGATGCGTGTAACTTATCACGCCGATTTTTCTTTATTAAATATAGCCTATTTCTGATATCCGATCAATTTTTATTTTCGGAGAATCTAACCCATAATAAAGATATGGACCCTATTTGGCATACTGCTACTCTTATTGAATCACAGATGCTTGGTGACTCCATGATGTCGCTTCGTTTCTCCGTCCCATCATGGCAACCCCATATTCCCGGTCAACACGTTGATGTTCGTCTTACCGCTCCCAATGGATACCAAGCTCAGCGCAGTTACTCCATTGCCAACGCTCCGGAAGAACTTAGGGTTGTTGAGCTTGGCGTTCAGTTGTTAGAAGAAGGCGAAGTTTCTCCTTATCTTTTCAATCTGAAACCTGGTCAAGCTATTGAGCTGCGTGGAGCGCTCGGCGGTCATTTTATTTGGAATACCACTATGCCTGGTCCTCTCATTACCATAGCTGGTGGATCAGGTATTGTTCCTTTTGTGAGTATGATTCGGCACCGACACAATCATTTATCACAAGAAGGCACCCGCCCTGTTGTGCTATTAGTGAGCGCCCGCACTATTGCCCGATGCGCCTACCGCGAAGAGTTGGCGAAACTTGCTGGCTCAGATCCACACCTCCGCGTTGTTACCACCCTCACGGACGCGCAACCAGACGGATGGACCGGATACAGTCGACGCATCGATCGAACCATTTTAACGGATGTATGTGGTTCATATAAAACTGAAATGCCCATGATCTACGTCTGCGGACCAACTGCATTCGTTGAAAGCGTTACCACGCATCTTCTTGATATCGGATTTAATCCTCACGAGATTCGCACCGAGCGATTTGGATAACATTTTTTGAATCAGCTTTTGCTATTTACACAACAACAAATAAAGACAACTCCGTATAGATAAAGATGCGGGTAGCAGAGTTCTTTTTTAGACTATACCGAAAGGATCTGCATTAGGATATGCGCATCCTGCGCGCGGACGATCTCACTATCCTTGCCGTGATTCGTCGATGTATACTAATACTACATGCGACGATTTCTCACTCTTGCTCTTGTATTTTTCAGTATCTGGGCAATGCCTGTTTTTACTTGCTTTGCACGGGATGTCTCCACGCCATCTGTCCACTTCCCGCCAGATCAATATTTTGTTGCGCGAGTGGCGTCCGTTTCATCTTCAACCACGGAAGGACTTGCGAAGGCGATCGTTGTATTTGAAGATGGCGATCGCGCTGGTCAGTCTCAAGAAATTGAGTTTGGATCACACTTGATTAACCTTGGCATCGCACCCAATTCGCGTGTTGTGGTGGTGCGCACCCAGGCATTTGAAGAGGTTACTTTTTATATTGCCGATGTGTACCGCAGCCCATCGCTTCTGTTTTTTATTGGTCTCTTTCTTTTTCTTGCTGTTTTTTGGGGACGGTGGCGCGGATTTGGCGCGGTTATCGGACTTCTCCTGAGCGTTCTCCTACTAACCGTTGTTATTGTTCCTTTGCTATTGCGCGGGTACGATCCCGTATCTACCACGGTTATCGCTGGCGGCGTATTTTCTATTTTTTCGCTCTATTTAGCTCATGGAATATCCCGCCGAACGAGCGCCGCGGTTGTTAGTACGGTTATCAGCTTGGCATTTTCGGGTATTCTTTCTTTTTTTGCTATTTCAATAACACGCCTGACAGGTGCGGGTAGTGAGGCGACCTTCTTTCTTGATCAACTACCGGGATTTACGGGGTCTTTGGATTTGCGCGGTTTATTTTTAGCAGGAATTATTCTTGGCACCCTTGGCGTTCTTGATGATGTAACGACTGCCCAATCGGCAGTTGTGGATGAGCTTATTCGCGCCAATCCCTCTCTCAGTACCCGCGAACTCTACAGTCGCTCACTATCTGTCGGGCGCGAACATATTTCATCGGTTGTAAATACGCTCTTTCTTGCTTACGCCGGCGCGTCACTTCCCCTTTTTTTACTGTTCAGCTCCTACGCGCAGCCCCCTCTATGGGCAGTGTTTAATAATCAGTATGTCGCCGAAGAAATTATACGAACAGTCGTGGGCAGTATTGCCCTTGTGTGTGCTGTTCCTCTGTCTAGTATTATTGCGCTCCTCTTCTTGTACCCCCACCCCGCCCGGCTTATCCGTCACTGGCGCATACGACGCGAGCATGCTAAGTAAGCAAAACCTTTTGATCTGAAAATTTGCTTACTTAGTGTTGATGTTTCTATATACCCAAAAGGAGTGCCCTACTGATCCTATCGCGGCTCCTATTGCAGGAATAATAACAAACCAAATCGCATACTGTGGCAGCACCAAGCCTCCCAGACCTATCAGCGCAGCCGCCTGAAACAACCACGCAGACTCTTCGTGTGTTTTTTTCCATACCCCGTCACTTTCCAGCGACCAGGGCGTGCGAATTCCAATGACATAATTGCGCGGAACATGTTTCATGACAACTCCGCTTACAAAAAATAACAATGAGAACGCAGGAATTATTGCCGGAATAATCGAGACCGGAACCCCCACGTTAACGGCAACTGTTATTACGTGCATGTATAAGAAAAACAACGCTAACACAACCACCATCATGTCGATATACCCTGATACCTTGGATAATGTTTGTTTACTTGGTTTTGTATTTACGAGCAATATGACAATCCCCATAATGACCGCAGCAAGAGCCGGCATCATAAAAAGTCCGAATGCTTTTGAAGCGAACCCGTCGGCATCTCCATATGCGTTCCAATGAATCGCGATCTGATCGGGCGCAATAGGGTGCGCGTACCAGGATACGGCGAATAATAGGGCTATAATTACCACTACCGCTATTTGTGTTAATCTGGTCATAATACTTCTATTATACTACTTCATACGATACTAGCGCGACGCTAGAATAACGTCTTACGAGGAATATCGGATACTGACGGCGCGCTTGATGCATCCGAATTATCCAACCCATTGCCTGATATTTCCGTGGCGCCATTTGTTTTTGTTAATGCCTGACCCATTGATTGCTCAACAGAGTCAGCAGCTTTTC
>JBDKGD010000036.1:0-5656 GCA_039798365.1 Candidatus Parcubacteria bacterium
GCGGCGGAATAGCTTGAGCCAGAGACGCGACACTTGAAGAAATGCCAATAATCTCCCCCTGTTTAGATTGATGAGCGCTGCGACTAATCAAACCAAAAATATTTGCCTGAGACAATCCATTAAACAGAGCAAAAAATGGAGTGACAGCAAGGAGTTGCCACGTCGCGGTTGGAAAAAAAAGAATAAGAACCATCATGCCCGTAGCAAATAATGAAACACGCAATACCGCCCGTTCTGCGTAATAGCGAGCGACAAGACGAGTGACAACAGCTTGAGCGAAAGCAATCCAAAAACCAACATAAGCAAAATAATAACCAGCATCTCCCTGGGTAAATGAAAATCGATCAATTAAAAAAACACCAAAAAAACTAACATAAAAAGCAAATCCTGCCTGAAATAGAAACAGAGTTACAAATAACCAAATATGACTGGGCAAGGTAACAGCGCGCGCGATATGGCGAAATGCTTTATTCCATGAAATCGCCAATGATGGATTTTTAACAAGGTGTGTTTCGGGAAGAAAAAAGAAAACAAATAGCGCGTTACAAAAACTGAGTATAGCGGTAAACCAAAATGGGGTAGCCGCCGAAAACCATGAAACAACAGCAGGATCAGATAGTATGCCGCCAATATAAGGACCGAGGATAAACCCAATGCCAAAAATAGCGCCAACCAAGCCAAATGACTTTGCGCGATTCTCCGGCTGAGTAATATCAGCAATAGCCGCCTGAGCAACAGAAATGTTTCCGCCAGTTAATCCATCGAAAATACGGGAAAGAAACAACAGTGGGATATTTTTGGTAATAATGGCAAACGCAAACACAAAATACCCCACACAAGTTCCCAAAAGCGAGATCACAAGAATGGGCTTTCTCCCAAACCGGTCAGAGAGCTGTCCGAGAATTGGAGCAGCCAAAAAAAGAGCAAGCGGATACGCGGCAGCTAAAAATCCATAAATAATATAAGCAGTCGACAGAGGCAAAGAGGGAGAAAACAAATACTGAGAGGAAGCCGGGTTCGCCAACAATTGTGGAATGACCGGAATAAGTATGCCAATGCCAAGAAGGTCAATAAAAATAGTGAACAACAGAATGGGAAACTTATACGATTGAAGGTATTGTTTCATAGAAAATTAAAAACCAATCGCGTATCAGCAATGCTGTAAGAAATCTAATCGAAAGCACAGAAGATATAAGTGATTCGGTTCATAGATTGCTACTCCTGTGATATTGTTGCTGCTTATTCATTAAACCACAAGGATTAAACCTCGTCTTTCGCGGCATTTGTTGTAATTTCTTCACCCTTGTTGATATCTCTCAAAGCGATGTCTTGTTTCTTTGTTAATTCCTGATATGTGTTCGGTTCGTCCGAATGATTTACATATCTTTCTGGCTCCAAGTAGAGATACCTCTGCCCCCAATGGATGTGGACAAACTCTTTTTCGCCCTCCGATAATCCACTCCATTCTTCCTCGGTTAAAGGCGTGAGGTGGTACTGAATAACCACATCGCCTTTCTTGAAATCTCTGTTAGCAAAAACCCCTTTCCCATTTTTGAATTGTCCTATCTTTGATTTTCCAATAACAACATCACTTATATTTCCATTCCTCATTTCCCGTGGCATTTTTGAACTCATTTTCTGGACCGTATGGATTTCTCGATGCGTTTTTTCAATCCGTTGAGAAATCCGAGTAGATCGTGACTTGCAATTCTTTGGGATTGCTCTACTCTCTTAAGCGCTTCCGCTAGTTTTCCAGTTTTATACAAACTACTAGCTAACCAAGCAAGTGCTTTTGACTTCGAATCTTTCCCCAAACCAAGCCTTAATGCCATTTCATAATTCGGAATCGCTTCCGCTTCACGTGCATTGTTATCATGAAACAATCCAAGATTATAATAGGCAATCGCCTTTTGCTGACGATTCTTGGCTATACTAATTGCTGCGCCTAGTTTTTTTATACTCCGTGGCATTTTTTTATCTTATTTCCGTATCCATGAGGATAGTCGCCTTAAGACCTCATCAAACCCTGGAAGTAGTTTCAATTTCTTGATCTCTTGAAGCATGAGCCATTTATAATTCTTTGCCTCCCAATCCAGTTTAACCTTATCTGTTTCTACCTCAACTAATACTGGGTGCACAATCCATGTCTTTTTATACTTTGGCTCTTCTTGATCAAAAATTTCACCGAGTTGAATTTTTTTAATCTTACTTTTTGGTATACCAAGTTCTTCTTTTAACTCGTCCGAAATTTTTTGACTCAAACTTCTTCGGTCATCAAGAAATCCAGAAACTCCATTCCAATAACCAGGATAAAAATTCAATTCCTTACTGCGTTGAACTACCAGTAACCTGTCCTTATGCTTCAGAACACAATTTATCACTGGCGCCCAACGAGCATTCGTATAATCAACTTGCCCTGGTTTTGGTTTGAATAATGATTTCTTCATACTCCTACGCTCCGTGGCATTTTTTATATTTCTTGCCACTGCCGCATGGGCAGGGATCATTACGTCCGACTGGCGAAAATTGAGATGAATCAATAACAGAAGCAGGGGGCGAAGATAATGGTAGAGCAACAGCAGAATCAGAGACAACAGAAGGCGTCGACTCGGTTGCAGCAGTAGATACCACAAATAAGTTCATACAAATCCACTCATTGAATCGATCATTCATTTGTCGATACAGTACATTTGCTTCTCGGCGGTACTCCACGAGTGGATCACGCTGTCCGTAGGCGCGCAAACCAACCGATTCCGAAAGTGCCTCCAGATCATCCAAGTGATTCATCCATAACATATCGAGCAAACTCAATAATCTTCCAATAGTTGCAGGATCGCGAGTTGCCTGGTCGCTGACAGTATGTATCTGAGCGTCAAGTACGCTATCATCAAGATCATCGGAGAAAGAAGGCGGAAGTACGCGAGCGGCAATCAACTGCTCCCGTGCTGACAGAACAGTTTCATCCGGAGATTCAGAAGAAGAGGTCAATTGTTCCTGGGCAATCAATTTTTTCGCGTGCAGCAACGCGGAATCAGCAACGAGGGCGGAAAGACTGGCACGATCAAAGGCAGTCAAAATTTCTTGTCGTTTCTTATAAACAGCAAAGCGTTGCTTGTTTAAAACATCGTCATACTCTAAAAGGTGTTTGCGCGAATCAAAATGAGCGCCTTCAACTTTCGACTGTGCCTCCGCCACGGCGCGGGATATGATAGGCATCTCAATCGGCTCATCTTCGGGAAGATGGAATCGTTCCATAAGCTGTTTGATGCGATCACCGCCAAAAATACGCATAAGATCATCATCAAGCGCCAAATAAAACTGAGAAGACCCGGGATCGCCCTGTCGACCAGAACGACCGCGCAACTGATTATCAATACGGCGCGCTTCATGGCGCTGGGTGCCAATAACATGAAGCCCTCCGATTTCACGAACAAACTCCGCCTCCTTAGAAATCGGAGGATTTCCTCCTAAAATAATATCCACTCCCCGACCCGCGACATTAGTCGCCACCGTCACAGCGCCTCTGCGACCCGCCTGGGCAATGATAGCACCCTCGCGTTCATTATTTTTAGCATTCAAAACCTCGTGGACAACACCTGCTTCGTGGAGATAGCGGGAGATAACTTCATTGGCGGCAATAGAAGCAGTACCGACCAAAACTGGCTGACCACGCGTATGCCGATCGCGAACTTCAGCGACAATAGCTCGCAATTTAGCATCCTGGTTTTTATAAATTCGATCAGCCAGATCGCGACGCTGGGAAGGCACATGAGAAGTAATCGTATACACTTCAAGGCCATACACTTTATGAAACTCTTCGGCTGATGTCGAGGCAGTACCGGTCATGCCCGATATTTTTTTATATAAACGAAAATAGTTCTGAATCGAAATCTTGGCATACGTTCGCGACTCCTCTTTTACAAAAACACCTTCCTTAGCTTCAATCGCCTGGTGCAAACCACCATTGTAGCGGCGACCCTGCAATAATCGCCCCGTAAATTCATCAACAATAATAATCTCTCCATTTTTCACAACGTAGTCTTTGTCTTTATGAAACAATGCGTGTGCCTTCAAACTTTCTTCCGCATAGTGAACTAAGCGGATATTCTCAGGAGCGTATAGATTAGAAACACCAACAGATCTCTCAACTTTCGAGATGCCCGATTCGCTAATACGGACACTCTTGAATTTTTCATCAACCTCATAATCAACATCAGCAACAAGAGTACGGGCAATCCGCGCGAATGTTTTATAGAAATCACTCGACTGAGCATCGGGAGCAGAAATAATCAGTGGCGTGCGGGCTTCATCAATTAAAATACTGTCCACCTCGTCAATAATTGCAAACGCATGTCCCCGTTGAACCTGATCGGTCAGTGAATACGCCAAATGATCGCGCAAATAATCAAAACCAAACTCATGATTAGTGCCATAAGTAATATCAGCCGCGTATGCTTCTCGACGGGAGACAGGACGTAAAAAATCTTGCTGCACAAGGAAATTTCCCGTTACATCTCGCTGGGTATCAATAAGAGATGCCGTATCAGATGGAATCTTCCATTCAGGATCATACACATACGCGGCGTGCGGAACCAAACAGGAAACAGAAAGTCCGAGCATACGATAAATCTGACCCATCCACACAGCATCGCGTCGGGCAAGATATTCATTAACGGTTACAACATGAACGCCCCGCCCCATAAGCGCATTCGCGTACGCGGCAGAGACCGCAGTCAATGTCTTGCCCTCCCCAGTACCCATTTCAGCGATAGCTCCATGAGCGATAACCAAACCGCCTATCATCTGCACATCATAAGGTCGCTGGTGAAGAGTGCGCTGAGCAGCCTCACGAGCAAGAGCAAACGCGCGAATACGCAAAGATTCAGGTAAGTCAAATCCCCCGTGCGTTGCACGCAAGACCTCATCGCGTAAAGTACGCGCCTGGGACTGCAGCTGATCATCAGAATACGCGGCAACACTGTCAGACAACTCATTTATTTTCTGAAGTTGTCTTTGGAAGGGAGCAAATCGGCGCGCGCGAAATAAATTTTTAATACCGGAAAACATAATATAGTAAATATAGAGTAAAAGGGACGAACAAAAACAGTCAATACAGCATAACGGCTAAATCGATATTCGTAAACAGCACCGCCGATATATTAAGACGCGCGCGAGGATCCCGTCTTTTTTACGCTCGATACAAGTCGCTCTTTGTATTCTCCAACTTCCTGTCGAAGAGTAGCCTTTATGATATCAATAGCGCTGCGGATATTCGCATGAGATTCGCTGACGCGAAATACCTTTTTGGCCAATTTCAGCGTCACCACTATCTTATAAATTTCACCCTTTTGGTGATGGCGGGTAACCCGTTGGATTTCCACGAACAGAACAGCCGAACCATCGGAATCAAGGTGAGAAATTAAACGATTAAGAAACGAAAACTTGCTTTCAATATGCTTTTTCAGGGCCTCGGAAGGATCTAGCTGAATAAATGATATATTGATATTCATGACATAATGATACCACGAAATAGGGAAAAAATAAAAAAATACCGCGATACGTTTTTTCTAAAAAATCCGTACGCGGTATTTTTATGAAGCGGCGAAAACTATCTCTTCTTTCTTTTCGCGGTTTTTTTCTTCGCGGTCTTCTTAGT
>JBDKGD010000037.1:0-4399 GCA_039798365.1 Candidatus Parcubacteria bacterium
CACCAGCACGATACTGCATGGCGCCATCCTGCGCCGCATAGTGTTCATCAATTTTCGCGCCACTCTGTACCTTGATGCGATTCAAAATATTTTCGTAGTATTCTTTCGAAAGTCGTCCAACATCTCGCAAAACTCCGTCGATACGAAAGCGAACCAAAACAGCATCGGATTCAGGTTCAAAATGAATATCAGAAGCACGTAACCCGACAGCATCTTCAAAAACAGTGTTGAGTATTTCCGGCGCAATACGGTTTCCCGATTTAATAATGTTAATAAAACGAGTCTCGAGTGTCTTGCGATATGCCCCAAAAACAGCAACGATATCAGCGGTTAAAGAAAATACGATGGTGATTTTTTTCTGTGGAAATAACGATGCCAGTGATTCAGAAAGGCCATCTTGCGTAGGGTCATCAGTAGCAACAACAAAGCCGTTCTTTTTTTGATCAACAACAACAATATGAAATTTTTTTGCCACTACCTCAGGAATAATGGTAACAACCTCAGGCGCTGGAGGTTGGGAGTGCAAATCAAAATAAGGAACTTTCAAATACTCAGCAACGGCCTGACCGAAGATATCAAAACTAATTAAATGTTCACTTACGAGATATTCAAGAAATGAAACTCGGTGCGTCTGAGAAAAAATAGTAAACCGAGAAACATCGTCCTGGGTAATATAAGAACCATCAAGCAATATTTTTTTTATCAAAGAATCGTCAAGTTTCATAAAAAATTAAATATGGAGTATATGAACAACCCGCCGAATAACATCCGCAATGGGTATATTTGATTTTACCAAAAAATCTTTAGCGCCAAGCTGTCGTGCTTTATGCTCATCATCAGCTTGGGAAAGATTTGATAGTACGATAACTGGCAAACTATGGCCATCAGTTTTTAAAGATTCAAGAAACGAAAAACCATCCATCTTGGGCATAATCAAATCAAGCAAAATTAAATCGACCGTTTTATCTCTCAAAAAAGTCAAACCATCTTCGCCGTTTTCTACTCCGTGAGCGATGAAACCAGCATGCTCCAATTTTAGCACAAGCGCGTGTCGATATGCCTCTTCGTCTTCCACAACCAAAATAGTTTTCTGATGAACAGTAGGCATATTATTCGGTTTCTATAATGAAATAATAGTACAAAAAAAATAGCCAAGCAATACAAAGGGCAATGTATAAAAATATTCTTCTTCTTACATCAGTATAAACAACTCTAAAATGAACGGAAAGACAATGAGAGAAAAAAATAAATACTAGAAAAACAGTGCGTCGGGTAGGATTCGAACCTACGTAGCCTGAAAAGGCGACAGATTTACAGTCTGTTGCGATTGACCACTCCGCCACCGACGCGAACAAAGAACAATCCCACTATATCAAAAAACAAAAAAAACACCAATAATATAAGAGATATCAAGAGTCATTAACATTCCTCTGTCTCGATTTAGGAGAAGGTGTCTTAATTCGACGATCAACAACGCGTGGAAGTTCTTCAGAAAACTGTTGCTCAACCTCAGTAAAAACAGCAGTTGGATCAGGAATGGCTGATGGCTTATGCGAGTTGAACACACTCGTGGTTCCCTGTTGACGAATATGGGAAAGTTGCGCGCTTACTACGTTGTCAATCTTCAAAATAATAATCTTTGATCGACGCAGTATTTTTTCAAATAATCCCCGCAAAAAAATATCGATTCGCTCAGGGATCCCCGATTGCATAAATCGATCCAAAACAACAATAGGCGTAGTTGCTTCATTGTGACCGGTTTCAGTAATGCGTGGCAATGTTCGAATGACAAGATACAAAATAATGCCAACTGAAATGAGCAATATATTGGTTAAAAAAAACCACGCCATATAAAAAAGTGGAGGATGAGATGAAAGGAAACGTTAAATTTCCATTCGATGGAAATTTTTAACTCTAATATGTTCTCCAACCTTAGCAGAGGTTTCAGCAATCAATGCCTCCACGGTTTTAGTCGGATCCTTAACGAATGGCTGAACAAGAAGATCTTCAATTCGCTCAGGCGCCATAGCGGCAATATGCATAACGATATCATGCGCCAACGCTTGGAATGGTTCGGAACGAACAACAAAGTCGGTCTCAGATCGGATATCAAGCAATGCGCCAACACGATTATTATGAACGTAAGACAAAATCAACCCAGCCGCAGTATCTCGATCAGATCGCTTCTCCATTTTCATCACTCCTTTTTCTCGGATAATAACGGCGGCTTTCTCAATATCGCCTCCCGACTCAACTAAAGCTTTTTTACACTCCATAACGCCGGCACCAGTTAAATCACGAAGTTTTTGAACAATTGCAGTGTCACTCATAGTAGTAATTAAAAATATACCAGCTGATGATATCACAAAATAGATAAAAAGTGAAACAAAAGAGGTTGTCTCAATACAGAAACAACCTCTTTTTCCAACAGGAACAAACGTAATAAAGATAAAAAATACTAGAGAGCAGGAGCAGAACTATCAACAGGAACAGCATCAACAGATGTCGAACGAACAGGGGTTTTAGCAACAGTTTCAAAAACCCGACGGAGATGTTTCAAAAACCAACCAACGCTCGCGATACTATTGGTGTTACCCAAAACCATGTGATCAACATAATCAGGATCAGAGTCAACGTTCGTCAATGCAATAACAGGAATATGTCCACGGCGCGCCTCAAGAACGGCAGCTTTATGCAAGGTAGGATCAACGACAATCATGACATCAGGCAATCGTGTCATCATTTCAACACCGCCTAGCAATTCTTCTAAGCGTCGCATTTCCTTTTCGATCATAACGCGCTCTTTTTTGGTGTATTTATCAAACGCACCTGATGCAAGATCCTTCTTGAGCTTCTTTAAGTACTCAATGCGCTTTGAGATAATAGAAAAATTAGTAATAGTGCCACCCAACCATCGATTGGTAACAAAAAGGATATTAAACGCTGTAGCAAGCTCAGTAATAGAATCAGCTAAAATAGGTTGAGTAGCAACAATCAAAACCGTCGCACCCTTAGCAAGGCGGTCTCTCAAAAAATCCAACGATTTTTGCAAACCATCTCGAGTTTTCTGGAGATTAATAACTTCGATTCCATTGCGATTATGTAAAATATAGGGCTTCATCCGCGGATGAACCTTGCTCTTGCGACGACCAAAAAACACCCCGGCGTCAATCATTTCTTTGAAATCAGCCTCGTGCGCAGGGTCAATAGATACAGGGATCACCGATTGTGTTGATTTTTCTTCAGGCATTATGGGGTACAGTATAAAAAAATAAAGGAAAAATGTCAAAAAGCCGCACCCAGGAGAGAAATGCTATCCAATAAATCAGAAACGCTCTGCTATGACTCCCCCTCCCCACAAAGAAAAAGTTGATGGCGAATAAAATACTAGCGACTGGCCAGGCGCGACAAAACGTTGAGGAGTAGCAAAAGAAACAACAATACGATCCGGTGACAACCGAGAAAGCGTAGCAGAAAAAAGAGGCTGGCGATAACGAACTCGCGCGCGAATCGCCATTGGTTTACCAGTGGAAATACGATTCATGCACGCGGAGGTGGTGCAGGAAAGATCAGATAAAAAAACAGAAGAGGTAAACAGCGCAGGATGAGTGTTGCCTGGGGCGACAATCAAGCTATTGGTAGCAATATCTTTCCCAGAAACATACCAGATGGTATGCGCATGTTCATCAGATGTTTTTTTTAAATCAACACCCAAATGACGTTGTCCAATAGTATAGAAAGATAATCCATCATGAGTGCCAATCACCTCGCCAGAAACACTAACAATAGGTCCGGGAGTGCATGGAATGTACTGTTTCAAGAAATCAGTCATATTAAACGATCCCAAAAAACACACGCCTTGGGAATCTTTTTTTTCAGCAGTCACCAGCGCTGCTTTTTTGGCAATCTCTCGCACAGTTGGCTTTTCATATCGACCGATAGGAAATAGCACATGATTGAGCTGATCAGGAGTTAATGTCCACAAGAAATAACTCTGATCTTTGCGCGTGTCAACACCAGCAGAAATAATCCGATGCCCAAAAGCACCCGATATTCGAGCATAGTGACCAGTTGCGACAAAATCCGCCCCGAGGGCAATCGCTTTTTTTAAAAAAAGTCCGAATTTTATTTCACGGTTGCACATGACATCAGGGTTAGGAGTAATCCCCGATCGATATCCCGCAATCATATAATCAACAACAGCTGATTTATACGCATCTTCAAAATCCCAAACATAAAACGGAATGCCAATCTGCTCAGCAACGCGGCGCGCGTCAACAGCGTCTCTTTGGGCGCAGCCATCAATATTGAAGCACCGTAAAAAAACGCCCACAACCTGATATCCTTGACGGTGAAGCAAATAGGCAGAAACTGACGAATCAACTCCGCCAGACATTCC
>JBDKGD010000038.1:0-26167 GCA_039798365.1 Candidatus Parcubacteria bacterium
ACTAAGGGGCGTGACGTGCACAATAAATGGTAAGAAAATAGAAGAAACCGAAGGATGCGTTGAAATACCCCAAGTTTTTGCAGGACAATTTTTTACCGGATTCACAACAGCAGATACTCTCATACTTAAAGGATCATCAATACAAAAAGACAAAAGACTAAAAAATATCGAAATAAGGATTCCTCTTACATCAAATCCTCAAAAAAATATAGATGAAGTACTTAAAAAAAATCCGTTAGAAGACTACTGGTTCGAATTGCTTGAAAGAGCAAAAAACAGGGCAATAAGGCTGGCGTTTCAAAGTTCACATCCAACAGAAGTCATGACAACAGCTGGGAACATAATCAATTCAAATGGACCTGCTATCTTTTTGGGTAGCACGGAAAACAGAAAGAGTATGGCTCAACCAGGAGATCTAAAAGAAATGGAAAGATTTCTGCAGTATACAGAGCTATTAATTGATGAGGGAAAATCAATACGACTGAAAAAAATATAAGACAACACAAACCGCAAACCACCCCCCCTGTCGATACAGTATCGGCAGGGGGATTTATGTTGCCAAAATAAACAAAATTCTCCGATCTATCCAAACGTAAACGTATACAAACGGACTCCGGGAGAATTGATGCGCAGTTCAAGCGTATGAGTGGAGTAATCGGATTCTTTAATAATGTGGTACAACTGGCTGGCGCGAATGACAACATTTCCGCCACTACCCACGTCAGCACCAGCAAATGATCCGACCGGAACACCATCGCGCAGAACAGTCAGAGAAACAGGACCATCCGATTCCGCCACCACAAAGACATCTCGGGCACGATACCGAAACAGCACACTGCTATCGGCAGAGACAGTCTCGGCAAACTCAGGCGTAATGTTCCAAGTTCCACCAAGATACAGCGCCCCAGAAACAGCAGAAGATACATCCGGCAAGACAAAAGAGTATTTACCCGAAACACCGCGTAAACCATTGCTTAAAAACTCATTGCGACTTGATCCAAAATACGTTTCAACACTAATAGCTTCAGATCCGTTGGTCGGCACAACAACGGAAGTTGCAACAGTGCCAGACAACGGTTGCATCTGCTGACCCAGCGCCATAGAACGCTCTCGTAATAATTCCTGTATTTTTTCCTCGGTCTCTTCATATCCCCCCTCGCCGATGTGATCGTACACAATATATCCATCAATATCGACAAGGTACTTGCGAGGCCAGTACCGGTTTCCGTATGCACCCCATGTCTGATAATCATTATCCTGAACGACCGGATACGTAATGCCGAATTTCTCAACAGCAGCAGCAACGTTAGTCCGATCTTTTTCAAAAGCAAACTCGGGGGTATGAACGCCGACAATCTCGAGCCCCGCGTCTTTATACTTCTTATACCATGCATTCAAGTATGGCTGCGTGCGCTGACAGTTGATACAGCTGTAAGTCCAAAAATCAATGAGTACAACCTTTTTGCCCACAACCTCGGATAACCGAAACCCGTCGTGCGTATTAATATATCCGGCAATACCGGACAACTCCAATGCCCGGGGATACTGTTTTTGTTTCGCGCTCTGGCGCGCTTTCGTCTCAACGACACTGGGAGCAGTCGTGGTAGCAGTCGTATTGGTCGAAGTGCAATTACCAGCTGCTTCACAGGTAAGAGGTGCTAACCCATCCAACACAATCTCCTGTTTCTGCAATCGAGTATCGGAAACAGGATGAGACACATACGACTGCAAATACCAAATAGCACCAACAATAAGGACAAGAACACTAACAAGGATGTAGGATCGATGCATCATAAACATATATTAAGAAAGAATAATGGAATTAAGCAGATCAAAATTCGCGATCAAATTTAAGTTTTGAGTAAACACTAAAATACCCAACACAATCAACAGAACCCCAAATACAATATTAATGTACCTGACAACGCCGATGAAACGTTGGATAAATGCCGATGCCTGACTCGCGAATAGACCAACAAGCAAGAACGGAACAGAAAGCCCCACTGAATAACTCATCAACAACGGAAATGCCGACCCCGGTTGAGCCGTTGCCAACCCCAAAATTGCACCCAACACTGGACCAACGCAAGGTGTCCAGCCAGCAGCAAACGCGGCGCCAAAAACAAAAGACGTTGCATACCGTGATGAGAATCGACTTCCAACCGACATCTTGTACTCACGCTCCAAAAAAGGAAGCGAGATAAGTCCAGTCAAGTAGAGTCCGAAAAAAATAATACACGCTCCCCCGATCCGTGAAAGCCACACCTGAAAAATACTCGATACTCCAGCCAATACGCTATTTAAGAGGATGCCAAGCACCGCAAACACCAAGGAAAAACCAACAACAAAAAAGATAGTATTCACAAATATGCTCCGTCGGCGCACGGAAGAATCAGCAATGGTTGATCCGGCGAGGTACGCCAAAAAACCCGGAACGATCGGCAAAACACACGGCGCCAAAAATGAAACAATACCCGCAAGAAAAGCAGTAAAAAAAGTAATATCGGAAATCATTGATATCAGTATACCAGAAAGATAAAAAACAACGTGCTTGAAAATACTCTGCTATGTCGGGCTGCCGGGAATCGAACCCGGTCTCTACGCACCCGAAGCGCATGTACTACCGGTATACTACAGCCCGAAAATAGAACAAAAAAAACAAGACTAATTTCACCACTGACTATACCTTGTTTAGCATGAACTATCAAATAAACTATTTAAAATCCGATAAGGTGCGCAACTTCATACAAGCCCCATACTGCTAAACAAACAAACGCAACCGATCCGGCAAAAGAAATAAGGGGGTTCTTAACCAGAGAAACAGTGCGATCCGGAGAAATATATAAAAGCACATTCAGTATCATGTGACCCGCAAAGACTCCGATAGCAAAACCAAACACGTTAACAACTGAAAAAAGCGGCACATATCCGGCAAAATCATCAAGGCCAAGAATAAAAGGGACGGAAAAAGAAAAAGCAAACAGACCCCAAAAAGTAGTTGCCGTGCCCGAGCGAACAGATAGATGAGGAATAACGTACCGCAAAACAGGCGCGATAAATCCATTAATGATTGAAAGGATAGATTCAAAGCGGCGCACGAGTGTCTGAAACAGAGGCGGATACCGATCATCAACATCGCGCGCATGCTCAAGGCCATCTTGCGCGAGACGGAACAATACCAAGCTGGCAATCACAATCATGCCCGCCAACAACCACCTGATTTCTTTGAAAAAAGACCAGAGTCCTAAAATAATAAGAGTGCCGAGCGCATTACCCACCGCGGTACCGATCTCAATGGCAACACGAGACGCAAAGCCGGTATGCCGTTGCATAAGCCGACCAATAAAAATAGCGAAATCAATCGATGTCTTAAGATAAATAGTAAGTCCAATGGCTATATCGTACCATCGAATATGCAGCGAAATATTCGCGTCAAAATAATAATTCAAAACCCACGCTTCCCCCGCCAACAGAGCAGTCAGGAGCAAAAAAACAACCACGGTTAACCCAATCGGTACAAGCTGATCAAATGCCCAAAGACGCTTCATAGGGTTATCGGTGGTGTCGCTCAATAATATCACTCAACCGCTTCAGTTCGCGCTCAATAGCACGCAACCGACTCATCTCGTCTTGCACCTCCTCCTCAGTTTGCTCGGCGATCTTCTTTTCTCCGCGAATACCGGAAATAATAATTTGATCTCCGATAAAAACCGACACGAATAATCCCGTAGCCAATAGCAAAACAGAACCGATAACGAGCGAAACAAGTCCCGTCATAAATGAAAATTCATCGGCAAAGTGCCACACACCGCGCCAAAACAACACGATGGCAACACCGCCAAAAAAAGCGTACACAATGGGATAGTGGCTTAAAAAGCCGCGAATTTTATCTTCTAGCTTATCGAAAAAATGATAAATCGTATGCATATCAGATAGTATACAGTGCGCAAAAGAGACTTGACAAATATAATAGATATGCTATTATTAAATCAGATTGAACTATTGACTAACTTAACACTCAAATAAGAGGAGATTTGTATGGAAAAACATATCATTCTAGACGCAGAAGGAAATACTCGTTTGCAGGAAGATTCCAAAGAAGCATTAGAACAGAAGTTGAACTCATACGGCTTGACCATCCACGGAGGGGAAGTTTTATCCTTAGCAACCCTGCCGTTTTCACCAACAAAATATATTTATAAGGTTGAAAAGGAAGAATCATAAGTTATCCAAAAAAAGACTCATCAAAAAGATGAGTCTTTTCCATATTAATAAGATCCGGTACTTCCAAATCCACCGCGAGAATCAGGTCGCAGCGATGGAACTTCAATCCACGAAGCATGGGTTACCGGAACAAACAACCCTTGCGCCACGCGCTCACCAGGTTCAATAACAACAGTGTTGGAAGTAAAATTAAAAAAAACAGCGCGGTATTCATCGGCGTCACCAGAAAAATCCGGATCCCCGATACCAATACCATTGGCGAGCATAAGTCCTTTTTTGTGGGTCGAACTGCGCGATGCCAGAAGTAAAAAAAACCCGACAGGCGTCTCTATTGCCACATTCAACGGAACCGATCCAACCTGCATACACTCAATAACGACCCGCTCACGCGATGACAAATCAAATGCTGCCGCGCCATGGGTTTTATATTCAGGAAGAGGCACATCTTTCGAAAAACGCTTGATACGAATATCCATAGAATGTGATAATGGTTCCTATCGAATAAAATGCTTTTTTTTCATATCAGCTTCAGCGCCAGATTCTGCCTCATAGACCTTTTGCTTGGCATAAGAAGCAAGTTGAGACAATGCCTCATCTGATAACGCGCCAAGCGCTGAAACACGAGCGGTAAGATGTTCAACGGTATTAAGAGTCGGATCGTCCAAAACTTCCTCAAGGAGAATCGATAAAATAGTTCCCACGCGAGCAGAGGGAGCAAGAGAAAGAATACGCATGACATCCGCACCATCAATAACCAGCATTTTCACTGAGATAGGATCGCGGCGAACCTTGTCGATCATAAACTGCAAGTGGCGAGTCTTATAGGGAATAGCCTTAGGAACGCCAGAACCGATGCGATCGGCCTCACGAACTTTAAACAAATCATCTATGCAATCCGCGCCAACACGGGCAATAAAACGCCGCACGCCCGCCTCAGTAACTTCGCCAACGTTGTAATAAAAAAGATGGTGCCGCACCAAGTGAGAAACACGCCTGACAAAATCTCGTGGAAAATGAAGTCGATCCAACATGGCAACAGTGAGGGTGGCTCCGATGGCGTCATGATTATAGAAAGTTGAATCAGGACCCTCGCCACGCTTTGACCGAGGCTTGCCAACATCATGCAACAATGACGCCATGCGAACAACAAGAGAATAATTTTGCGATACCGCATATCCAAGAGCTCTCACATTATGTTCAAAAACACTATATATGTGGTGCTTATTTTGTCCGCATCCGATCCCCTCGCGCAGTTCTGGCAATACAAACCGAAGCAATCCCGTATCTTCCAAAAGGTACACGGCAGAATCACCTCGGGGTGTCATGATCATGTTGGTCAGTTCATCGCGAATACGCTCATGCGCAATGGAAGATAATAACTCGCTCTGCTGAACAATCGCACGAAATGTGTTCTCTTCTATAGAAAAATCAAGGTGCGCCGAAAATCGAACCGCGCGCATCATCCGTAGTCCATCCTCGCGAAAACGAGCGACAGGGTCGCCGACGGCGCGAATGCGACGCTGTTTCAAATCGTCTTGTCCTCCATAGGGATCAATGATAGAGGCGCTTATATCAGACAGAGTCAGAGAAGAAATATTAGAAACCAATAATGCCAAATCAATCGCCATGGCATTCACCGTAAAATCACGCCGACTTAAATCGTCTTCTATGGAAGAAACGAACGAAACAGAATCAGGATGACGACCATCAGAATATGCCGCCTCGGTTCGAAAGGTAGTAACCTCAACAATTGAAACCGCCGGATCGAGTGATCGAGTTTTAACACCAACTGTTCCAAATGTATTTTCGTATACACTGTCCGGAAATATCTCCTGAATCTGTTCCGGCAAAGCACTGGTAGCGATATCCCAATCCTTAGGAACAACGCCCCGCAAAAGATCTCGGACACACCCACCAACAAGACATGCGGAAAAACCCCTCTGCAAAAGCAAAAGACCAATTTGTCTGACCTCGCGAGGAATCAATAGTTCCATAGTGCAAAATAGCTATCGTATCTCAGCAGAAAAATCGGCAGATAAAACAGCGCTAATACGACCAAGTGATGCGTTGACCTCTTCATCGGTTAAGCTGCGATCGTATGACAGAAAAACCAGTCGGAATGTTAAACTTTGTTTTTGAGAAAATGACGCGGGATCAGAGTACTCATCAATCAAATCAACATCAACCAAAAAAGAATCCTTTCCGGCAGCCCATAAAGCATCGGCAATCTCCCCAATACGACAGTCCCGTGACACGACAATTGAAACATCGCGAATAATAGACGGAAAACGAGCCGGTACGGCAAATGCCCGTTCTTGTTCAACGTATGCCAACAACGCAGTAAGATTGAGTTCACACACAACAGCGCTCAAAGATGGCTGAAGCACTCGATGCTCAATGAAGCCAACGTCGCAATTACCAACACGAATAAAACCAACTTGGCGAAATTCGTCAGCAACAGAAACATCATAGTCTCCAATTCCCAGTGATTCCAACAAATGACGCAACACGGCTTTTGCCTCTCGCACCAAGAGCGTATTGCCGGAAGAAAGCAAAAACGCAACAGAAACCGCCTCAACATACCCAGAAGAATCGTCCTCTACAAAAACATGACCAACCTCAAAACCACGCTGAGAAGAAAAAAATCTGCTATTGGCTACCGTTGCCATCGATAAACCATATGAAAGATTTGTTCGCAGATATTTTTTCTCGAAAGAGATAGGGTTGGCAACAGAAACCGGCGTATCGCGTCCGTATATCACCAAAGATGATTGAGGAAGAGCCAAACGGGAAGATTCATCAACAAAAGAACTTGTGTAAAGCTCATCAAATCCGAGTCGCACGAGAACATGTCGCACGAGAGAAGTAGTGTTGATAATAGGATCAACAATCGGATCTTTAAGTACAACGGCAGGAGCAACAGAAGGCAGTCGATCAATTCCCGTTAATCGCACGACCTCTTCGTACAAATCGTGAGCACTAACAATATCTTGACGAATACGAGGAATCGTAACGCGCAGAGATCCAGAAGAAAATGATGCTCCACGAACTGACAGCGGTCGGACAGAAAAGCCCAATCGAGAAAACAACACTGATGCTTCTCGTGTCGAAATATCGGCGCCGATAAATTTTGCATATTCAGCAGGATCAAAAATAAGCTCGACAGGACGAGAAAGTGCGCGGGAAGAAACTGAAGCAGTATCAATAATACGAGCACCCAATGCCTGAAAAAGGGTGATAGCGAAATTAAAACCCTGATCGACTAAATCAGAAGAAAGTCCATGCGAAAATCGAACAGATGCATCAGTAATAAGCTGGGTACGTCGTGCGGTTTTGAAAATTCCAGTACCGTCAAATGATGCCGCCTCAAGGATAAAACGAACCGTAGAAGATCTCACGCCAGAACGAACCCCCCCTTTAATCCCCGCCAACGCTAAAGGTCCAGAGCCATCAGCAATAATAAGCATGGACGGATCAAGAGGAATTTCGCGACCATCAAGCGCAGTAAACAGTTCTCCCGCGGCAGCAGAGCGGACAACAATCTGAGTGCGCCCACGAGCATCCTTGGAAAGGACGTCCGCGTCAAAAATGTGCAAAGGTTGTCCCGTAACAAGCATGGTGTAATTAGTAATATCAACAAGCGATGAAATAGGGTTAATACCACAAGAACGAAGTATCTGTTGCATCCAAACAGGTGAAGCTGCCGTATGAGGAACAGGAATTTCCAAAAGACACGCGCGATAATAAGGGCAGTGCGCGCGATCACGGAGCATAATCGAAAGTAGTCCTCGTTCACGCGGTAGTCGGTGGGAAGGTATAGAAAATGAAAAAGGAGTGCCAGTTAAGGCAGCAATTTCACGAGCAATGCCTACGTGCGATGAAGCATCGCTAAAACGGTTAGGCAACACCTTGATGTCAATCGTATCCCCTTCCACGCTCTCTACCTCAAAAAGATGCAATGGCAACAATGCGGCAATTTTTTTGAGGGAAAGAACGTCAGGATATATCTTTTTAAGAAGTGAATAAGAAAATTTCATACACTATTGGATGATTTGAGAATCATCGACGTGGCGTGGTATCGAAGACTGGTCGCGATCGACCTCAGGAATAATCTGATCGCCTGAACTTTTGAATCGATCAACAACGCCTTTAATTTGAGCATTAAGAACTCTCCGCAGAGCGCGCACATCATCATGAGACACGGGATTTTCCTGTGCGTCCTTCAGTAGTCTCCGCTGAGGCATCGCCGCTATAATATGGCCAAGAATACGAGAAAACGCGAGGCGAGATTTAATACTCGGATCTGCGCTATCGGCAGAAAGGAGCGCTTCACGGTACGTCTCAAAATCCTTAGTAACATGTGAAACCTTATCAGCAATATCAGAATTGAAAGGAGTTTGCGGATCAATAAAAAGCTCCTCAAGTTGGGTAACCGCCTTCCATTGATACATATCTTCAACATTCAAAACAGCCAGATCGGATTCGGTAAAATCATCATACGCCCCAGAAACATACTCAGACAGATGCGCAATACGCTCTCGAACCTGTTGCTGGAACGCTTCAAATGTCTCAGGACGCTCGACGCGGCTATGTGAATCAGAAGAGTCAGATTGATGCGGTATCGATTCAAATGTATGCATAGTATAAAGAAAAATTAAAAGTGTTGTTGTATGACACGTAAATCACCCGAATAGAGCATCCGAACATCGGGAATGTGGTGTTTGATCATAAGCAAACGATCAATGCCCACGCCGAAAGCAAATCCTTGTATGGAACGAGGGTCATAGTGGGCGTATGCAAAAACAGACGAATGAACCATGCCCGCGCCCATAACCTCAAGCCACTGATTGCCTTTTTTTCCGGGAATTTTGATATCGACCTCTAAACCGGGCTCAACAAACGGAAAATAGCTCGGTCGATAACGAAATACGACAGCGCTGCCAAAAAATTTCTGGAAAAATGTTTCGATAATGTATTTAAAATTCGCAAGGGTAACCGATGGTCCAACCATCAATCCCTCTAACTGATAAAAATTAACTTCATGAGTCGCGTCAGTCGCCTCGTATCGAAAAACTCGACCAGGAACAATAATTTGAAATGGCGGCTTATGGCGCTCCATAAAACGAACCTGCATAGGACTAGTATGAGTGCGCAAAAGCATCCGTCTCTTCGGATCAGAAACTGGGCGGTCTTGTTTTATCCAAAACGTATCCCACATATCACGCGCCGGATGGTTCGGTGCAATATTGAGCGCGTCAAAGTTATAATATTCGCTCTCCAACTCGGGGCCTTCAATAACTGAAAAGTTAAGATCTCGAAATATACGGATCACATCATCCTGGAGAATCGTAAGGGGGTGCAAATGTCCAACTCCAACAAGTTTGTTCGGCAGTGTCGTATAGTCAGGATAAAAGGTGCGGGAAGATTCAAGTAAGGAGATACGCTCGCGCAACAAAACAGCAATACGCTCTCGAACATCTTGAGCAATGGGACCAACGATACGTTTATCCTGCTCAGAAAGATCCTTGAGTGTTTTTAAGATAGCAGTCACGCTGCCATTCCTTCCAAGATATGCCACGCGCAAATGCTCAAGATCACCAAGGGACGCAGCATCAGCAATGGCACGCTCGGCATCACGCAACAATGAATTTAGAGTTGTAACATATTGACTCATAAACCAAAAAAACTATACCACAATCATACCGCATTGTGTGAAGAAAAAAAATAAAGACAGTAGCGGCGACAGGATTCGAACCTGTGACCTGGCGCTTATGAAACGCCCGCTCTAACCAACTGAGCTACGCCGCCACACAATTAAAAATCAATCATACACGCTAAAAAATCTATTTCTATACAACGAAAAACCATTTTGACAATACAATAAATCAAAGGTATTATCAACAGCGAGAATCAATTGTGGTCGCGGGGTGGTGCAATGGTTAGCATAACTGGCTCATAACCAGTAGACGGAGGTTCGAATCCTCCCCCCGCAACAAGTAAGCGTCAGGTCAGTGGTTGTCACAAGAACATCATCCATGGTAGGATGCAACACCGATCATTGACAACAGGAGGTACTCATCATGAAACCGCCGAGAAAAGAAACCTCACGGGAACATACCACGATTCTCAACTACCTGTGGCCGGAAGTAGCACTCATAATCATCGCAACGCTACTAGCAGCAGCAACAGGAATTGAAATACTGACTATCTTGGAAATGACCATAATTACAACAGCGCAAAATGGAACATTCGTACTCTCAAGCCGGGCAAGACAATCGAAAAATCTGTTGTACCACGCGGTAACCGGAATGATAGCAAACGTACTGTTTATTCTTATCATTATCGCATCTCCAATGCGCTACAACACCCCGCTGTTTATTATATGGTACGCAATATGCGCGACCGTTGCCGCAGTGCACGCGCAATACATAGCAATCCAGATAGAAAAAGATTCGTGGTTTAGAAAGGATGTGGCAATGACAAGAGAAGAAATAGAAGAAGCTGTAAACAGAAAGATCGAAAACCTAGAAAGAAAAATTCGGGAATTGAAAATCAACATGGGCTAAAGTGACAAATAATACATCAGCTACATAATCCACTCTATAATACCCCTACCACATCGTAGGGGTATAGCATTTATCAGCACAATGCAATTTAATATAAAAGGAAAAACGCCATGAACTACATTATCAAAAAAAATTACGAAGCACGGATCGTAACAAGCCAAGGAGCAGATTTTTTTAAGAATTTATTTTTCGAAATCGATGGGCAAATAGTTGATATTCTAAAAAACGGAGAAGATAGCTGCGCATTTCACACGACAACTGTCTTGTATACCTGCACATTAATTCGCAGCATACATGCCACCGTCTCAGGAGCACTGCAGGACATGAAACAATCAGGGTGGTATGAAATAGCAGAGCCAAAACAGTGGTGCGTCGTAGTGTGGGCGCCTACCCCAAGTAAAGACGGAACCATGCATCGCCACATCGGCTTTGCCATGGAAAACAATCAGGCAATCAGCAATAGTTCTGAATACGGAGTGCCAAAAATGCACGATATTAATGTTAGGCCA
Source organism: Candidatus Parcubacteria bacterium (assembly GCA_039798365.1). Lineage (GTDB taxonomy): Bacteria > Patescibacteriota > Minisyncoccia > UBA6257 > 2-01-FULL-56-20 > JBDKGD01. The sequence goes on from JBDKGD010000038.1 coordinate 11,300, forward strand.
ATAGAATGTTTTTTATGGAATAAATTAATTGACTAAACTATACAAATGGGTATAATAAAAAAAGAATAGAACATACTAACTAAAAGGAGGTAGCAATGGAACAACTACATTTGTTTCCCCTGATAACAACCCACAAATACCAACAACCCGACGAGAAATACCCACCAACGATTCTGCAAGAGTTAAGAAAAGAAATAGAAAAAAATATTCCTAAACACATTATCCAATCGATTGGATTCCAAGAGGCAGAGGACGGGAGAAAAGAAATATGCGTGGAATTAACTGACATGAAATATCAAGGAAATATTCCTAAACAGTGGGGTCCCTACCGGGTAACAACAGAACGCGTTACCCGATACTACTGGGAAGAAAAACAATAAAAATTCCAAAAGATCCTCTAAGCACGCACATCCACGCAGAATCCCAATGTCACAGACATTGGGATATTTTTTGAAAAAAACAAGATAGTGGAATACAATACAGACACAAATCAGTCGAAGTCTTCTATACAGCACCAATCATTATGACCGCTAAAACACTGACACCAGAAGAAATAGAACATCTCGGGAAACTGGCAAAGATAGCGATTTCCGAAGGTCATCACGAAAAAATCGCTATCGAGCTGACAAAAATCGTAAATCACGTCGCCCAGTTGCAAGAAGTTGCTACAACAAGCATCAACCCAATTCTTGCAGGCACAAATCTAAAAAATAGCTTTCGCGCCGATACAGAACGGAAAGATACGCTCAAAAGATGTGGCGTAGAATCATTTCCAAAGACCCACAATGGACTTCTGGAAGTACCGCCCGTATTCGAATAAAACAATGGAATTTCTCCACGATTTAACAATTAAAAAATTACACCTTGGCCTGCTGACAAAAAAATTTACCGCAGTGGAAGTAACACAGGCATTTTTTCGACACATTAAAAACCGTGACGGGGAAATAGGAGCATACCTATCACTCAACGAAGAACAGGCAATCCGTACCGCCGAAGAAACAGATATCCAGATAGCAAAAAACGACGCCCCGATAGCGCTACTCGCGGGGGTTCCCATTGCCATAAAAGACAATATTTTAGTAGAGAAGTTACCAGCAACAGCTGGTTCAAAAATGTTGGAATCATACAGGGCCAGCTATTCAGCGACAGTTATTAAAAAAATAGATGAAGCCAAAGGGGTAATACTCGGAAAAACAAACATGGATGAGTTTGCGATGGGATCGTCGACCGAAAATTCGGCATTTCAAAAAACCAAAAATCCCCATGACACGCAAAGAGTCCCCGGAGGATCCTCAGGAGGATCAGCAGCCGCAGTTTCAGCAACATTAGCAGTGGCAGCACTCGGATCAGATACCGGCGGATCAATTCGACAGCCAGCCGCCTTCTGCGGCGTAGTCGGTCTCAAACCAACGTACGGAGCCGTATCGCGACACGGAGTAATCGCCATGGCATCCAGTCTTGATCAAATAGGACCGCTAACAAAAACCGTGGAAGATGCGAAAATTCTATTTGATGTGATAAAAGGCAAAGACACCTATGACGCGACAAGCACGCAGTATCCAAACAATAAAAATCCAGGGAATGCCACCGAAGCAGTCAAAAAAATACGTGTAGGAATACCGAAAGAATATTTTATTGAGGGATTAGAAAATGCGGTATCAGACGCTGTACAAAAAGTTATACGCGATTTCAAGGGATTGCAGGTGTCATTTGAGGAAGTGTCACTCCCCCACACTCCCCACGCGCTGTCCTGTTACTACATCATCATGCCAGCAGAGGTAAGCGCGAACTTAGCTCGTTTTGATGGAATTCGCTATGCTCGATTATCAACAAACGAACCGATACGCGCGGGAAAAAGCGCGCTGGAAACCGCGTACTTATCACAGCGAGCATGCGGATTTGGCGCGGAAACACAACGAAGAATCCTATTAGGAACATTCGTGCTTTCATCCGGATATCACGACGCTTACTACGGTAAGGCACAAAAAGTCAGAGCATTAATAACGAGAGACTTTAAAGAGGTATTTAAAAAAGTAGACGTACTGCTAGCGCCAACCACGCCAACGAGAGCGTTTGCCGTTGGAGAAAAAAGCAACGATCCGTTGGCAATGTACCTCTCCGACATATTTACTATTCCGGCAAATCTTGCTGGATTACCGGCAATTTCCATACCAGTGAAAGCGGAAGAAGGTTTACCAATAGGGTTTCAACTCATTGGAAAACATTTTCATGAAGATGATCTCTTGAACCTCGGAATGGCATACGAAAGTCTCTACGCGCCAACAGTGCAAAAAGATTAGCTACACTATTACTCCCCCATACCCGCTTGCTCTCCAACTTTTCCAGCAATCTTGATGGAAGGAGTAAGCGTAGCAGCCCCCTCATCCCAGCTAGCAGGACAAACCTGACCCGGATTATGGGCAACAAAGGAAAGCGCCTTTACTTTTCGCAATAGCTCACCGGCAGAACGACCGATATTATCAGAGACAATATCAACGGCACGCAACATCTTCTGACGATCTACGACAAACGTTGCCCGCTGAGCCAAACCACGTTGCTCTCCATAGATACCAAGCTCTCGAGAAAGTTTTCCATTATGATCAGCGGCCATGGCATAGGTAACTTGTTTGAGAGCTTTCTCGTGTTCAAGCCATGCCTTGTGGGTATAGACAGTATCAGTGCTAACAACAACAACACGTGCGTGGTATTTTTTGAAATCTTCAGCGCGACGAGCCAAATCGGCCAATTCAGTCGGACAAATGTAGGTAAAATCAGCAGGGTAAAAGAAAAGCACCAAAAACTCACAAGACGAATCCGCAAATACATCATCAAGAGACAGCATACCCTCTTCATCAGTTTCCGGATGATATACCTCAAGAGAAAAATCAGGGAATCGATTATCGATAAGAAACATATACGATTAAAAAATAAACAGAAACGACTATATGAGGAAAAGTATAAGGAAAAAGAAATAAAAAACCAAGCAATGCAATAACTAATATGCGCCAATAGAGACAGGGGTATCAACAACAATGCCATCACGAACAGCCGTACCAGCAGGCAATTCCAAAACAACAGACACAGGTTGCGGCGGGTAATATCGAGGCAAATCAAAGGAATCTGTACCAGCGGGAGGAACGTCATGGGAAATACCCACAACCCGATTGTTTGATATCCAAACAATATCAATAGGAAACCGCATATCTTTCATCCAAAATCCATATACCGACGCAACAGGAAAAATAAAAAGCATACCCGCGCCAGTCATCAACTGAGGTCGACCAGATAGACCCCGGGTACGCGAAAGGATAGAGTTTGCAATTTCAACTTCGTACACCGTTGGTCCGACAGTAATAGAAGTGACCGGCAATGGCGCCTGTCCGCCAGATGGGGTAATAAAAAAAGGCACGATAAAAAAAGCTGCACTGACAAAAAAAATAACAAGCGCAAGCGCAAACACGATATCGTACGATTGAAGTAATATCATTGTCTAATAGTATACAAATATATTGATCATTATCCGAAACGCAATTTATACAAAGCAATACCGCCTGCCACAGAAACATTTAATGATTCTTTGTCACCGTGCATAGGAAGTTCGAAACCAATATCACACAAACGAAATACGTCGGGAGAAACTCCACGAACTTCGTTGCCAAGGATTAGCGCGATGTTGGCATGAGCACCAACAATGGATCCAACATTGGCATAAGAAACACTGGAAGGATGCTGCTCAAGCGCAATGATAAAAAAATGGTCTCGACGCAATCGAGAAATACATCGAGCAGTTGAAACACAAGAAGTCCACGAAACACTACGCTCTGCACCGAGCGAAACCTTGGCAAAATCAGATCGAATACGACCAAATCTATCGTGTGGAGAAGGAGTCACCCCACACAGATACACAGACGAAACACCAGCTCCATTGGCAGTTCGGAATAAAGACGCGGTATTAAAGATGCTGCGAATATTATCGAGCACTAAAACAATATTTGTCATATTAGGTTCATACCATAATAGTCAAAAAAATCAAAAGTAGCCACAACAGAGCAGACGTACTAGAATGGTAAGAGTAGTACACATATTGAAAATTTAGGAGGTTTTTATGAGTAAAATAGGGTGCCTACTACTTGCCATGGCATTACTAGCAATGCCTATTCAAAAAACACCGGGAGTCACGGACAACCAACAAAAAGTATTTGAACTCGATTCAGGATTACATAAAAAAGCAGCCGATCGATTCGCGCGAATCACGGCAAAAAAGAACGGCGTACCAGCAGAAAACGGACGAATAGGCAGTGGAGTAATTATCGAAACAAACAAAGTACTCACCTGCTACCATGTCATCATGGTTGATCATGACATGTATGTAAATGGTTTTCTGGTAGAAAAGTATACCGTTGATCCCGCCAATGATCTGGCGCTGCTCACGGTGCCAACAAAACCAATTTCAACCGTACAATACGCAACCAGCATTCAGGTTGGAGAAAAAATATTTTCCATAGGAGCAACAACCGAAACCCCGGAATTCCCCTGTGTGGGAATGATACAAATCATAGAACCAGACGCGGATAAAATATGGTATGACATACACGGAATCTATGGCAGATCAGGCGGAGGGGTATACGATTATGCGGGTAACTTAGTGGCAATAAACATGGAAACAAAAAGGAGTGACATGGGATGTCCTATATCAATCGGACGCTCAGTAATCGGTATAAGGAAATTCCTTAAAAGCCATGGATGATAACTCGAAATATAAAAACTCCCTTGTCGATACAATCGACAAGGGAATATTAATTTCTGAAACCAAATAATCATAACAAACGGGAAGCTAATCCAGCTAAGTCAGATCGCTCACTATCACACAAAGCAATACTGGCAAAACACGGCTGACCACCCATTTTCTGATTAACATGCAAAAGACCATTAGAATGAGAGGTGCAGAATCTGTTATCCACCTGAGTAGTATCACCAACAATGACTACCTTAGTCCCAGATGCTGCTCGAGTAATAACAGTCTTAACTTCTTCCGGAGTTAAATTCTGACCTTCATCAAGAATCAGCCAAGCATCAGGAATATTGCGTCCTCTTAAAAAAGAGATGGGCTCAATGATAAGCGAACCCTCAGATTCCCTGGCCGCAATCAAGGTTCGGGAAGAAAAATGGTCAGTAAGACCAGATTTTTTGCCACGCGAGGAAGATGCTTCAACTAAATCTGTAGCACGATACACAGGATCGTTAAATATAACTGCCAGATTATCATGAACAGGAACCTTCCATGGTGCAAATTTTTCTCCAGAAGTACCGGGCAAGTAACCCATAGAATTGCCAATCTCAATGTTTGGTCTATAGACACTAATCAAAGAATACAGTTCTTCAATAAATGTCGTATAACACGCAACGGACAAACTAAGAAATGTCTTGCCAGTACCCGCAGGACCAGAGAGAACAACTAAACTGATAGTGGGATCATACAACAGCGCCAGAGCGAAAGATTGTCTGTTGTTTCGGGATACCGATAACAAGTGTTGCGGATCAGAGGATCTTGTTTTCTTATGTGCATTATTTTTTCTATGGTGCGAGGATCGGAAACAATGCTCAACCGAAACAAAACGACCATTAAGATTACTCCTACAGCAACCATTCGACTTAAAAATTGCCAGCAAAGAACCGTCGGAATGGTTGTTTAAAAAAAATTCACAACAGGCGTTAGGAAAGAAATGAGGTACTTCGCAAGAAAAGTACGGCTGCACATCCGAAAAAGAAAAAAAGCCAGCATCCTTAAGACGCAAAAACTCTGATTGAGTACAATTTAAAGTGAGCGCATGGTATCCAGTATAGATATCATCAGGCGAATTAATAATCCTAGCCGTTATATAGTTATCAACTGGAACACCGCACGATTTTGCCAACAACCCCATAACACGATCATTACTCAACAAACAAACCGATGAATACTCCGGCAATCGAGCAGTTCCATTTTTCTTGCGATCAGAACTTATTGATTTTTTTGTTTGATTCTTACAGTACCACGCAGCAGTGCCAATAATACAAGCATCATTATTTTTTTGTAACGATAAAGGTGGTCGCTGATGTTCTGTATTAGAATCAATAACAATAACACCTGAGACAGCAGAGAGAGAAACAGACGCCCATCCTGAACCAACGAAGGGGCTACTATCGGAAAAATATTCACTCAAAATCCGTAAAACCTCCCGGGTATTAAAACCTGCGAGATCGGTTCGCCCTTTATTCTGATTTAATTCCTCCAAAACAACACCAGGAATAACAACAATGTTGCCCGGAGCCAACGCATTGATAGCTCCCGGATCACTCATTAACACACTAGAATCAAGAACAAAAACCGTAGGTCCATTACCATTGTGCAATGACATAAATATTCTCCTTTTCAAGAAAACAGGAAGTACGCAATTCCGACAAATAACTACCAAGACTATATGCAATCCGATTCAAAATATCAAACCATGATCCACAAAAAATAACCTTAAATCTTCAAGTAGCGTCGTATCGCAATATAACTAGCAAACACTCCCAAAAAAACTCCGAAAACAAGTTGGTAGAAGAAGAGAATAAAGAATGAAGATAAAAAGTAATTGAATAACTGCAAACCAGAAACAAATTTTTCGATCGAAGGCGAAAGGTAATAAACCAACGGAGCCGCCACGATAATAGAAATAATCGAACCAAGAACACCCGCGATAACACCCTGGATAAGATACGGACCCCGAACAAACGCATTGGAAGCTCCGACAACTCGCATAATGGCGATCTCCTCGCGATTAGAAAAAATAGCAAGCCAGATAGTCGATAGAACCATCAGACAGGCAATGGAAGCAAGAATGAGGGTAAGGAAAAATCCAACCCGATTGATAGTGCGAATAATGGCATTTAATCGCTCAATAACACCCTGATTTTTCGAGTATGTAACACTCTCAACAAGATCAGAAATAGCGGAACTAGCAGATAATTTCGCGGCAATATCCGCGTACTTTGAAGAGTCATTAGCTTTGATATTCAAAGAAGCCAACAACGGATTAGCACTCAACTCATTAATGGCCTGGGACAGCGTTGGGTCATCTTTATGAGTATCTTTAAATTCAGTCAAGGCGGCATCTCGAGAAACATACTCAACCGATTTCACCTCCGACAAACTTTCAATAGACTCCTTAACGCTTAAAATCTGATCCTCCGATGCAGTGCTTTTAAAATAAACGCTAATATCAATTTTCTCTTGGACAGAAAAAACTGCCTGGTTTGTTATATACCCAAACAGAATCAAAGCATGGAACACGAATAACGCAAGAGCCATAATAACCACTGTCGCCGTCGAAAGAATGCCGTTGCGCCAAAAATTATCGAGACCGTACCGTACAATGCGAGAAAGAATAGTAATCATAATAGCTGTTATACGAGAAGATATTTCCCTTTTTCCTCATCACGAACCAATCGACCCCGATCAAATGTCAGAACTCTTTTATTAAGATTATTGATAATCTCCTTGTCATGGGTAGCCAAGATAAGAGTAGTGCCCAGTTCGTTAATTTTTAATAGCAAGTTAATAATTTCCCATGTATGGAATGGATCTAAATTACCGGTTGGCTCATCAGCGATAATAACCTCAGGTCGATGAACCAAAGCACGGGCAATAGCAACACGCTGCTGCTCTCCGCCCGATAACTGATGGGGAAAATTCTTTAATCGCTCTCCCAGCCCAACCATATCAAGCACTTGAGGAACCAACTCATCAATCTCCCGCTGACTGCGCCCCGCAACTTCCATGGCAAAAGCAACATTTTCGTAGGCAGTTTTTGTGGGAAGAAGACGAAAGTCTTGAAAAACAATACCTATATGTCGGCGAAATGCCGGCAACTCCGTCGACTTCAATCGATTCACTTCGTACTGTCCAAAAAAAACACGTCCCTTGGTTGGCTTCTCCTCTCCAATCAACAACTTGGTAACCGTTGACTTGCCCGCGCCCGATCGACCAGCCAAAGAAACAAACTCACCCGGGGAAATCTGAAAACTAACATCCTCCAGTGCAGTAGAATTATTACCGTACAGCTTATAAACACTTTGGAAAACAATCATTTACAGTAATTCTACCTCGGATTCAATGAATTCATCAATATCACCCTCCATCACCTTATCCACATTACTCGTTTCAACGTGAGTACGATGATCCTTAACTAATTGATAGGGATTAAAAACATAGGAACGAATCTGACTCCCCCATTCGGGTTTAACAGTAACACGCAAATGAGCCAACTCAGCAACATGATGCTGTTCCATCAATGAGACGAGTCGCGCCTTAAGAAGCGCGAGCGCCGTTTCTCTGTTCTGCATCTGGCTACGCTGCGCGCTGGAAGAAACAACAACATGAGTAGGTATATGCGTAATGCGAACCGCTGTTTCAACTTTATTAACATTTTGACCGCCAGGACCACCAGCACGATAAAAGTCAATTTTCAAATCTGATTCGGGAATAACAAAAGAAGAAGCGTCAATTTCAGGTAATTGAGGCACAACTTCAACGAGAGCAAAAGAGGTGTGGCGAAGTTTCTTCGCTGAAAAAGGAGAGATGCGAACCAATCGGTGAACGCCAGATTCTCCTCGTAAATATCCATACACATATTCCCCGGTAACTAAAAAAACTTTACGGTTGTCTTCGTCTTCAAGAACCGAAACACTCCAACCTCGACGCTTAGCGTATCCGCCATACATGCGGAATAATAATGTTGCCCAATCAGCGGCATCTTCACCACCCGCGCCCGGATAAATGGAAACAACAGCTGGTTGTCGATCGTATTTGCCAACAAAAAGAGTGCGTACTTCCAGCGATCGAAGCATGCGCCGTGTTTCATAAAAAAGATCGTCGGAGTAAGAATCGGACAAACGCTCAATGTTGCGCTCAATATTCGAAAAAAGAGAAATGATTTCCTGGGTTTGGCCAAGCTCTTTGATGGCCGCATCAGCGCTCGTTCTATTGGACCAAAAAGAAGCATCGTTCATGCGAGCTTCAAGATCAGCAACCACGCGGCAGCGGGAATCAATGTCAAAGCCGCCCGCGTAACCGGCGGGCATCGGCAACTAACTGCTCTAATTGTTCACGACCATCCATAATACCAAACAGTCTATCAAAAAATTAGAAAATAAAAAATATATTCCAACGCAAGAGCCAGAGGCGAGAATCGAACTCGCGACCCACGCTTTACGAAAGCGTTGCTCTACCAACTGAGCTACTCTGGCGCTTGCGCAACAATACACAAAAAACCACCCCAAACACCAAAACCACCAAGCGTATCATACCGGGCATATAAAAAAATCTCAAGACAGAAAAAGAATCGTTTCTCTATCGGTGAAATAATTCAAAATCAGGTCGAAAAATTTTTGTTGAAAGAATAAAAATAGTATAGGTAATAAAAAATGCAGCAAACACATCAATAGAATAATGGACATGCGCTAATAAAACAGCGCACCCCATTAAACCAGACGATACAAGGAAAAATATTCGAACCCTGATTTGATTCCAAAAAATAAGCGCCATCAAAAACGGCATACCCGTATGCCCTGAGAAAAAAAGTGCGGCCGGAAAACCAATACCCAGATAGTTAACCCAGCTATCAATCGCCAAGTGAGAGTTTATAGAATATGGACCCAAATGGGTAAGAACAAGAAAAAAAGCACGGATGATAACAAACAGCGCGGTAGCCTTGAGAAGAAACGGGGCGCGTTGTGGTTTTTGGGCAATGAGAAAAAGCACTGCCGCAACGAGCAGAAGCGCTCCCTCAACAATCATGAATTCCATATTAACAACAGGAATATGGTCCAAAATAATGTCTTCAACCGGAGGACCGGCATGAGTAGCTGCAAATTGCGTTGCTCGATAGTTAAAAAAAAGAGCGATGGTTAACAAAAAAATACCGCTCGCTAAAAAACGTATATATGAAGCAGAAAAGTGATGAGAAAAAAAACCAGACATAAAAAAAGTATACCAAAAAATTATGGAGATGAAGAAGAATGCGCTTCAAACCGATCAAAGGGGTTATCAGTCCAGGTCTGAATGACGGACAAAGGGTACGAAACACCATCTAAATAATCGCGGACGCGCCGAACAGTCGAAAGGCTACGAAATGCTTGGGGAGGAATAGCCACAAGCTCCGCTGGAGTCATCCAGGCAGTCTCCAAGATATCTGACCCAAAAGATCCCTGAGACAGATTAGCAAGTCGTGCTAGAAAACAAAAATTAAGTGCGTATAAATCAGCTGATCGGTAGTAATAAATATTCTGGAGTTTCGTTAAAACAATATCATACCCAGTTTCTTCTTTGGCCTCTCGAATGGCACATGCGAAGGGAGTTTCGGTGCCTTCCAAATGACCAGCCGGATGATTCCACATCCCATATATTTCGGGTTTGCCTTCTTTTATTAACAACACACTACCCTCATGTTCAATAAAAACACTGGCGAATAACTGAACAGGTCCGTGGGTAGTATCCATACAGTGGACCTACGGGGAATCGAACCCCGACCTCCTCCATGCCATGGAGGCGTAATACCATTTTACTATAGGCCCAACAAGGCAAAATTGCCTTAGTATAAATTCTGGTGTACAGTCTAACTGGAAAAAAAAGTTTTCTCAAGGCACAATGAGAATGTCCCGGAGAAAGTTGATACGATGCCCTCGTAGCTCAACGGATAGAGCTATTCCGTCCTAAGGAAGAGATGGGGGTTCAATTCCCTCCGAGGGCACATTGTAAAATACACAACACGGAGAGTTGGCAGAGTGGTCGAATGCGCCACACTCGAAATGTGGTATGCTGGAAACGGCATCGGAGGTTCGAATCCTCCACTCTCCGCAGTTTTTATAGATCAGAGATATTTGGCTGGGTTATAAGTTCGAATAATGGAACATTTTATCTATTGCACCGAACAAGAAATTATTGAGTAGCAAATTTATATATAATCTGCAAAAAGACATCACGCTTACTCTCGCATACATAAAAAAAGCTGTTTTTACTTATTCTTTAGTTTCGCATTAAATTCATTCGCCGCTTTAATAGATTCACTAAGCGGAGGAAGACTATATTCTCTTCGAAGCTCGTGTACTCTTTTTTTATCTTCAATAGAATACAACACAAGGTGCCCATTTTTATCAAAATAAAATTGCGTGCCAAATTGTTGATTTTTTTTCTTTTAATCAACAAGCGATCGGCGAGGTACGCGATATGCGCAGGATTAATATCTTGAGTTTCCTGATTAATTTTTTGCAATAATTTTAGAACTGTTTTTTGAAATCTTGAATCATGATCAGCATGTTGCGCCAATAACCAAGCACCAAAACTCGCTTTTTTACCAACCAATGATATAGTTGGCCATCCGTATTTCTTGATAATACATTTAAGTTCAGCGACATGCTTCTTCTCAATAGCAACACTCAACCTTGCTCCCTTTTTATGACTATTACGAATCTTTTGATCCTGTCGGACCATACTATTTATTTTTCGGGCAAGCGCAGTATTCATAAACTACATTTTATCAAAATAATACATTCAGTAGTTTCTGTATAAGTTTTAATTACGCAAATCATTGTAAAAAACTTATGAATCAAAAAATAGTTTGAAAAAATTCAAATATGCACCGAATAGAATAGGTCAAACATGCTATACTAAAACATATGGATAAAATAAAAATTGAACAACACACTTCGTCGGGAGCGTTCTGGGTTGTCTGCTGGTTATTCACCATAGGATTTTTAGACTTAAGCTTTTGGAAAGGAGTATTGGCATTGTTTATCTGGCCATACTACCTGGGCGTGACAATCGCCGAGTTGATTCGATAATAAAACCCCCCTCAGGTAAGAGGGGGTTTTATGTTGTAAAAACACAAACAACAGCTATCGAAGGCCGAATACCGCCTTCACTGAAACCATGACATCTTTTTCAATACTCGAGGTATCGTATGCTCCATAGTCAGAAATCTCAACAGAGTTAGGAGCTAAAACCTGAACAACGCCGCCAGATGCCGACTGGACCGAGCCAATTGATCGCCCAGTTCCCTCGGCAATTTTCTCCGCGCGCGCCTTGGCATCTTGAATTGCCTCACTCAGCAATGAAACACGCAAATCGGGTAATTTAGAATAGTAATACTCGAGAGATTGAATAGAAACAATAGCGCCGCCAGCTGCTAATGAAGGAATTTTTTTAGATAATGCGGTAAGAAGAGGCACATCATCAGATTGAACGGTAAGAGTCTGGCGAAGTTCATAGCGAGTATCAGAACCACCGTTAGGATCATACAGCTGGTTCATTGAAACCGGGCTTTCAATAACAGCATCATCCGGTATGTTCTCAGCAGTAAGCAGAGAACGCACCATGGATAAATCGCGAGCCACCGTGGAATATCCACCAGATAACCCACTCATTAAAACCGTATGAGAAATAACGAGTGTCAGCTTTGCCTGATCCGCAGAAACACGAACCTTGGCAGATCCAGTCACAGACAATGCATTGCGAGATGAAACCGATTGTGCCGAGTAGTAAAATAACCCAAATATTAACGCGCTGATAACAAAAGCAGCGCCCAGTACTAAGAAACTAGTAAACCGTGATTCAGTATTAAAAGTCATACCATAAATATAACAAGAAACAACAACCTCCACAAAAACGAAAAATTCCTATAAGCTTAGAAATAATGATAAAACAGGCGCTGAAAAAGATAGTCCGATCAATCCGAAAACATCAGTACCACTACCAACCGTTAATAGAAATACAAATCGACCGGCAACGCATTATCGATAATTTCTATGCTTACACAACAGCCAATCGAGCAGTAGCGCCCGTCTTAAAAAGCAATGCCTACGGTCACGGCTTGGTGGAAGTAGCGCGCATCGTGGATTCGTTGCCAATCCCCTTTCTCTGCGTGGATTCATTCTTTGAAGCATTAATTTTACGCAACGAATCAGTTCGCGCTCCAATACTGATCATTGGGTATACCCCGCAAGAAAATATTGAAACAAACACATTGCCACGCGTCGCATTCGCAATCATTAGCATCGAAGAATTACGCCGTCTAGCGAACTCGGCAACAGCACCGACAACAATTCATCTTAAAATCGATACCGGTATGCACCGACACGGCATAGCCTCGCACGAACTAGATGAAGCAGTAACACTGATAACAAAAAATCCTTTTATCAAACTAGAAGGCATCTATTCTCACCTCGCCGATGCCGATACACCTCAATCAGCAATAACTGAAAAACAAATCAATCAGTGGAATAAAGCGGTGCGCGATATCCAAACTGCCATACCAAATATTGCATACATACATTGCGCCGCCAGCGCAGGTAGCGCATATCCGACAATTACAGCAAATACTATGCGCCTCGGATTAGGTCTCTACGGTATCCCAGCAAGCCAGAACAGCATGCACAACATACAACCGGCACTCAAAATGTGTACGCGCATAACCAGTATCAAAAAAATTAAAAAAGGAGAATCTGTTGGCTACAATGCCACATTTATTGCTCCAGCAGACATGACCATCGCCACCATTCCCGCTGGATACTACGAGGGCATTGATCGACGACTCTCGAATACAGGCGCGGTGCTCATAAAAAATATCCCCTGTCCTATCGTAGGGAGAGTCAGTATGAATATAACAACCATCGATGTGTCACATATCAAAGATTTATCTATGGATGATGAAGTGGTGGTAATCAGCAAAAATCAAAGCGATACAAATTCAATTATTCATATAGCACGCACAGCGGGTACGATTCCCTGGGAAATTTTAATCCATATTCCACCCCATATCCGCCGAACCATTGCGTAGCAAAACAACAGGCATTACTTTATTTTTTTGGAATAATCACCTATAGTTAATGTCAATCAGAAGGGCCGTTAGCTTAGTTGGTAGAGCGCCTCGTTTGCAACGAGGAGGTCACCGGTTCGAATCCGGTACGGTCCACCAAAGTTATTATAAAATAAGAATTCGTGGATAACATGACTAAAATAAAAAAAATCACCCTGGTTATTGTTGGAACTATGGCTTTATACTACAGCGCCCAGTATGCCACAACTGCCATCAATTATAATTGCCAGATCATTAAAGATGATTGCGTCCCCCCAATATACCGACCGAGCCAATTCGTATACCGAATACTATTTCAGCCACCATGGCTCGATCAATTCAAAATCAATCCTACAACATATCTGTTTGAAGATGGAGAATTTGGCTTTTGGGAGGGAACGGCAAATGGAAAAAATATTGTTATCAGAGTGCCAAAAGAAAAGAGCCCCGTACAAGCATGGATAGCGGAAGGGTTACCACTAGCAGTTGAGATTCGTCCTGCCAGTGGAGCACACGCACAACAGTGGCTTAAAGATCATCCCGAACAAACATTGCTTCAATAAAGACAGTGCTATGTTTGAGGGTGCTATAGTTCCAGATTAAGCTAGGCATAAAAAATAACAGTATATATGCTCAGACTCAAGCTACAACATACATCAGGAGAACTACCGACATCATCATTCAATCTTGTTGACAATCAAGACAACACAATTGGACGGGTACAGATACGACACAAACCTTCAAACGGAATAGGTATACCACCGGAATACGCAAGTCATATCTATTATGAAATAAATAAAAATGAACGAAAAAAAGGATACGGCACAACAGCATTAACATTGGCACTCAAAGAAGCCAATAAAATGGGAATAAAACCGATTATCATAACATGTTATAAAAACAATACCGGTTCAAAAAAAATAATAGAAAAAAATGGTGGTCTATTAATAGATTCCTACACACTCAAAACCGGAGAAATATTCCTGAAATATAT
>JBDKGD010000039.1:0-14693 GCA_039798365.1 Candidatus Parcubacteria bacterium
ATCATACAATGTATGGATCATGAAATAGAACCACTTCCTAAAACAGGCGCGCTCTGGGGAACAAAAACAGGAAGCAACACTGGCATTGAGCAGGCAATTTTTGATGAATTGAAAAATAAAAAGGGCATTAATATGGCATGGGTTCTTGCGGGCATAACTCTTGCGGTAACGGTGTGTATATTGGCAGGGCTGTACTATGTGCTTTTTTATGGGCGCATCCAAGGACCCTCGGTAGATATTGCGACCACCGCGTTGGATGAGGTATTTATTGGCGCTCCGTTTCCATTAAATGTCTCTCTATCGAATTTCTCGCCAGAATCAATTGGAAAGGGGACGGTCACGCTCTATCTACCCGCCTCCTTTTATTTTGCTGGCGCAACAAAAGAGGTGCGAGAACGAGAAATGCCGGTAGGGCCGCTTCAAAGTCAACAGACAGTACGAGAATCATTTTCAATTGTTAGCGATGCGGCGCCCCAAAGCGTCTCACGATTGCGCATTGTGTTTCGCTATGAAGGAACCGGCGAAGCAATAGGGAAAATATTCGAGAAAGAATACTTTACCGACATTTTAACAAGTCGATCCGCGGTAAGTATTCACATTGATACGGCGAAATTCGCATACAACGGTAAGCCATTCGATATCGCGGTAACGTACAAAAATAATACCAAACAAACACTTGCCGGAGGAAAAATATCAGTTCAATACCCAATAGAATTTCAACCAACCAACGCCGCCTCAAGCATGGGAGAGCGAACATTCGCCTGGGATGTGCCAGAAATGAAGCAACAGGAAGAAGGTCGGGTCATTCTCAATGGAGCACTCATCGGACCAGCAAACGCATTCTTTAATTTTTCGGCAACTTCGCATGTATACACAGCGACAAACAAACAAGATTTATATGAAACAGACGCGCAAACCGCGAGCATATCAATCTACCCAGAACCATTCTCAGTTATTATAAAACCTGAGAATAGCAATGGCTTTATTCAGCCGTCAGAACAATCATCGTACACCGTAACTGTTTTTAATAACTCAGAAATAACATTTAAAAATGCGACTATCAGAGTTCAATTATCAGGAGATATGTTGGATATAACAAGAGTGGAACCAACAAACGGTGTGTTCGATTCTCGTATCAATACAATCTCATGGTCAGTTGCTGGCACGCCACAATTAACAGCCATAGAACCAGGTAAAAATGTATCAGTTTCATTCTCGATAGGAACCAAGAAATCATTCCCGACAAAAACGACAGGCAACTCGATAGTATCATTTGACGCGCAGGCATCATCGCCAACCGTTCCATCAAATACCGCCGCCACCCAAACCATTGCAACGGCAAAACTAGATATGAAAATAGGAGGTATCGCGACACCAACGGTGGCGGTATACCACGTTGATCCTAAGAATAAAACACTAAATTCCGGACCGTATCCACCAGCAGTAAATCAACCAACGCGGTACAGTGTCTATTGGAAAGTATCAGCAACAGGGGCGCCACTTCAGAAAACAACACTCTCGACATTTCTACAGGGAAACACGGCGTTTATTTCAATACTGAGCGTATCGCCAGAGACGCGAATTGTATATGATAAAAATTCAGGGAAAACGGTATGGGATATTGGCGCAATTCCGGCAGGTGAGACAAGAGAAGCATCGTTCCAGATAGAGAGCGTCCCGGCAATAACTGATCTTAACAGTCAAGTACCGTTGATTGGCGCGTCAGTATTTGAAGCAGTTGACGCATTTACGGGTAATAAAATAAAAATATCACTCTCGCCAGTTGAATCAAACATTCCCGACGATAGAAAAGCTAGCTCAAAAAGACAAGTCGTCCCATAAAAGAATAGGGATAATCAAACAACGTTCTCGTGCTGGTTGAGCATTTTGGCGCTTTCAGATACACTGTTGTGTATAGAGAATAGACACGATCATAACGGATTATGGAACGGCCTACTATGGATAAAATAATCAGTCTTGCAAAGCGACGAGGATTTGTATACCCCGGTAGCGAGATATATGGCGGACTTGCCAACTCATGGGACTATGGGCCAGTTGGCGTGGAGCTGAAAAATAACATCAAACAACTTTGGTGGGACATGTTCGTTCATAAAAGAGATGATATGGTTGGATTGGATGCGGCAATAGTAATGAATCCAAAAGTATGGGAGGTAAGCGGTCATCTGAAAGAATTTTCCGATCCGCTCGTTGAATGTAAGAAATGCCATAGCCGGTTCCGTGCCGATCATTTAGGATTCGTAGATGAGAAAGGGCGTCCACTAGAAAACACAGGAATTATGTGTCCTGAATGCGGTAAGAATGACTGGACTACTCCCCAACAATTCAATTTGATGCTGAAAACACAGCTCGGACCCATAGATGATAAAAAAAATAGTGTATATTTTCGCCCAGAAACAGCACAGGCAATGTTTGTGAATTTCAAAAATATCACCCAAACCAACAGAAAAAATCCACCGTTCGGGATCGCGCAAATTGGCAAAGCATTCCGCAATGAAATAACGCCGGGGAATTTTATATTCCGCACCCGCGAGTTCGAGCAAATGGAAATTGAATATTTTATCCCAAAACCAACAGACGACGCGCAGTGGCAAGCTTATTTCGATCACTGGCTAGAAAATATGCGCCACTGGCTGCAAGCAATTGGAATTTCTTCAGAAAAAGTACATGAACTTGACATACCAGACGGTGAGCGAGCTCACTATTCAGCCCGCACCGTTGATTTTGAGTACGAATTCCCATTTGGAAGAAAAGAATTATACGGCCTAGCATACCGAACTGATTTTGATCTTAAAAATCACATGGAAGCCAGTGGAGAAGACCTCCAGTACCTAAACCAAACAACAGGAGAAAAATATATTCCTCATGTTATTGAGCCATCATTCGGCGTTGATAGAACCTTGCTAGCGGTACTATGTGAAAGTTACCGCGAGGATGATAAACGAACTTGGCTCTCCCTCCCATTTTCATTGGCGCCGTACAAAATTGCCGTATTTCCATTACTAGCAAATAAGCCGGAGTTGGTTGAAAAAGCAAAAACCATATATAACAAGATGCGTCAAAAATATCCAACAGCATGGGACGATCGGGGAAATATCGGCAAACGCTATTTCTCTCAAGATGAGATCGGAACACCACTCTGTCTTACCATCGATTTCGAAACGCTCGAAAATGACACGGTAACCGTCAGATACAGAGATTCAATGACCCAAGAACGCGCAACAGTTGCCGATATACTAAAAAAAATGGAGGAATTCAGCTAAAAACCAACGCCATTGACAAATTATTTTGTAGGTATATAATATAAAAAGATACTCAATAGAGAAAAGATCATTGCGTTAAGGGCCTGACAACTTCCAAAGAGTCGATCTTTTCTCTATTTATTTTATAAAGTACACTCCAACTATACAGTCTTCTCGCTGTCATCTAATTTGCGTGATGCGAGTATTCATACTATGTAAGCAAATTCAAGGTCTATGCGATGACCTGTTCCGGGAGTGAAGAGATTGCCGTTGTAATCTCTGGAAAAAAGCGGGAGATCTGCCGCATATCGCAAAGTATCATCAAAACAACTTATAAAAGTTCCCGCCCCAGCAAAATTGCTGGGGCTTTCATTATGCAAGAAAACAAGAAAAATGGTTGCCCGAGTGTGTTTTTTAGCGTATCATAGACACTACCATGTTTTCGAAAAAAATTGGAATTGATCTCGGAACGGCAAATACCGTTGTATTCGTGCCGGGAGAAGGATTTATCATCAATGAACCGACCATTGTGGCATTAAGCAAACCTGACAATAAAGTCATGGCGGTAGGTAGCGAAGCAAAAGAAATGATCGGCAGAACACCCGAAGAAATTGTAGCGTACCGACCATTAAAAGATGGAGTGATTGCCGACTACTACGTCACAAAAGCAATGCTGAAGTACTTCATCAGCAAAGCATCATCGTGGTACAACATCCTTGGTCCGGAATTAATCATCTCGGTTCCAGCAGGTATCACGCCCACCGAACGGCGTGCGGTCGTTAACGCGGCGCGGGAAGCAGGAGCTCGCAGCGCCTATCTCGTACGCGAACCAGTGCTTGCGGCTCTGGGAGCCGGAATTCCAATTAACGCTCGCTCAGGCAACATGATCATCAACATCGGCGGCGGCACGACAGAAGTCGCCGTGATCGCGCTCGGCAACATTGTTGGTTCTCTCAGTTTGCGGGTAGCAGGCAACAAGTTCGATCAAGCAGTTGCCGATTTCGTAAAGAAAAAATATTCATTGGCAATCGGCGAACAGACCGCCGAATCAGTTAAAATCCATATTGGATCAGCGCTTGCGACGAAAGAAAAAATGGAGTTTCAACTGCGGGGACGCGATTTGATAACAGGACTGCCGAAAGATATTGTCGTAAATAGCAATGAAATGGCAGAAGCGTTATCCGGATTGCTCAGTGACATCGCCGCTTCAGTTCAGAATCTATTCAACACGACCCCTCCCGAACTCGTAGCTGATATTATGGAAAAGGGAATTATTCTATCCGGTGGAAGCGCTCAATTGCATAATTTGCCGGAATTTTTTAGAAAATTTTTGGGAGTACAAACGTATCTGTCCGAAGATCCATTATTTTGCGTAGCAAAAGGTACGGGATTGATTTTGAATCATCTTGATGTCTACAAACGAACACTCCTCAACAAACACTAAACAGGAAATACTCACGTATGACGCAAAACGAGCTGAGTGGATGTACGATCAGGCAAGGAATGGAAATCTTAGCCACGCAATACTGTTTTTTGGCAATGAATACGTTGGCAAAAAAACATACGCGCTAGAGTTAGCGCGGATACGGGAATCAAAAAAAACAGGAGAGCATCGTACTGTTCTTGCCGATACATTCATAGTTGATGGACACGCATCTGGCATTGATCACATTCGGACAATTAAGGAATGGGTTAATAAAAAACCGATCAATGGCATAGGACAGACCGTTATCATTGACAATGCCCATGAGTTGTCACACCAAGCGGTAAATGCATTACTAAAAACCCTGGAAGATCCTCGTGAGGGGAGTGTTATTATCCTAATAACGCACGACAGCGAGCTAATTCCTGAAACGATACGGTCGCGAGTGCATACATACCACTTCGCCCCCGTATCATCAGACGCCATACAAACTATGTTAGAAAAAAAGTATGGCATATCAAAACAAGATGCCATGGTGTATGCTCAAAAATCATTCGGACTTCCCGGTTTGGCGTGGCGAATGGCGTGCGATCCCGTATTTCAAGCAACAGAAAAAATAGTGGGTCAATTTCTTGATTCAAATACATCCCCGTCACAAAAAAAGAACACCATAGCGACAATAATCGAAGATGAAAAATTCGACATGAGTATGTTCCTGCGAACATGCATGATTATTTTAGCGCAACAGAGAGCAACAACCTCAATACCGCCATCGCTCTGGCGATACATGATTAACCTTACGCGCCAAAGTCAGCAATATAATCTCAGTAATAAAATACAGCTAACGGCGCTGTTAAACCAAATAAACAATATTGTTCCAAGGAGCGCATTCTGATACAATAGACCCACAGAAACATTATGGACGAAGAACAATTCATAAAAGAAGCCCAGACATCGTTTGCAAGCATCGGGTCAGCGTTGGCAAGTGAAATATCTTCAATCAGGGGAAATCGACCGACAGTCGATCTGGTGGAGCATATTCAAGTGACGTGCTACGAAAATCAGCAGTTTACTATCCAACAGCTGGGGAGCATTTCCATAAATGGCGCCAACGAAATCATCATTGCCGTATGGGACGCCGGAGTTTCAGGGGCAATCACAAAAGCAATTGAAGAAGCGCGTCTAGGATTGTCTGTCTCAAGCGAGGGGACAATAATCCGTGCGCGACTATCGGCACTCGGAGCGGAACGTCGAGATGAGCTAACGCGAACAGTAAAGAAAACTGGCGAACAATCAAGAATTCAAGTCCGAACAAAACGAGATGAGTGCATGAAGCGAATCAAAGCCGCGGAAGAAACAAAAGAGTTGTCTCAAGATCGGGCATTCAAATTACGCGAACGAATGCAAAAAATAGTTGATGCCACCAATGACGCGATCGAGGCGTCAGTAGAAAAAAAATTATTAGAACTTTCAGATTAACACCAATAGCATGTTTTTTATACTGGTTATCATTCTCTTATCATTGTTGATTCTCGGACACGAAGCGGGTCATTTTTTTGTGGCAAAAATATTGAAAATGCGTGTTGATGAATTTGGATTTGGATTCCCGCCGCGAATGTTTTCAATACAGAAAGGAGAGACAACCTACAGTTTCAACTGGCTTCCGTTTGGGGGGTTTGTGCGAATCGCCGGAGAACACGACGCTCCGGATAATACCGATGAAACGAAAGGAATTGTTGCTGTTTCAGCCGAAGAGAAAAAGAGGTTTTTTTCACAGCAATCGGCAATGCGGCGGAGCATGGTAATCCTGGCGGGAGTGGCAATGAATTTTTTGTTAGGATTTTTGATTATCATACCTGCCTATATGGTAGGAACCGAACAATTGCTCATCGTTAATCAAGTACAAGAAAATTCACCGGCGGCACAGGCGGGCATACGACCAACCGATACAATAAAAGGGTTCTCTTCCGGTACCGATTTTATAAATTACATCAACCAGAATCGCGGCACATCCATACCGCTTGAGATAGTTCGCGGCCGAAAAACAGTGCTATTGTCAGTCACTCCGCGAACCGACACCAAACCAAACGAAGGCGCCTTAGGGGTGCAAACAGTGTTTATTCCGCAAACTCCAGGCGTGTCTTTACCACAGGCAGTTCTGATGGCAGGACAGTCAACGTATGCAACAACCATTGCAACCGTACAAGGACTATGGCAACTGTTAGTACAGCTATTTATAAAAGGAAGTATTCCGCAGGATATCGCCGGACCCGTTGGCATTGTTTCATTTGCCGAAAAAACAGCATCAGTCGGTTTCGTTTTTCTCTTAAACCTTCTGAGTTTAATATCAATTAATTTAGCAGTCATGAATCTGCTTCCATTCCCAGCGCTTGATGGGGGACGGTTTGTATTTATTATGATTGAAAAGTTAAAGGGATCTCCCGTTTCGCGAACAGCCGAAGCATGGGTAAACGGCATTGGATTTATCATCCTGATCGCGCTCATGATTGTAGTGACTATTAAAGACATTTCCCGTATATAACATAAAACCCTCTGTTTGATTTTATTAAACAGAGGGTAACAATTGGTTATTTCGTGAAGGGATTGCAAAAAAAAGAAAAATGGTCCCTGCACCGAGGAGAGTAAACAATTTGGGTATCATCATTGTCAATGACAACAACAGGATCTTCCGGCACGGATAAAACACCGCCAATAGTCCGTTGATGAAAATCCGCTTTCAGCGTGCATTTAGGATATTCGCACTGCGCCTGAAGGTGCACAACACTTCCATTATTGCCCAACAAGGGAAACAATAGGCAAAGGTGTCCGAAAGGTCGACCAACAAAATCATTGGTCAATCCCGCGACAAACACATTGATGCCACCCAACAGCAATCGCAGTACCGCATCATAAATTTCCTTAGAAAAAAACTGCGCCTCATCAATGAATATCCATGTTGGCTTATAAGGCAACTTTGGCAACACCTCATCAACAAGATCCAACGGACGATTGGGGTCAATCTCGTATGCCTGCAATTCATTGCCATCCCGATCGCGGATGCAATTTTTGGGACTGCGAGTATCACATGTTGGTTTTACCACAAAAACAGCATGTCCATCATCTCGGTACAACTTAGCAGTTTTAATGACTATTCCGGTTTTCCCCGATTTCATGGATCCGTAGACGACAACAAGGTCGCCGCTGTTAGACGGTTTGGGTTGAGTTGGGTTGATAAAAACAGAATTAGGAGCATATATCACCATATTCACCTCGCAAAGAACAGAAAAATATGTACTCGCCTCATTCAATCAAATAAAAGAACACAAATCAACCGGCAAGTTTTTCAAGATCAATAGTCTCATCAATGCGAACTTGTTTGACAAAATCGTAGACGTGACTGACTAAAATCAAAGCACCCTCATACCGATCAAGCGCCTTGGCAATAATAGGCAAATGGCGAAAATTTATGTGGTTGGTCGGCTCATCCAAAATCAAAATTCCTGGTTTTAAAATAACTAATCGAGCAAAGGAAACCAATCCTTTCTGACCTTCCGATAAAAGACCGATTTTCGTTTTTAAAATAGTCGCGTCCAACAAAAATCCAGCAGCAATAGAACGCAAATCTTGCACAGTAATGTCAAAAGCGGCATCCGCCAAACAATCATAAACGGTCTGTTCTCGATCAAGTTCTGAAAAATCTTGCGCGTAGTATCCGACGCGTACCCCTTCCGTAAAAATAGCGCCGCGTGCTGTTTTATTTGCCAAACTGCGAAGCAAGGTAGTTTTACCGATTCCATTGGGGCCGGCGAGTAGTAGGTGATCTTTTTTCTTGAGTTTTACCGATACTTTTTTGCTCACCGCTTTATGATTTTTAATAACAGCAAGTTGGTTCAATTCCAACAACACGCCAACCAAATCCGGTTGAGCGGGAATGATAAATTGGCGGATCGTCTTATCTTCTTGGCGAACATCAACCTTGTCATCTTCCAATTCTTCTATTTTCTCCTTCATTTTTCGGGCAACATCACGCATGTGTCCTCCTTTTTGAGCAAAGAAATTTGCCTGTTCTTTGCGGTGGGCAATTTCTTTTTCCATACGGACATTTTGAGTTCGTTCGCGTTCAATACGAGCAGCAATCTCATCAACCACTGCCAAGTAGTTGCCGACGTACTGTTCAACGGTATGAGTGAATACATCAAGGTATAAGACACCTTGGGTGAATGCGTTTAGAAAATGCGCGTCGTGTGAAATAACAATGACCGTTTTCTTGTAATCAATAAGAAATTGCGTCAAATGGGCAATACCTGCTTTATCCAGGTTATTCGTAGGTTCATCAAGCAGCAACACATCGGGATTGGTAATCATGGCAAAAGCCAACAGCAACCGACCCTTCTGACCCCCTGAAAACTGCCCCACGACTTTATCAAGAGGTGCCTGCAAGTTCACTGCCGCCAACACCTTTTCGATGCGGGGATCAATATCGTAGACCTTTGTCGGAAATGCCTGTTCAAAAAATGCTCGTACCGTCAAATCCATCTGATCAGCCGGAATAACCTGCTTGGCAATGCCAAATGTAGTATGTGGCGCAATCGCGATATCACCTTCCTCGCACGATATCTCTCCGGACAACAAACGAAGCAGGGTAGTCTTTCCCGCGCCATTTTGACCCATCAGGGCAACCTTTGATCCACGGCGGACAGAAAAGCTCGCCTCATGCAGTATGGGCTTATTAAAACCGTATCCGTAGGATACATCATTGAATCGTATAATAACTTCTCCAGGGGATGGCATAAAAATAAAAAAACAGGATTCATCGAGTGCAACGATAAAAAAATCATTACACTCGTACCTGTTGCATACCGACAATCGCTTACCAGTATACCCAATATATTGCAGAAAAGCAAAAGTTATGGTGTTGTGCTATCGGGGATTTTGCTGGCGCCACATAGCTCCAAAAAGACCTCCTGCCGAGATTAAATGATCCGCCGATCCCTCTTCAATGATAGTGCCCTTTTCTAAAACATAAATTCGATCGGCATGGACGATAGTCGAGAGGCGGTGGGCAATCATAATCATCATGACATCAGGACGCACAATTCGAAGTTGCTTGATTGTATCGGTAATTTCTTGCTCAGTCAGCGAGTCTAAACTGCTGGTAGCTTCATCAAAAATAATCAACTCCGGATCGCGCAGCAACGCCCGGGCAATAGCAAGCCGTTGCCGTTGACCGCCAGAAAGTTTAAGACCGCCTTCACCAATTTTTGCCGACAATCCTTGCTCATGTTTTTCAATGATCGAAAGAGCCGATGCTTTCGCAAGAACGTCCAAGCACTGAGCATCGGTCGCGTCAGGTCTGACAAATTGGAGATTTTCACGAATAGTACCCGCGAACAACTGCGTATCTTGCGCCACATATCCAATGCGACGGCGAAACTGTTCATAATCAATGGCACTATGTTCGATGCCATTTATCAAAATAGCCCCTTCAGTAGGCTTATAGAGGCCAACCAGAAGCTTCAAGATCGTACTTTTGCCACCACCCGAGGGACCAACCAATGCCACGGTTTCCCCGGATGAAATCGAAAGAGAAACACCGCGTAAAACCCGCGTCGTATCTTCATACGAAAAGCCGACATTGCGAAATGAAATCGAAGAAAGGGAAGTCAAAGTCGTTGCGCGGGCGGGAGGCGCGTCCGGTTTCTGATCGAGCAATTCTTGAATCGCGTTCATGCTCGCGCGGGTTTCCTGATAGGAAGTCGATACCGAAGCAAGCGCGTCAAGCGGGTTAAATAACGCAAACGAGTAGAACAGTAAAGAGAAAAACTCACCAAGGGTAATTTCCTGTTGAAAAATAAGGTACAGCATCAAGAACATAATCGCCGTACGCATAGCATTAATAAGAGTTCCTTGAGTAAAACTCAGCGCGCGAACAATACGAACCTTGCCAAGCTCAAGATGAAGAATTTTTTCAATAATGCCACTTAATCGGCCAACCTCTTGACCCTCAAGCCCTAAGCTCTTAACCAATTCGACATTTCGCAAAGTTTCCGTCGCCGATCCCGACAGTTCTGCCGTTTCTTTTACAATGCTTTTCTGAACCGTCTTCAATCGCTTGCCAATGTGAAATGTCGCGGATCCCAAAATAGGAATAACCAAAAAGTACGCCACGCCGATCATCCAGTGCACCCAAAATGAGTACACAATAACAAACATAATGCCAACCAACGAGAGAAATAGCACATTGATGGCGGTGTTAATAAGCTGTTGCGCGTCAGTTCGCGCTTTCGATAATTTCTGTAAAAGCTCGCCGGACCGCTGGTCTTCAAAAACGCGATAGGGAAGAGAAAACGCGTGAGTAACGCTATGACCATACAACCGCGCGCCTACGCGCATTTGAATAGTATTGACGTAGTAGTCTTGAAAATTCTTGGCAATTCGTGAAATAAGCGCCGTTCCCATGGATGCGCCCAACAAAAGCAAAACACCCGACAAAAAATCAGATCCCGAAAAATCACCCGGATTACTCGCGTACCGATCAATAAGAATACGGAAAATCTGCGGATCAAGCAGTGAAAAAACTTGGTTAATAGTCGCCAAAAATAGGGCCAACACAAGTAACCCCTTATATTCTTTGACGTAAGAAAAAAGTAAACGCATATAGTAGTAATTAGCATGAAACACGCACCGTCTTTACAAGCTCTTCAAAATCATGCACGATCTGGTCGCTGACCGCAAGATATGTCACCGAAGCCAATACAATAGCGAACGAGGCGATTTTCAGGTGTGTCGGCGGTCAATACAATCTCATGCAGCTCACGTTCGCCAGAGAGAGATCGCTTCTCTTCCAAAAAATAGGAAGAAGGATAAGAAAAAGAGATGCCGAGTGTCTCGTTGTGATAAGTTTTAAAAAGTATACCATTAAAACCATAAAAAAAGCCCCCGCAAATAAATATAGATACGGGAGCAAAAAGACGAAACACCAAACAAAGAATTAATAATTCTATTCTGCTCCATCATCATACCCCAAAGGGACCTCACCAACTTTCAACCGGAACCCATGCTGGGATAAATGAAAAGAAATCCCACTAACAATTTCTTCTTCCGTTTGCACAGGAGCATTGTGACTAAAACGCTCTCTGCCAATGGGAATAAAGATACATACACATCTTTCAGTTCGAGAAGCCGAATGAAACAGAACGCCAAAGTTTCGACTCAAGGTATCAAAAAAATGAGCTACGCTTTCTAATAATTTCACATCAGTTTCGTGATTATCGAAATCAGTAGGTGCTTGCGGTAATTCGATTACCGCATTTAGTAGCGGCAAAAAATCAAATGTTCTGCCCTCACTGAATACAACCTGCTGCTGCATTGGCTGTAAACTGACAGGAAGAGGATGGGAACGGCGATCTATAGATACTGGCATAAAAATTCTCCTGGTGGGAAAAATGAACTTTTGGTTAGCAAAAAAACAAAGAAAAGCTGACAGCATAATGCAATAAAAACAATAAAATAGCAAGTATAACATTGAACTGTACCGAAATATGTGAGATAATATGCAAGCGCCAAAAGCGTATTTTGCGGGATCGTCTAATGGTAGGACTCCGCCCTTTGAAGGCGGCTATCTTGGTTCGAATCCAAGTCCCGCAGCCAAGTCGTGCTAGGTTATCGCGCACGAGACGCGTCGAAACCAGTCAGACATCTATTCCGCCACGGTATACTTACGATAATGAAAAACATCCTCGTATCCAGTGCTTCTCGCGGTATAGGCGAAGCCACTTCACGATTCCTTGTGCAAAAGGGTTATTTTGTGTATGGCGTATACAACACTAACAAAGTGGAAGCAGAAAAATTGATAGAGGAACTCAAGAACATCAAGATGTTCCAATATGATTTTTCAGACCGCCGCAACACCAAGCTTTTGAAGTCTCTAGCGAAGATGCTCGATAGCGATGCAAAAAGGGAGGATGTAGATATCGAGCCAAGAGATATCGAGTACTCGTAATCTATGGAAAGGATACTTAAATTACTAGAAAGAGTCGGCGTAGAAAGAAGGGATTTACAGGTTTTCTTCATCTTTGTACTTATAGTAATCATCTTCTTAGCTATTTTTGTTGCGACGCCATTCTTCGCTACTATCGGTCCGATAGTCCTCACCATAATTTTTGGTATCGTTTTCACTCTCCTTTGGTTTATGGCGGGGTATGTCGTATTTCGATCCCTTTTGGTCGCAAGCGTTGGGCTTAGTTTCATCATTTTCATTGGCCAGTCGTATTGCGCCCTTCCTCTAGATAGGCATGTGGCAGACAGTTCACTTATGACTCTAATAGGGTTTGGTTTTACCTATGTTGCAACGCAATTCTGCTGGTCTCTATATAGAGAACTCTTTGGAGACAAACAAGCGAAAGAAGAGTGGAGACAGAAAGGGATGACCGGCATTTTTAAAGATGCAAATCGGAACGAGCATTCGTGGCTGTTCCTTGTCGTCTATGGTCTGCTTATCAGCCTCTTCGTCTGGCAAATCTATAGCGTTATAAAACCAATTATTGACGGCTTGTGCATCTATCAATAGTTATGAATGAAACAGCAATTAAAGCATTACTAGAACAAGCGGCACTTACTTTGCTGGAGAATCAGCCGAATCTTTTTGAATTAACATCAAAAACCAGCCAGACGGAATGGAACATCACTGGTCGTTACGCGGCAGAAGTTCACAAACTATTCCCTGATTATGAGTATGATGTAGATCTTAAAAAGCCCGGAGTTCAAAACAAACGCCCAGATATAGTGCTACATCGACGCGGCACACATGATTCCAATTTCTTAGTGATAGAAGTTAAACGAAAACAAACAGATGTTCCTCGGGAAATACAGAAGATTAAAGACTCGTGGTTTCCGCCTCCTTTAAGCTATAAGTATGGATCGATCGCGGTTGTTGATGGAGTCGGGAGCTTTTCCGTTGTTGTGCTTAAGAGTGAGACACGATAAATGCCTATGGAATCCAAGCTCCAAGATCTTCTAGAACGAACTCTTAAAACCACCACGCCTCTTGCTGAAGCTGGTCCAGTAGGCGATACAAAATTTCTAAATGTACTCCTCGGTATTTATAGGGTCTCCCTCACAACTCTCAGAGATATTTACTACCTGGCTCTCAATGAGGAAACAGGGGGTAGCGCACTAGCTCTCGCGCGAAAAATTATTGAGTACGCCATAACCCTGGAGTACATGATCTGGCGCGGGAAAGAGAAGATGGCCGACAGGTTTCAAAAGCACATGTGTACAGAAATCCACCACGAACTCGAATTTCTCAAGCTCATTGGACAATCGTTGGAAGGTCAGGGTGAGGAACTAAAAATCTACATCGAAGAAGCCGAATGGGAGTACGCGGCTCTCAGTTCAGATGTAAAGAGCCGTAAGAGTTGGGCTGGGTGTTCAATCGAGAAAATGATTGAGATAATGTATACTGCTGGTCAATTACAGGACTTCGATTTCCCTCGTATCGGTCAGGCGTATGTATGGGGAAGCAGGCTTAATCATGTTAGTCCATTCGTGGTTCATGCCTATATGAGGTCAGAAGATGCTAAGGGCGCGTCAGATTTCTATCTGCGGCAAGCCATAATGTTTGGTATCCTTTTTCATCTTAGAATCAGCGCAAGATACATCGAGGAAGTTAATGCCTTTAAGGGATCTGATCCGACCCCCTGAATTAACAAAGGTCATTGTGGCGCTTCGCGACGAAGTAGAAACTTTTGATCTGGAAGATAAGAAAAATGACAGCATAGTGTAACTATTTGAGTGACACTCAAAACCTCGTTCCTATATCACTTTTGTCACTTTTTGATGCGCTCGAGATCGTTGGAAAAATTAATGTTAAACTTAGGATAATTCTTTAAACCTGACTTGAGTCCCCATAGTTCTAACTAGAAGAGACCAGCACTAGCCAGCACAGTATCAATGGTGACTGGAAAGTATTATTTAGTAAAATTTTCGGATTACATTCAATCAGTATAAAC
>JBDKGD010000040.1:0-15689 GCA_039798365.1 Candidatus Parcubacteria bacterium
GTCTTGGATTAAATGGCATGAATATATCCCAATTCTTAAATCACAGTAAAAAATCAAACGTCAAATGGATTGAACGAAGTCAGATATTCAAAACAAAAAGAAAAATAAAACCAGGAGAAGAACTTACCGTTGATTATTCAGAATTTTCTGCTATATAATTTTATTTTAAAGAAGGATACCTCTTCCGTTTAAAAAATATCTCGAACAGCACATCTTTAATTACCAGGAGAATAATACATCACAACATCAGTATTTCAAACTAATAGCTTAAGCTTGTTGGTTTAATCCGAACGCGCGGATGGAGTTTTCTGAAAAAATTTGTTGTTGAATATCGCCAGGCAACAAGTCAGACATCGTTTGCACGTATGACTGTTGGTTAGATATAGGCCAGTCAGTGCCAAATAACAAACAGGAAGCAATGGGAGCATGTTGTTTGAAATAATCAATTATTTTTGTAAAAACTTCTCTGTCTATAGGAGTAAATGGACCATACACGAAACCAGATGTATCGGTGTATACATTATCATTTTTAGCGCATACTTCGGCTGTTTCGATAATCCATGGATATCCGACATGAGCAATAATGATTTTCATTTTTGGAAACTCAACCGCTACCTCGTCTATGGCAAGCGGATGAGCATACTTCAATTTTGCAGTGACCACTTTTTTATAGGTATCCCCCATATGAAATATTGCCGGACGATTATAAATACTTAGGAGTTCAAAATAGGGATATAATTTCTCATCCGTAGGATAGAAATACTCGTAGCCGGTATAGAACTTCAAGCCAAATATCTTTTTTTCCCGCAAAAGCTGTTCAATAAATTCAACATCTGGCAGCAAATCAAGAGCGGAAAAGGATCCGATCGGGTAGAGAATATCTGTATAACCCCTGACCGATTCAAGTAAATCGTTTGTGGTGCAATGGCCAATCTTACCTGCAAAAACCATGGCTTTTTCTATTCCCGCCTTCTCCATGGATGCCAATAGATTATCAACCGAACCTTTTAATGGATCGCTAAAACCAATGTGACTATGAGCATCAATAATCATAATTATCATGATATACTATTTTCATGGAAAAAATTAGATTATCAAACGAAACAGCAGAGGACCAGGCAGTTCTGGAGCAAGCAAAAGAAAACCAAGAATCATGGGAACGTGTTTCCCAATTACAAAAAGAAAGTCTATTTATCCGTTCAAATGCCGATCATTGGAACACAACCATTGAGCGTGAAGGTCAAAAATTTTCAATAGAACTCATTACCGATCCAAAAAGCCCCGACATTTCCCAGGTACAAGAGCTTTTTGAATCGGTTTTCGGAAGCGAAGAGGTTGATCCCGAAGAAATACTGCGTCAAGGGATTGAAGGTATCACTTCTTCTGGAGAACCAGACGAAGTTCTATATAAAATATTCACAGTAAAAAATAGTACTGGAAAAGTGGTATCTGTCGTCAGTGGTGGAGTACTTAATTTGCGAGATAAAAAAGATACTATCTCTGACAGAAATGTCCTTATGATTGCATATGCGGTCACCGACCCATCAACACGGATGAGTGGATTGGCTCGAGAGGCATATATATCTTCCCTAATGGAGGCATCTGTACAGAGTGAAATGGGTGGTCAAAAATTAGACAAGGCAGCCGGTGAATGCACATATACTTCTGAAAAATTTTGGAATCGCGTCGGATGGAAGCGAACCTATCAGGAAGAAACCGACGGTACATTCCGAGAAATGGCATATATTCAACCTGCGCTTGATTTTAATGAAGATACAGGTTTACCAGTCGAAGAAAACTCTGAAGCGCCAGAACATTTAATGATTGATGGATTTAAGAGTGAAGTAACCAGCAAAGACGCGGTTGCCATCGTGCAGGCATTTTATAGGTGGTGTAATCGCTGGCCAAAAGATGCTTTCAAGAGCGATGAAGCATACCGAGCACACATCGAATATATTGATGCATTTTTTGAAGAGTTTAGATCTCAAATTGATCAAGAAAAACCACTAATTTCTCTCACCAAAGAAGAGCGGGACCGCAAAATAGCATCCGGGGTTAAATTTTTGGAATATAGCGAGGCGGATAATAAGGAGTAGTATAATACGGTTTTACCTGACAAAATCAATTATAAAATGTAAAATAAAAATTAGCAGCTTTAATCTCAAATACAGTTTCAGTCAAAGAAAGGATGCGGTTTTATGAATCGACCAATTCTGTTTTCCATTATTTCATTAATCTGTTATGCGATGGCTAACGTAGTCGTAGAACGCAAACTGAACGCTTACTCTCCTTTGGTGCTGACATTTTGGTTCTGTTTTTTAATGTAAGCGATCGTTGCGCCCGCCGCGCTTCGGGGAGTAAATTTTCAACAGCCGACATCTTTTTGGGCATGGACAGCATTATTGGCGATTCTGTTCGTAATCGCTGACTGGTGCTACTTCGCGGCCTATCGCGAAGGAGGATCGCTCCTTCAAGTCTCGACAATAATCGCATTGTTTCCCGTAGCAGCATCGATCATCAACGTTGCCAGGGGGGGATGCCAACCACAAACCAAGCTATTGGATATATTCTAGCCTTAGCCGGTGTGTATCTTGTGGCAAAAAAATGAGGAGACACCATTATGAATTTCAGGCTTGTGCTTAGCTCTCTTTTTGAAAGACCATCGACCGATGAAAATTTTTGTGGGTTAGATTGGTTGACTTTAACCCCGAAACAAACAGCGCTCGATTCGACATCAGTCCCATTGGAATCTATGTTGCGCAATAAAATCAGCAACACTGCTTCCCACAAAGGCAGACCATGCAATGGTCTGCCTTTAACTTTTTAATAATAATTATGGGATCTTTATTGCAAAATAAATTTGAATACTCATCTAAACTGAGAATAAAAAAACGGCAATAATCATTTAGATCACCGCCGCTTTAATACTAATCCATCTAAAGCCATAAATAATTCATTGGCAACGCCTATTATGTTGCTCTCTATAAAAGATATCAAAAAATGAGTAATCCCTGACAGTGTATGCCGTAAACCACGCGCGATCAATCTCCCTAAATCCAGCGTGCTTGAGCTTCTTCTCAATGCCAGACAGGTGAGCTGCTCCCCAAATTGTCACGATATTAGCATCATCATCCAAATGCTTACTTATATGTTGAAAAGCAACCTCATTACGAGTATCAAGAATTAATCCTTGAAGTGCTCGTTTGTTCTTTGAGAAAAAAGCGACACCAGTAGAGATAATAATAGTCGAGACGGGTCGACTGAAAAAAACATTGACAAGCCATCTGGAAAAATCTTGCGTCAGTTGATTCGAGAATAGCTCATCAATATCATGGTCGGTCTTGATAAGACAAATGTTGCGCTGAGCAAATAATCTAATCAGATCATAAAACTTCATGTCAGTATTGATCCATGAAGAATGGTACATAAATCCATCTTTCTGAAACTGAAGAGACATAATCTCAGCAAGTTTTCGCGTAAATCGAAAAACAACATTGAATTGCCCCAGAACATCTTGTTCTGTTTCGGTCAAAATCTGTTCCTCCTGTAAAGATAGTTTACCGACTCCCTCAAAGAGAATCTTGTATCCTTGTAACGACTCAATACATTGTTGAATGTCGGCATAGTACGCCGGTTCACCAATATGGATTGTCGCCACAAAAACAATGACCCTCTTTGTGACAGGATGTTCATAAAACACTATTGGCGTCTGAAGTTTTCCATTTCTACTCCGAATGCCACGGACACCAATAAGGTTGACCACCTTATCAAATAAAATCCAAAAAGGCCACAGAACCCCAATAACTAACAGGGTAGCTACTCCAATAAAAAATACCAGTAGAGTTTTCAATGTGCCAATCTTATTCTCTTTCATCCATTATCCCCTTTCTATTTCAATTGTTTAGAAACTATAAGCTACTGTAAAATATTATAAATAACATATAATAAAAAGTCAATACTTTGAAAAACTCTTACTAAAATAAAGAGGAGCAAAAAATTATACAAGACTCATCCAACCCAACGCGCCGAAACTTACTTGTTCGAAGATTAATTCTTGAAGTTGTCTAAAAATACCCGAAAAAGGACAACAAAAAATTAAAAAACAGCGCACACCAATAAAGGTACAAATGAAACCAATACAGTGCACGCACCTGGACTCGAACCAGGGACCTCTGCAATGTGAATGCAGCGCTCTAACCAGCTGAGCTATGCGTGCGAAGGAAACAACGTTTCAACTATAAACAAAAAAGACCATGTATTCAAACATGGTCTTTTTTGAAGGTAACAGTCGCAAAAATGTGGCCTTATTCAGTCACAACAGTTGCGCCCGCAGCTTCTAATTTTGCCTTCATCTCGTCGGCTTCAGCCGGTTTGACACCCTCCTTGATTGTTTTAGGAGCTGCATCAACCAAATCTTTCGCCTCCTTTAATCCCAAACCGGTAATCTCACGAACAACCTTGATAACCTCAATCTTTCGATCACCTGCTGCCTTCAAAACAATATTGAAGCTATCTTTTGCTTCAACAGCAGCTCCCGCGCCAGAACCAGCAGCAACTGGAGCAGCAGCAGAAATACCGAAACGTTCCTCCAGTACATGCACAAGTTCAGCCAATTCAACAACTGATAATTTTTCTATTTTCTCAATAAGATCTTGATATTTTTCCATAAGAAATAAATAAATGATACATGAATATTACGACACACCAACAGCTAACATACCTCGAAACCCTATGACTTCTTTGATTTCTGATCAAGCAAATACAAGAATGCGCGAACAGGACCGGCAATAGTACCAAACAATTGACCCAACAAAACTTCTCGTGATGGCAACTGTCCGATAGCCACCAAATCGTTCTGGGATATCGCAGTACGGGCAACCAAGTCATATCCACCAAGAAGTTTTTCTTTCTCCCCTCCCTTCTCCTTGAAGAATCGGTAGATAGCGCCCGCGACAGACTCAACGCCGCTGGGAGAAAATACCGTACCAACAGAAACCTTAAGCTGATTCATATCCATACCGATATCCTGTTGCTTAAAGATGACCTGCAGAAGACGTTTCTTGATAACAAACAACTGCGATCCCGCTTCTCGAACTAAGCGACGCAACATACGCAAATCCTCGGCTGGCATAGAAGAAAAATCAATAAACGCCAGAGCAGTGGAGTCTTTCATAATGCGCTCTGCTTTATCGATAGCTTCTTGTTTTTGAGCTTTTGTTTTCATGAATGCGAATGATGAAATAATGAATGTAAAACCAAACAATCGACCATACAATAAAAAACCGCATTCCCAAGAAATGCGACGGAGAACAAAAGGCGAACGACCTTATGCAAGCTCCCCTCGGCAGGAATGTTTATAATTGCTTGTCCTTGTCAATTCAAGGAAGAGCAAAAGACCTGCTGTCTCTAGGAAATACAAAGAAAATATACCATATACACCACCAGAAAGTCAATGACGAAATACTTGCACAAAGCACAAGATTACTGAACCTCCTCCCACGAAATAAGCGAATACTGACTTGCTGCTAAGGGAAAACTCGGAGGCGGACCATACAGCAAGTTAGCATCATACACAAGGTTCCGAGAAGTGTACCCGGTAGAATCCGTATACGCAAAACCATACCGTTGGCTTGTACCAAGCATGCCATAAGAGGTAATACTGGAACGAACATGGTACGGACTACAACCAGATCCATAGTAATATCTGCCGATCCTGCCATTTTGTGCAATTAAGGCAG
Source organism: Candidatus Parcubacteria bacterium (assembly GCA_039798365.1). Classification (GTDB taxonomy): domain Bacteria; phylum Patescibacteriota; class Minisyncoccia; order UBA6257; family 2-01-FULL-56-20; genus JBDKGD01. Next base: position 5,739 of record JBDKGD010000040.1, read on the forward strand.
CATCAATGCGCAACACATCATTCGAATATAAACCAATATGTATATTATTCTGAGCGATTAACGAGATAACATCGCGTCCGTCATAATTGGTATAGCGAAGATCTTGATTAACAGTAATACTGGTGCGGGTCGTTTGATTATCAGGAAATTTTCCAGACGCAATAGTAAGACGAGCGCCATTAATAGTGCCCCGCACCCAAACGTGATCCTCAAAAAAGAACAATCCATTAGAAGGGAAAGGTCCTGTTTTAATAAGAGTCTCGTTTTGGATACTCCAACTCCCCCATCCTGTCTGATTCTGACTGTTGCGACAGCTGCCTCCCGTATTACGCAACGCAGTAACCCGATAAAGCGAGTAAGTCCCCGAAGCGTTTAAGACAAGATCAAATCCGTACGCACCCGAAGATGTTGCATAGACACCGGAACTAGAAGCGGAAGAACGAATAGAACTGAGATCTTGCGTCATACCGGCAAAATCAATGGCCGGCACTGGAAATACGCGACCAGCAAAAAAAACATCAGGACGATCAGGAACAGCTGCGGGGAAAACAGGGTCAACGGGATTCACATGAGTGTGGACGGCAAATTCATCTGGTCCCGAATGATCCGGATCATCGTAAGCAGTCAGTGCGCTGGATACCAGATTATGAGCAATTCCATCGAAACGAATGCCGCCATTACTGATAATCTCGCCAAATACTTCAGTGCCAACACCGAATCGCATGGTATCATTAGCGGCAATGGCATATCGAGCAAATGATGGAACCGCCAATTTCACCTGAATAATTTTTTGAATCGATGGATCAGCAAAAGTAACCCCCGTACTGCGAACAGTAACCACCGTTGATCCAGTCATGGGCGGGGTAATAGTTAACGTAAACGTTCCAACAGCGTTGCCATCCTTATCATAAAAGGTGTGTACGTACGGACCGGCGCCACCAGTACCATCGTGAAAATCATCCGGCGCATGAGCAAGATGCCACCGGTAATACTCGATACCAGCTTCAGCAATAGCAAATGCCTGTGCCTTATTAAAACTCCGGGTTGAAAATTGAAGAAACGTAATGCTCAAAAATAGAAATCCCGTCATAAGCGTCACGACTAATGCGGCGATAAACAACATGCCCACCGATAGCTGTCCCCTTTGTTCTCTAAAAAAAGTACGCATGTTAGTTACTGCGAAGATTACGAATGGTGACAAAATTTTGAAAAAAAACAGGACGAACAACAACACCAGGATCAAGATCGGTATAAAAAGAAACAAGAACGCTCCGAACAGCGGAGATGGAAATCGGCTCAGACAGCGCATCTTCCGTGCCAGTATACGAACTATCAAAGTACTGGAAAAGCGGCGTAGAAGAAGCAAGAACAACATACTCGACAACCGAAGAAATAATCTGAGTGCTCGTAGGATACGATAACGGATTACCAATCGGCTTGATGACAGTTTTGATAATAGTACTACTCGACAAGGAATAAGTAACCTGCTCAAAAAGATTATCATGATCAATATCGCTATAGAAACTAAACGTACTCGATGTTGTGGTGATAAGCGGATACGAACCAATACTCGAAACAGCAGCAGAACGAATTTCGCTCGTCATGATCTGAAACGTCTGCTCAACATCCTGACGAGAAATCAGTTTTTGTGTTGAAAGATTTTTCAATACATCAACATTACTCTTTAACGCAACAATAATAAAAAAAACGAAGCTAAATAATGCCAAAACCATAATAACCTCAATGAGTGAAAATCCAAGACGAGAAGATGTGTGTTTAAAACGGATAGTCATTGCGCTATAGAGGATATAAAGCAACCGATGATTCCTGCCAAGAAGAAGCAGGAACAGATACCGAACTTGTCGACGTTTGGTACCCAGGCGCAGCAACGGTTTGCATGTATGCACCAGTAGGCAACGAAGAAAAGAATGCTGAAAAATCAGAAATACACGGCCCCGAAAAATCGATAGACACGCTCTCAACAGAAGGTGTTACTCCAGAATTAGTCGTTGAAAGAAAAACCTTATAGCGCGCATACCGGTATCCCGAAAAACCATTTAAAACGGATTCTGGTTCAGTAAAATAACTCTCTGGACCGGTTGGACCAACAAAATTCCAAGTTGCATTATCATTATTAACAGCTATCTGAAATAACACAGACGTCTGCTGAGGTTGAGAACCCGACCATTTCAAAGCAACAGGGACAGAACTCGAAGAGCCAAAATCAAGCGTTTCCGATATAAGCCACGAAGAAGTCGATGTGGGATACGCTCCATCAATCTGAGCAAGCAACAAAGATCCTATCGTAGTCTCAGCATCAATGGTTCCGCTCTGACTAACATAAGAACCGGCATTCCATGTCGTGTCAGAGAGAGTGCTACGACCGGCAATAATGGTTTCTGTATATCCCGTTTTCGATAATGTAACGGAGGCATGTGGGATCGGCAATCCCGTAGTTGCGTCCTTCACTGCTACCGACAATGAAGGACGATCAGACGGCAACAACGTGAAACCAACAGAAGCATCAGATGCTGGATTAATCGTAAATGGATTGAGAACACTCATACCAACAAGATCATAGGTACTCGTAGAAGAAAGAGAAAAAAGATATGTATCCCACTCCAAAGAGGAAAGCATCGCATTCCCCGAAGGCCCAGTAGTCGTTGTTGTTGAAAATTTTAAAATATCAGGATTTGATCCAATAAGTTTTGATCCAGACAACAAGACATGCTGATCAAAAACTGGCTGACAGGTCGGAGTGTATGTAGTAATAGATATGCGACTGGTTAAGTCAATAGAAAAACTGATGGTAGTAACGGCTTGAGAAACAACAGTAGCATCAGGTAATAATGGATTTGGATTAGAAGATTCGTTCAACGGATACGTCTGTTGCGATGAATAACCATGTTTTGAAACAAAGATTTGATATCCTTGGCTGCTGGTCGCCACACCAACAAGCTGGAGCGATCCAGACGCATTAGTAGTATCAGTTAAATCAATGGCGGGGGTAACGCTCGCATTAACAACACGAACAGACGCTCCGGAAACACCTATACCCGATGAATCAAATACATTAATAAACAGAGAACCGGTTGTCGCGGTATTTTCAAGATTTTTTGGGGAAACAATGGTAGTAAATTGAAGTGGAACAAAGCGCACGCAACTCAAACAAGAGATCTCGAGAGTCACCTGTTTATAATCAGCAGGAGCCGTGTCATTCGGTGCGCCGCCAATCGTACCGTCAAATGGATCATCAATATTGCGGACAATGGTTTTGATATTGAACAAAAAAGAACCGACAGTTGATGATTCTTGCTGAGCAATAACTCCCGCGGGAATACCGCCAATCGTACCAACGGATTCATATGGTAATCCACGAATGCGTTCAACGTGGCTCTGGAGTGCAGAGGATGCGGCGCTGCGAGATTCGATGCTGGTAATAGAGTCAATCAACGAAAAATAGACTGCGTAAATAGCGCTAAACAAAAGAGCGATAATACCAATAGAGACAATAACATCAATTAAGCTAGATCCAGCAGTAGAGCATCGCCTCATAAAAACTACTTGATATTTTGAGAAATTGAATAAATTGGCGTGATAATCGACAGTGCCACAAATCCAATAATAAGACCCATCAACAACAACATAAGTGGCTCAAGAAAACTCGTAAGATCATGCAAGGTGCTATCAACTTCTTCCGTATAATAATCGGCTAAATAAAATAAATTCTCTTCGAGATTGCCCGTATTTTCTCCAATCTTCACCATTCCAGATACCAAAGGAGGAAAAAGGTCTTTGCGTTCGGATAAATAGTGTGCCAACTGTTCTCCTTTTTTGATTTGCTCTTGGGCTTCAAAAAGGGCTTTCTTGTACACCGCATGATCAAACGTACGGGCGGTAACGGTAATAGCTTCCACAATATTTAATCCACCCTTCAACAACAGTCCAAGAATTCGAGTAAAATTTGCCATCTGAACATCAATAATAACTCTTGAAATAACCGGAAGCATCAGAACAAATTTATCAATAATAATCTGAAATAATTCAAAACGAGACAAAAGGATGCGCACGCCGACCACAAAAGAAATAAGACTGACAAAAACAATCAATACATAATCACGGAGAAAATTAACCGTTTGAATCAAAATTCGGGTAGTAAGAGGAAGCTCTACTTTCAAGCTAACAAAAATTGGCAATAATTTAGGGAAAATACCAAATGCCAAAAAACTGGTCAGCCCCACCGTGGCAATAAAAATAATAATCGGATAAATCATGGCGGAACGAACTTTGCCGCTTAATGCCTTGCTTTTTTTCAATTCATCAGCCAAATAAAAAAGATTCTGACCGAGGGTGCCGCTCGATTCACCAACTCGAATAATATTGATGAAAAAATCACCAAATACGTTATGGTAATACTCCAAGCTATCAGCCAAAAACTTGCCATTGTTAATATCGCGCTGAATATGCTCAATAATAGTAATGATCAATTTCGATTCCGATTGTTTTTTGATAATCGACAACCCTTCATTCAGAGGTAATCCAGCTTTGACAATCATGCCAAGGTGGCGTGCAAAATTAACCTTATCCTGCACAGAAAGGTGCTCAAATAATGAAAGAAACGAAAATCCGCGCTTTTTATTATTCATGGATGATACGAACAACTTCTTCGACGCTAGTGAGTCCCTGTGATGCCTTTACAAGTCCGTCATGCAACATACTAACCATACCATTTGCAACTGCGGCTGTTTTGATCTCTTGCGCACTTGCATGAGCCACAATCAACCGTCGGACCTCCGCGTTAACTTCGAGAACTTCACGGATGCCGATACGGCCAGAGTATCCGATCATATTGCACGCAGGGCATCCAACACCCTGATAAAAAACATTATTCATAGTAGCGATTTCAGGAATAATATCCTGTAAACTTGCGCGTTCCTCGGGACTAAGCACTCGTTCCTTCTTGCACGCCTGACAAATCTTTCTCACCAGACGCTGACCCATGGCAATATTGACAGTCGAAGTAACCAAAAACGGAGGAACGCCCATATCAATAAGACGCGGAAATGTGGTAGCAGCATCATTCGTATGGAGCGTTGAAAGAACCAAGTGCCCAGTAAGGGCCGCATTAACCGCAATACCAGCAGTTTCAGAATCACGAATCTCCCCTACCATCACGACGTTTGGATCTTGACGCAAAATTGAACGCAAGCCACTGCCAAAAGTTAAACCCGCCTGGGCATTCACCTGAATTTGGGTAGCGCCATCCAAAGAATACTCAATAGGATCTTCTATCGTAACAACTGAGGTTCCGGGGGCATTTAACTGTTTTAAAATAGTGTACAGCGTGGTTGATTTTCCGGATCCGGTAGGTCCATTAGCCAAAATCATGCCGTACGGTCTCCGGATTGCTGATTCAACTTTCTTTAAATCAGCAGGGGCAAAACCAAGATCAGCAAGTTGAAATGACTGAGTCTCGGCAAGAACTCGAAAGACCGCATTCTCTCCATGATAGGTGGGCACAATAGAAACCCGAACATCAACATCTCCCAATTCATCTATATGACTGCGAAAACGACCATCTTGGGGAGCTAAATGCTCATCGGTACGCAATCCAGACATAACTTTAATGCGGGAAATAATTTCCTGATGAAGATCTTTAGAAACTCGTATTTTTTCAAAAATATCACGCAAAATACCATCAACGCGAAAACGAATCCGAACCGAATCGCGCTCGGGTTGAATATGAACATCAGATGCACGACTGACGTACGCGTACTCAACAAACATATCAACAAGATTAACAATAGAAATATCTTCTAGTGGTCGGATCAGTTGTCGTTCAATCGCTAATTCAAGCGTCTTAATATCGCGCATACACAAAAATTATATCACATGCGGAAATAAAATAATTGGTGAATAAGTATGGGAAAAAAATGGTATACTGAAAAAAATGGGAATAAAGCTCCTCAATATATATGTCATCATACTTATTGTTGCTATCCTCGTAGGAGCAGTAGGGCTATACTTCGCGTTCAACGATGTTGTCACTCCGCAAGAATTAGTACGGCAACAGGAGAAAGAAGCGCACCATGATGAAAAAACAGAAATCGCGATTGTAAAAAAAAGCAAAGAAGTGCTAACACTCTTGTGGAACACCTTAGCAGGAAACACCGAAAAAATAATCATCTACCGCTTCTCAGCAGAACATCCTGAATGGGTAGAATGGAAAACAATAACCCTCGAACAGCAAAAAACTAACAAACCCGACTTCATTGATATACTGCTGGGGACAGCCGGAACATCATCAGAATACCTATACTACGTTGAAACAGTGTCAGCCACGGGAACCATAACATTCACCTCTCCCGTGCAAGAAGCACAGCAAACACCCGCACCATCAACTACCAACGCCACGCTGACAACGCCGACAACACCTCAGACTCCCCCAACGGATACATCGACACAATCAATACCGCCAATATCAAACAATACTCCAGTATCTCAAACCACAACCTCCTCGCCAACGGCAATCTACTACACGCCAAATGGCACACCCATTACGCACACAACCCAACAGTATCCCACAGAACCATTCTGGGTCGTTCACGCAGATACCGGCATAGAAATTGGTTGGCAAAATATGCCAGTCGACACAGTAAAAGTGGCAGTATACAGAAAAAAAACAGCAACAGAAACGGGCATGCTCTTGTTGACAAGGGGGCACACCGTTAAAAGCGGTATAAATTTCATTCGAATTGTCGACGATTCAGTGCAGTCTGCCTGGTACTACACATTGGAAGCAAAAGATGCTCTTGGAACAACAGTAGGATCATTCGGACCAATCTACCTACCGGCACGACAATAAAAAAACCGGAAGTTTCAACAAATGCGCACATTTGATAAAACTTCCGGAATGGCAAAAGAAAGGACGCTTATCTGTTTACAGGCAAAAATAGACAGAAACGATCAGGACACGAGGCCGAAAGAGATCGCAACGAAACAGACCAAGTCTTGCGCCCCGATGATTGGACAACAACACCATGGATATCTCCTCCGTTATCCCGAATAAAAAATACGCTTGGAGCTTCGCGAAGCTGACTAAAATGGTCAAGATTACTGAAACAATCTCGACGACTTAAAAGTGCCTCCAAGAATACAAAAGGCACAAAACTCGCGACCACCATATCAGGAAGAGGTCTGGAAAAAGAATCTGCCAACTCAGAATACGTTGGCTTAACTAATACAGACGGAGAAACAAAAGAATAAGACAAGCGAAGATCAGGTAGCCCATTTTCCAAATACAAAACAGGACTACATGTTTGCCGAAATACTTCTCCAATATCCAAAAAAATATCAAGACGCCTAAAATCAAAATGCCACAGATCACCACTCGACTCCAAAGAAAACAAGTAGTCAGCATTGGGTAAAGGTGGCATCATTTTCTGGGAAGGTGTGATATTTCTACAAAATACTGTCGTCATACTGTTGCTCCTGGTGCGAGAAATTCGCCTTGCAGATATCCAACTAGATGCAAGATAGCAAGCGCTATCAAAGGTCTGGAAAAAATAATACTATAAAAAAATAAAAAGTCAAAAAACGACAGCTCGGCAATACAGACAATTTATTCTTTTAACAGTGCGCGGTACCGTTCTTTAAGTTTTTTAAGTTTAGGAGAAATAACAAGCTGGCAGTAAGGTTGCGAAGAATTGTACTTATAGTACTCTCGATGATAATCCTCCGCCGGATAAAAACTAGAAAGCGGCACGACTTCAGTGACAATAGTCCCCGAAGAATCATCATCTGCTGACAGTCGAGAAATAAATTGAAGCGCCTCATCTCGTTGACGGTCGGTCGTAAAAAAAATAACAGATCGGTACTGAGTGCCCACGTCATTTCCCTGTCTATGCAAGGTCGTTGGATCATGCGTGGCAAAAAAAATAGTAAGCAAGTCCTCAAATGAAATGCGCGCGGGATCAAACGTAACACGGACAACTTCAGCATGACCAGTGCGTCCCGAACACACCGCGTCATACGTAGGGTGCTCAACTGATCCACCCGCATATCCAGGCATCACAGAAATAACACCGCGCACATCAACAAACACGGCTTCCGTGCACCAAAAACAGCCTCCCCCAAATACCACAACTTCTTCAGATTGATTCATAAAAATTAAAAATTTTTCATAACAAATACCAGTAACCCGATCAAAGCGAGCAAGAAAACAGATAGCTCAACAATCTCCAGCCAAATATCAATAGCAAGAAACCGAATTGAAGAATCAATCAGAGAGAGACCTGACTGTTGATCGCGTTCATCTTCGGTGCGCTCAAGATAGCGGGCACCTGCAAGAAAATAGACAATTCGATTAAGCTGAAACAAATAAGAGGCGAAATCGAGCATGATAACAACAGCAAAACAAACCCACGAAAACTGCAATGCAAATTTCCAAGAAAAATCACGGGGTAGAATTTGAATAATAGTAAAGGTAAGCAAAATCGCCCCCGAAGACAACGAAACAAGCGTCTTGTGAAAATCCCGACGCAGAGAACGAACCGATTCTTCAATAGAAACGCTCACTTCTTTGGTATTAAAAATAGTCATATCATAGATATTTCAATACCCATTTAGTATACGAAAAACAGCGCGATGTATAAAACGATTCAAGCTCGGGGGTGTACAAAAAACCATAATTATGCAATTATGTAAAGTACATGACACAAACCGACAAAGGATTTCACGGACTCGGAATTGCCCCTGCCCTACTGACAACACTACAGAAGATAGGGTTTTCTCATCCCACACCAATCCAAGAACAATCAATACCCGTTGCAATCGAAGGGAAAGATATCATGGGAATCGCCCAAACCGGAACCGGAAAAACACTCGCTTTTGGCATTCCACTCATACAGCAACTCCTCCAAAATGAATCGGGAGCTGGAGCAATAGTGGTTCCTACGCGGGAACTTGCGTTGCAAGTGAATGAATCTTTGGCAAAAATCGCCATGCCACTAGGAATTCGCACCGCCGTTCTTATAGGAGGCGAACCAATATACCGGCAAATCCGCCAACTGGAACGAAATCCCCATATTATCATTGGCACGCCCGGCAGAATCATCGACCATCTCGAACAAAAAACAATGTCTCTCTGGGGGGTAAGCATACTCGTACTGGATGAAGCAGACAGAATGCTCGATATGGGATTTGCTCCACAACTAAAAAAAATCATGGAGTCAGTTCCGCCGCAACGACAAACAATGCTTTTTTCAGCAACAATGCCAGAAGAAATCGTAGGCATTGCAAAAACATATCTGAAAATGCCAGTAAGAGTAGAAATAGCGCGACCAGGAAGCACCGCGGATCATGTAACCCAAGAATTATTTTTCGTTTCACAGGATCATAAACTGACGCTCCTGGAAACATTGCTGCAAAAATATCGAGGATCGGTACTGGTATTTTCCCGTCTAAAGTTTGGAGCAAAAAAGATAGCAGCACACCTTCGGGCAGTTGGTCACACCGCGGCTGAAATTCATGCGAACCGATCATTGGCGCAACGCAGAGAAGCACTCGACGGCTTCAAGCGCGGTCGGTATAGAATCTTAGTAGCGACAGACATTGCCGCTCGCGGTATTGATGTAAGCAATATCGAACTCGTCTTAAATTACGATCTCCCCGATAATCCCGAAGACTATGTGCATCGAATCGGACGAACAGGACGCGCGGGAGGGAGCGGACACGCAATATCATTTGCTCGACCAAACGAAAAAGGTGATGTCAAAACAATAGAACGGTTAATCCGCGCCACTCTGCCCGTCTCGAAACTGCCAGAGAGCATGCCTGAATCAGCACGACAAACAAACACGCCTGATCTTGCGCCTACAAAGGGATATCGAGGACGATCATCATCAAGGGGATCTGCCAGAACGACACCCCGCGGACGATCGTGGACTCCTC
>JBDKGD010000041.1:0-28961 GCA_039798365.1 Candidatus Parcubacteria bacterium
TCGGTGGGCCTATGCGGGAGCGCGATTTGATTTTATGCCTGAGCGATTGGCAAAATATAGAGTAAGAAAATCAAGTCTTTCACGTGTTCCCGCAGGAGAGATAGGGCAAAAGAAAACAGCATATCTGTTGATTAAAAATACGACAGACAATATGTCAATACAGGAAAAACATGCATTTCGTATAAATAAGATCTTGTGGCAACATAGAATTAAATTGTGGTACGCGTACGTTGAACAATATATACCAATGCTTGGTTTTGCTCGAACAATGAGGCAGAGAATAAAATTAAAGAAATATGTCTGATAATAAAAGAAACATCAGCGTGTCAATCATTCTTCCCACGTATAACAGGGCGGGTTTATTGCCACGCGCCATAGATAGTGTTATGCGTCAATCATATAAAGATTGGGAGCTTATTATAGTAGACGATGCATCAACAGATGAGACGCCGGAAATAATAAAAAAATGGGCAGAGACGGATTATCGAATCACGGTGATAACAAATGTGGTAAATCAATACCCTGATTTGCCAAAGAATTTAAACAAGGGATTGGCGATAGCTAAAGGCAAGTACATTGCTCGATTAGATGACGATGACTATTGGATAGATTCACAGAAGCTAGAAAAACAGGTTGATTTTTTGGAGAAAAATAAAGAATATGTGATTGTGGGAACGGGAATGATAGTAATAGATGAAAAAGGCGAAGAATTGTATCGATATCTTAAAAATAGAGAAGATGTAGATATCCGAAAGAAAGCATTATTTGCGAATCCTTTTTCGCATACGACGGTTTTATTTCGAGCCGATGCTGCTCGACTCGTGGGAGGATACAGTAATTGGGACTTTGCTGAAGATTGGGATTTGTGGCTTAAGTTAGGAAGAAAAGGGAAATTCTATAATGTGCCCGAGTATTCAACCGCATATTTATCAGCGGGTCAAAATAATTCATATAAATACCAAAGGAGGCAAGCTCAAACAATACTAAAATTTATTACAGTTCATCGAAAGGAATATCCATATTTTTATTTTGCCTTCATGTTAAATGTAGGGCAGTTGATTTTTTCATTATTTCCAGAGGGTATACGAAGAAATCTACACAATTTTTTATCCAGTATTAAACGGAAAATATAATAGTTTGACAATCCTTTGACACTGCCGACAGCTTCCCATAGCATGTAAAGTACAATGATATTATCACGTGCCCCAATGCGAATTAGTTTTGTGGGTGGAGGAACCGATCTTCCATCGTTCTATAGGAAGCATCCGGGAAAAGTAATATCCACAGCTATCGATAAATTTGTATACATTGCAATAAATAGAACGCCACTGGTTAAGAAAGTGTCTGCGCGATACTCTATTTCAGAGACAGTAGATCATCCTGCAAAATTACAAAACACCCGCATAAAAGCGGCGCTTTATACTATGGGGATTACTCATGGTCTTGAGATTGGATCCTTTGCGCCACTACCAACGAAAACCGGTCTTGGTTCATCATCAAGTTTTTCTGTGGCGCTCATTAAGGCCCTTCATGCGTATCAGGGAAAAAAAATTGGTACGGCAGAGGTAGCAGAAGCTGCCAGCAGACTCGAGATAGATTTGGTAGGGGAGCCAATAGGAAAGCAAGATCAGTACGCTGCTGCATTTGGTGGGTTTAATGTTATAACATTTAATCCAGACGATACTGTATCTGTTGAGCCGGTTCTAATTGATTTTCAAACTAGACTTGGATTAGAAGATCATATGTCGTTATTTTTCACTGGTATTACTCGTGATGCTGCCAGCGTGTTGACGGAACAAAAAGCAAATACCGATAAAAAATTCGAAACATTAAAAGCAATGGCTTATTCGGTCGATGAGTTTAAAACGCGGCTACTGTCTGCCGATTTTCATGGATTGGGAGTAATGCTCCAAAATGCGTGGGAGATGAAAAAAACGCTCGCTTCCAATGTTTCGTCTACTGTTATAGATGATTTATATCAAACAGGAATGCAGGCAGGTGCATGGGGTGGTAAAATTTTAGGAGCAGGCGGCGGCGGATGCATACTCTTTTTATCGCCAATTGAAAAAAAACCAATGATACAAAAAGCGATGATGGAGATGGCAAAAGTAAATCATATGGAAGGATTTGTCGAAGTTCCAATAAAGTTAGTCCAATCCGGGTCAGAAATTATTTTTAATGGAGATCAACACTATTCAAATTTCTCCTAAACGGTTATGATAGAAAAATACATACAACAATTCTCAGATAAATCGGTAGAAGCGATACGGGCGTTGCCACAAAAAGAAATTGCGAAAGCACTGAATATCTTGCAGGCGACATTTGAACAAGATGGCAGAGTCTACGCGTTTGGTAATGGAGGGTCGTTAGCGCTCGCAACCCACTGGGTGAGTGATTTTAATAAAACTGTATTTAGTCATAATCTCGATCAACACGTGAGGCGATTTCAAGCGATTCGAGTACCGACAACCGATGAAGAAATAACTGCATGGGGTAATGATGTTGGGTTTGACATGATTTTTGCCGGTCCGCTGCAAAATTATTTACAAGACACAGATTGTGTTATTGCGATTTCGAGTTCAGGAAATTCCACAAATATTATAAAAGCAGTGGAGTTGGCAAAATCGCGCCATATTCCCGTTATCGGGGTCTCCGGTTTTGATGGAGGAAAACTTGCGCATCTGGCCGACGCTAAAATTGTCGTATCAACAGAAAAAGGGGAATATGAATTGGTAGAAGGCGTGCATGATGTGGTGATGCACATGATGACGAAATACTTCAAAAACTATTTTGACGAGTTGGTAGTTCGAAGCGGGAAATAAATCAATGACAAAAAAAGAGTACAAGGAATATTCCGTACTTATTTTAGGAGCAGGAATGGGTACGCGACTGCGTCCGATAACCAATACTATTCCTAAGGTAATGGTAGAAATTGCCCCAGGCAAGCCATTACTTCAGCACACAATAGAATTATTGCGTGATCAAGGATTTTTAAATTTCATTATCAATCTTCACTACTTGCCAGAAAAAATTATTGAGTATTTTGGGAATGGTGAAAAATTTGGAGTCTCCATTACCTATAGTGACGAATCCCAGCAGTTGATGGATACTGCCGGAGCGATAAAGAAAGTGGAAGGGTTACTCTCTCAAAATTTTTTATTTATGTATGGTGATGAATTACATTTTTTTGACTTCAGACGATTAATAGAGGTGCACAAAAAAAATAATGCATTAGCAACGATTGTTTTGAAAAAAACTCAAGACCCAAAAAATGCTGATTTGGCAGACATAGATATGAATTCAAATCGCATTAGAAAATGGTATAAGCGTCCACACGAGATACAAGAATTGGAAGAAAATATCTTTGGGAATGCGGGTCTGTATATATTATCAAAAGATATCCTAAAAAATATTCCCGTTGCTACGCCAATAAAACTTGATGGCGATGTGCTTCCAGAGATAGTTAAAAAAGCTGATCACGCCATTTTTGGGATAGTTGCTGAGGAGCCAATTTTAGATATAGGAAATCCTGAAAAATATGAAAAAGCAAAAAAATATTACCAAACAAAAAAATAAAAAAAGTATCATCGAGAAGGGTGAAAAAATATCAAAAATACCCGCTGTTTTTCTCGATAGAGACGGTACAATTATCGACAGCCCTCATTTAAATTGGAAAAAATCTCAGTTTAAAATATCAAAGGGTGTGATTGATCAAATAAAAAAAATAAACACTATCGGTATTCCGGTTATTGTGATAACAAATCAGCCAGTTATTGCTCGGGGATTAATATCCGAAACAGGCGTTATCGAACTTCACAAAATGCTTGCAAAAAGATTTTATAAAAAGGGAGCTCGAATAGATAGGTTCTATTTTTGCCCACATCATCCTCATGCCAATGTTGAAAAATATATAATCATCTGTCGATGCAGAAAACCAAAAACCGGATTGTTTCAGCAAGCTTGTAAAGAATTTAATATAGATTTAGAAAAAAGTTTCGTCATAGGTGATATGACCCAAGATATTTTTGCTGGTAAAAAAATAAAAGCAACGACTATATTGGTAAAACAGGGCTATGGGGGGAATGATGGAAAGTTTTCAGTAGAGCCGGATAAAATAGTTGGCACCACAGCAGATGCATTGAGGATGATAATAAAAAACCTTGCGCCATAATAACGCAAGGTTGGAAAAAATGAAAAATAAAAGGGGTGCACAATCACTTTCGGGGAACATCAATGTAGGCAATGGCTTGCCGCAAGCATTCTTCAAAAGGAAGCGACGTGTCGAGACGGTAATGAGGGTGCGCAATATTCTCGAACCGCTCCCTTACTCGTCTGTGATCAGTGATGGATGTAGCGCCGGATGGGGATTGTGATATGTCTCTTTCAGCAACACGCGTCTTAATTATTTCCTCTTTTTCATCCGGAATCCAGCAAAGGATAATCCGTAGATTAATGAGGGGATGTTGCTCCAACAAAAAATCGATATTCTGGTGTTGATAGGAAATTTTCGAAAGCGTGCATTCAAAAATAACCGAATCTCCCAGCCCAAGTAATGCATCTGTGGTGGCGCGCATAGCCGCATATGCTCGATGCACCTGAGCCATATCGCCAACAGGATCTTCCGCATAACTTACGGAACGACCATAGAGCAGTGGTCGAAACCGATCAACAGCGACGAATGGGTAACGGTAATGATCTCGCAATGCGTCACCAATGGTTGTTTTTCCAACAAAGGGCGGGCCACAAAGCGCTATTAACGTTTGTTCAGACATAAAAACCTCCAGCAGTAAAATATCAATTTTGTAGATTGAAAGGTACAAAGAAAAAGTACTGAGTTTTTATAAAAAAGTCAAATGTTATGAAACGCCTTTTCGTAGAAATCCAAATGCTTCGAAAATTGTTTTTTCTTTAGATAACAACAATGCCAAAAAATATACGCATGAAGCAATAGCAATAGTCGCAATGACAGGGAATGAAAGATAATTACAGAGCACAATAACTCCTCCCATGATACATCCGGCAATAAAAATATTACGCGTTCCTAAAAAGATGTGTTTCCATGCGCCATGCCCTAGAAGATACATCATGAAAAACCAGTTAAGAGTGAGATTGATAAGAGTAGAAGCAGCAGAGCCAGTAATACCAAAACGGGGAATCAAAAAAAGGTTTAAAATAAAATTACCAAGAAAAGAAAAGATGGCAGCAAAAAGAAGGGCGCGTTCTCGTTGAGCAGCAAAAAGGGCATTACTCATGGTGATACCAAAAAAGATAGGGATATAGGTCAAGTTAAGGAGAATGAAGCTCGCGGCGCCCGCATCGTATTTTGTGCCATAAAGAAATTGTAAAATCTGACCAGATAGTAAAGCACCGCCGATAGTGAAGGGAACCGAAAGAAGAGTGAGAATCAAAAATGACTTTTGTAAAATAAAAGAAAAGCGTTTTGGATCTCCAAATGCCCGAACAAGTTGTGGGAAAAAAGCAGTAGCAATAGGCGCCGGTAAAATGTAGACAAGTTGAACAATGCGATTAGCGGCGCTGTAAATACCAACATCTTCCAGTGAGCGATACCAACCAATCATAATCATATCGGTGTTAATAAGGAGTGAGCCTAAAAGACTCATAACGCCCAATGACCAGCTTCGGGCAAGAATTGACCACACCAAAGACAGAGAAAATTTAGCGCGAAAATTTCTAAAATAAGAGGCAAAGGGTACAAAAGCCAAAACCATACCAACTCCGGTACCAAGAGCATAACCCCATGCCAGAGATTCTTCTGTGGCTGAAATTCTAAGAGCAATAAAGCCAGCCACAACAATCAAAATATTGGTAGCAATTTGAATAAATGCCTCAATTTCCATCTTCTCAAACCCCCGAGAGAGAGCGGCGCCGAAATCACGCAAACTATCAAATCCTACAATTAAAGCCATAAGGGGAAGTAAGGTGAGAATGCGATGTTCGTGAACGAAATAGGGAGCAATAAAAAATACTCCAACAAGTACAAATAGTAAAAATAGTGATTTAATAACAAGAGCAGTCACAAAGTAAGAATCACGACGATCGCTGTTAGCACCTGATGATTCGCGGGTAATCAGTCCATTAATCCCGAAATCAATAAAGATAGTTAACAAGGCAGCGAGACTTAATGTATAGGAAAATGCACCCCACCCAGCTGCTCCTAGGACACGCGCCGCGTAAATAATGATGAGTGATTTTATAATACGCGATACAACGCTTCCCCAAAACAACCAAAAAGAATTTTTCAGTATCGTTTGACCAGTCGTTTGGTTTTTAAAAAAGAATCGTAAAATATTTTTCCACATGATAGGTAGGGGAAGAAAAAGAAATAAAGAAGAGATGATTTATTGGTGAGCGACTAGGTGTTGATAAAAAATGATTTTATAGTACGAATAATAATGGCAATATCAAACAGAAAAGAGCGGTGTTCAATGTAGTAAAGGTCATACTGTAATTTCGTTTTCACATCCTCGATTGTTTGATCTTTCTTGAAGTTAATCTGTGCCCAGCCGGTAATGCCCGGACTAACCATGTGTCTCATGTGGTAGAATGGCACCTCGGGAGCTATTTTCTCTATTATTTCAGGGCGTTCTGGTCGGGGTCCCACAAAGGAAACTTCGCCACGAATGACATTAAAGAGTTGTGGCAGTTCATCAAGATGAGTATATCGCAAGAGCTTTCCTATGAAAGTGGCGCGAGGATCGTTAGCGCCAGTTGACCATTGAGCGCCGTTTTTTTCCGCATCTATCCGCATGGTACGGAATTTGTATAATCGAAAAATTTTATTATGTCTCCCAACGCGTAATTGACTGTACAACACCGAGCCAGGGGAAGTGATAAAAATAATAATAACTATGAAAAGTTCAATAGGAAAAATAAGAACCTGAAGCAAGCAAGCAGCAATAAGTTCAACACCGCGCTTGAATTGATCGTAAAGAGTGGGGCTGCTAAACGCAACATCGAAAAACCACGCGGGAGTTACGCTTGAAAGGGGAATTTGTCGCATTATATGTTCATAAAAAACAATCTCGCTATGGACCTCAACGCCATGTACGACCGCATCGGTTAAGGTCTTGGCCAGAGATGCATGAGCAGTCAAGTTTTCAGGGATAACAACCACCGATATTTGATTTTTTAAAAGGAGATTATGGATCTTTTCTGGTTCAATAGGAGTAGTAATATGAGAATGAAGAGCGTATCCGAGTTGAGGATTATTATGTATAAAATCAGCAAGAGTGAGAGTTGTGGCTGTATCTCCCAAAATAAGAACAGGAAGTTTTGTGGCGCGATGGGCGACAAAACGATTAAATGCTCGCCGCCAAAATGCTTCTAAGATAAAAAAAGTAGTTGCAAAACCGACAAGAGTGGTTTTGGGAGCAATACCAAACGAAGAGAATATATAGAAAAACACTACAGCAAAAAATATGTTTACAAGCAAAGCAACAAAGAGATATGAAAAAAAATCAACACTGTTGCGCATGCGATGAACATCATAAAGACCTGTAATATAAAAAATTAATAGCCAAAAAGAAAAAATAATAGTGAATGGTAATAAATGAATGGCAATGATATCGTATGGCAAAGCCCCACCAGATCGTAAGAGGAGAGTGAGAAAAAGACTAAGATATAAGAAGAAAATATCTCCAAAAAATACCGCAAGCACCTTTGTTTTCAGTTGAACATTCATGGAAGAAGTATTGACTATATACCAAATAATATATACGATGTGGCGCAATAATTCAATCATGCAAAGAAAGAAAAGAAATTAGAAATATACAAATACGAAACGCTTTCAAAATAAGAAAAATGGTAGTATGGTGTATGTATGAAAATAATCGTTACTGGTGGAGCAGGTTTTATACCATCTCACGTTATTGATAGGCTATTAAAGGACGGACATACCGTTTTATCAATTGATAATTTCACCTTGGGAACAAAAAAGCATTTCAAACAGCACGAAGATAATAAAAAATTTACGTTTGTAAACGCCGATATTTCTGATGAAAAAAAGACCGATGAACTATTTGAAAGTTTTAAGCCAGAATGTGTATTTCATCTTGCTGCCAATTCTGATATTGGAGCTGGATCGCATGATGCGAGTGTTGATCTAAAAAACACATTTCTTACTACATACGCTGTATTGCAGGCAATGAAAAAGTGGGAAGTAAAAAAACTGGTTTTTGCTTCAACATCTGCAATGTATGGAGGGATGAAAGGATTGATTTCAGAAGTAAGTGGCCCGCTCATGCCAGAATCAAATTATGGTGCTGCTAAATTAGCGTCCGAGGCATTCATTTACGCGTTTGCGAATGTGCATAATATACAAACATGGATTTTTAGATTCCCAAATGTCTGTGGTCCCCGAGCAACGCACGGAGTATTTGTAAATTTTTTACGATTTTTAAAAGCAGACCCAACGCAAATAACGGTTGCGCAAGATGGCAAGCAGGCAAAGCCGTACATATATGTACTTGATTTAGTAGAGGCAATCATGATGGGTTGGAATAAGGGTATATATCCTATTAATGTTTACAATATTGGTAATAATCCACTCGTCTCAGTAAATGAAATTTTAGCAGCATTATTAAAAGAAAAAGGAATCGAAAATATACATATCAACTACACTGGTGCTCCTGCCTGGCCTGGTGATGTAGCAACCTATGAATTTGATGACTCAAAAATAAAGGCACTTGGATATAATCCTCGGTTTAACTCGAAAGAAGCAGTTGATAAAACTGCACATGACCTTGTTCATGACCCAGAAGCAGGGATCGGAATATATCAAGACTAAACAAGATGAAATTATTGTTTGTCTCGTAAGCTGGTATGGTATTTTTTGCTGAATCGATGCGCCTCATCTCGAAGCTGTCGAATGAGATTGAATGCGGGATTGGATGCGTGCATGCGCATCGTGGGAAACGAATCAATTCCAAGAACCAGTCGATCGGGATTTTTCGCTATTCCAATAATAGGAATGGAAATTGATAAATCACGCATTATGTTCACGACGCGCCGAACTTGAGGAGTTCCGCCATCAACAATGAAAAGTTCCGGTAATCCCCACGATGAGATGCGCTCTTGAGAAAACCGACGACGGATCACTTCTTCGATGGCGTCAAAATCGGAATGTACGGAAGGATCTTTTATTTTGAATTTTCTATACTGATTTTTATCAATCATTCCATGGCGGGCGACAACGATACCGCCAACAATTTCTCGTTGAGATGTGTGTGAGATATCAAGACATTCAATTCGAGATAAGGGAGCAATAGTAGGAAAAAATTGAATGAGAAATGTATGGAGTATGCGCGCTCCTGCTTCTGGATCTGCGTGGTAAAACGTATCACTGTGCGGATTACCGAAATCAATGCGCTCGGTGATCAGTTTTTGAAATCGAAAAATACGATTGCGCAGAGCAAGAGCGGTTTCAAATTCATGATGCGCCGAAGCATCGCGCATATCTCGCCGTAATCCTGAAAGAACACGCTCGCTATTGCCTCTGAGAATTGAAATGACCGCGCGGATATTATGTTGATAGTGCCGACGCAGCAAAGACTGTGCGGATGCGGGTGCGCGAATGATCGCGCTCGGGCAAGGATTGCAGAGTCCAATTTTTGAATAAAAACAGGGATGGGACGCAGGGAACCGTTGAGTACAAAACGGGATAACTGATCGAATTTCACGAAGAATAGTTCGCGTAATACGAACACCTGAAAATGGTCCAAAATACAAGGACGATCCATCATCTTCTTTTCGACACAGCGAAACAATGGGGTAGGGATCGGTAGTGGGAATTTTGATATATAGAGCGCTTTTGCCATCTCTCCAGATGACATTGTAGCGGGGGAGATGTTTTTTGATCAGACGAGACTCTAGTAACAGAGCAGAGAATTCATTTTCCGTAGGAATCCATTCTATTGATGCAGATGCTTCAAAAATAGCGCGCTCCTTGGCATCAGCGCGGGCATTTTCAAGGTGGCTTTTGAGACGAGCTTTGATATGGATTGATTTTCCGATATATAGAATAGTTCGTTTATTGCGAAATAAATATACGCCGATAGTGGCGGGCGCCGATTGAATATAAGGGAGAAGATGGTCAAACATAAAATGACGCGGTTACATTCTCAGATGTTTTTTAAGGTATCTGCCAGTATAAGAATGAGAAACGCTAAGAATACCCGGCAGAGGACCCTGATATACCAAATCACCGCCTCCCGCGCCTCCTTCAGGACCAAGGTCAATAATGTATTGGCAGTTTTTTATGACATCGAGGTTGTGTTCTATGACAATAACGGTATTACCTAATTCCACGAGACGGTATAGTGCCAACAGAAGTTTTTCAATATCAGCAAAATGCAAACCAGTTGTCGGTTCATCAAGAATGTATACAGTCTTGCCCGAATTCTTTCGAGAAAGTTCATCTGCAAGTTTAATGCGCTGAGCTTCGCCGCCAGAAAATGTTGTTGCTGCTTGTCCAAGTTCAATATATCCCAAACCAACACTTTGCAATGTAGAGAGTTTGGAATAAATATCGGAATGATTTTTAAAAAAAGCAGCCGACTCATCGACGGTCATCTTGAGAATTTCATCAATCGCTTTGCCTTTGTAAGTGATATCAAGAGTTTCGCGATTATAGCGTCGCCCTTCGCAGACATCGCAGGTAATATACACATCGGGCAAAAATTGCATCTCAATAGTGACAAGTCCTCCTCCCTGGCATTTCTCGCATCGCCCACCTTTCAGGTTGAAAGAGAATCGTCCTTTGTTAAAACCGCGGGCGCGCGCCTCGGTTGTTTGAGCAAAGATATCTCGAATAGCATCAAAAAATCCAACATACGTTGCCGGGTTAGATCGGGGAGTGCGACCAATAGGCGACTGATCGACTAAAAATACCCGATCAATGCCGCTGTAACCAGTCAATTCTTTGAATGCGCCAATATGGTCGGGGAGCGTATCGTTGAGGTGATAGTATAAAGCAGGATAAAGTGTATCGCCAATGAGAGTGCTTTTACCAGAACCAGAAACACCGGTAACAGTAACCAAGTTTCCCAACGGTATATGTAGGGTGATATTTTTTAGATTATGCTCGCGCGCGCCAACCAACTGGAGTGAGCCGCGGTTGGTAACGAGGGTGTGCGGGTTGCTCGCTATCTTTCTTTTTCCAGACAAGAAGGGGCCGGTAATGGATTGATTTGATTTTTTCATCGCGGCAAGAGTGCCGGTAAACGTGATTCGCCCTCCGTGCTTTCCTGCCTCAGGACCAAGCTCAACCAAATAATCGGCTGCCGCAATAGTCTCTTCGTCATGTTCAACGACAATCAAGCTGTTTCCAAGGTGTTTCAGATTATCTAGGGTTGCAATAAGGGCAGAGACATCACGAGGATGCAGTCCGATTGATGGTTCATCCAAGACGTACAATACGCCAGTTAATCCGGTTCCAATTTGCGAAGCTAGACGAATGCGCTGAAGTTCTCCGCCGGACAATGTCTTTGCCAGGCGAGAAATAGTCAAATAGGAAAGTCCGACATTATGTAAAAAACGCAAGCGAGTCTCAATCTCTTTTAAGATTGGTTTGGCGATTGTTGTTTCGTATTCATTCAGTGATTGAACAAGGTTGTGTTTGAGAAAATCAAGTAATGCTACGATAGTGAGCTCGCTGATCTCGGCGATATTGCGATCGCACACAGTAATGCCGAGTACCTCGGGTTTTAGTTTTTGTCTATGACAGGCGGTGCACTCTTCTTCTTTTAAATATTTATTTACTTCGCCGCCCATGTCGCTGTCAGCGTGCCGAAATCGGCGTTCAAGCTCAGCAACAACGCCATCGAATCGCTCGTGGACAACAGTATCTTTTCCAAAGCGGTTAGTCCCCGGAACATCGTACTCTTTGCCATTGCCATAGAGTAAAAGATCGAGGTGTTCGCGCGAGAGCTGTCCAAGAGCAGTTTTTAGAGGAAAATTTTCATCGACAGCCATGGTGGCGATCAAACGTCCATACCAGGTGTCCTGCCAAAAAACTCCCGAAAAAGGAATAATACCTCCTTCGCTGACACTGAGTTGTTTGTTGATGATACGCTCGGGATCAACCGAGTAGATAGTACCTAGCCCTCTGCACGTTTCACATGCGCCCAAAGGGGAGTTGAATGAAAAGAGGCGAGGTTCAATTTCAGGAAGAGAGAGTCCGCAGACAGGACAGGAAAATTTTTCAGAAAAAAGGTGCTCGCCATCACGAGTTTTTAAAATAACAGAACCAGCCGATAAATTGACCGCCTGTTC
Organism: Candidatus Parcubacteria bacterium; assembly: GCA_039798365.1. Lineage (GTDB taxonomy): Bacteria > Patescibacteriota > Minisyncoccia > UBA6257 > 2-01-FULL-56-20 > JBDKGD01. The sequence goes on from JBDKGD010000041.1 coordinate 12,292, forward strand.
AATATCGTGGGCCAATCTGCTGCGCAAGTTCGCGAAAAACATATCACTGGTGAGATCGGTGAGGGAGGCGGGGATAGAATCAATAACAACCTCAATAGTATGTTTCTGTGTTTTGCCAAGAACAATATCATCGGTAATCGCCACTTCTTCTCCGTCAATTCGCGCTCGAACAAATCCCTTCGATCTGATATTGGCAATCAGGTCGCGAAACTCTCCTCGTTTAGCGCGCACCATTGGGGAAAGGATGATAAATTGCTGCACTCCGGCTTGTTTTGATGAGACGATGTCGCGCATGACATCAAGCGTCTTTGTTAAAATTTCGTCCGTTGAAAGTTTGGTAATTTCAGTGCCGTCATTAGGGCAATGGGGGTGCCCGACTCTGGCAAAGATAAGACGCATAAGGTCGTAGATTTCAGTGATAGTCCCAACGGTGGAACGAGGGTTGTGGGTGACAGTTTTTTGATCAATCGAAATAGAGGGAGATAGTCCATCAATAGAATCAACATCCGGCTTGTCCATGACGCCTAAAAATTGCCGAGCGTATGCCGAAAGAGATTCAACGTATCGTCGCTGACCCTCGGCATAAATAGTGTCGAACGCAAGACTCGATTTACCCGACCCGGAAACACCAGTAAAAACAACCAATTGGTTTTTCGGTATATCAACACTGACGTTTTTCAGGTTGTGTTGCCGAGCGCCTCGAATTTTTATGGTATCAATATTGGGACGTTTCATAACAGACCAGTATAGCGGTTTGATCAAAAAGAATCAATGAAAAGTTTTAAAAAATAGAAGAACTGTTACCCTTTTAGTTCACGTATCTTATCCCGAATACGAATTGCTACTTCAAATTGAAGATTTTCAGCAGCGCGGCGCATCTCGCTTTCCAGTTTTTTAATCATTTTTTTGGTGTCATAAGGAGTCATGCGATTGCCATCGATGGAGGAGAGTTCTTTGTTGCTGGGAAGTTCATCGGAATCACGATGGATAAAATCAACAATCGGATCCTCTTTTTCAACAATTTTACTCCGCACTGGCTTGATGATGGTGCGGGGAGTGATATGGTGAGCAGTATTGTACGCTATTTGTATGGCGCGCCGTCGACCAATCTCGTCCATAGCTGATTGCATCGAATCAGTAATGGTATCGGCATACAGAATGACGCGCCCTAACACATTGCGCGCCGCTCGACCCATGGTTTGCACGAGAGATGTTCGGGATCGTAAAAATCCCTCACGATCAGCATCAAGGATCGCAACAAGAGTAACCTCCGGCAGATCAAGGCCTTCGCGTAGGAGATTGACTCCGATTAAAACATCAAACTCATTATTGCGCAGACCATCTAAGATATCCGATCGTTCCAGGGTATGCACGTCGGAATGCAAGTATGCGGCCTTTACTTTTTTTTCATCAAGATAATATTTTAAATCTTCGGCAGTTTTTTTTGTGAGGGTAGTGACAAGTACTCGTTCGCCTCGTTGCGTTCGTTCATGAATTTCCTGCAATAAATCGGGTATCTCATTGGTGGCGGGGCGAACAATGACCTCAGGGTCAAGAATGCCAGTTGGACGAATAATCTGCTCAACAACTCCGGAATGTTCTGTAAAGCCAGATGTCAGTGCGTCATGACGGGACAGGTCAACTTCCCAAGGGTTAGGTGTTGCAGAAACATATACAAATTGGGAAGCGGCAGCATAGAATTCATCAAATTGCATGGGGCGATTATCAAGCGCCGCGCGCATTCGGAAGCCGAAATCAATAAGAGTTTGTTTGCGTGATCGATCGCCATGAAACATGCCGCGAACTTGTGGTATGGTCATGTGCGATTCATCGACAAACACAATAAAATCATCGCCGTATGCCTTGCGGAAGTAATCAATGAGCGTGAACGGGGGATCTCCTGGTTTTCTGCCGTCAAAGTATCGAGAATAATTTTCAATACCGTTGACATAGCCAACCTCGGTAATCAATTCCATGTCATAAGTAACTTTGCGCAACAAGCGATCAGCTTCCGCGATTCGTCCGGCGCTGCGCAGTGCTGCGCACTCAGCGTGGAGATCGGTACGAATCCGCTCCTGCGCATCAATAATCGATTGTTTATCGGCAATGTAGTGTTTGGCGGGATAAATAACGATGCCCGACTGGTCCTGTTCGGGTATCTCAAGCGTCGTTCCATCTGTCGGGTTGATACGAGCTATGGTCGCAATAATTCCATTGGGGTCACTACTGATTCGATAGGCAAAATCTTCGTATGCCGGATAGATGTCAACATGCGTGCCCCTCACTCGAAAACTGCCACGCGAAAGCTCAAACTCGCCCCGATTATACTGTAATTCAACTAATCGACGCGATATATCAAGCATGTTCAGAGCGCTCCCGCGGCGAATATCCAAAATAGAGCGGCCGTATTCATCAGGAGAGCCAAGGTTGTAAATACACGAAACAGAAGCAACAACCACTACATCCCGTCGGGTCAAAATGTTGGCGGTCGCCTGAAGCCGTAGTTTATCAATCAAGCTGTTAATGCTTGATTCTTTCTCTATATAGGTATCAGAAGAAGGAATATACGCTTCTGGTTGATAGTAATCATAGTATGAAACAAAATAAGAAACCGCATTGGACGGAAAAAAGTCCCGAAATTCCTGATACAGTTGCCCCGCCAGTGTTTTGTTGTGAGAAATAATCAGCGCGGGTTTCTGGAGGTGTTGGATTACATGCGCCATGGTAAATGTCTTACCAGAGCCAGTGATACCCAGAAGAGTCTGGTTTTTTAACCCCGCAGAAATTCCAGCCGACAATTTTTCAATAGCGCGCGGCTGATCACCGCTGGGCGTGTAGGGAGATGAAAGAGAGAACATAAAAGACTATAATACCTACCAGCATATCACGCAGGGGGCATATTCTAAAAGGATGCGATCCCCGCGTACAGCAAAACAGAATATACACCAAAAAGACATTGTGAAAGAACGAAATAAGGAGGTAGAGTATGAAGTTTATCAAAGAAAAAATAATATATACGCCAACAAGCAATCAATTATTGCTAGGCGATCTGCTAAAACGTGCTAACGTGCAGATCGGATTATGGAATCCAGTAGGATTGTTCGGAGATGAAAGAACAATAGCAGTCAATCGGTGTAAAGAAACCATACAACGGCTTTTAGATGGTGAAAGCTACCAAGTAGATGCACGGGATGTGTTTTGGGGAAGACCGAAGGATACAACAAGGTTGCCCAGTATCGATGATTTTGCCGATGCTGCCGCGAAATTATCATATAGAGTATGTGGATTGCGACACGTCTTGTCCGCAATCGGCGCTCACTGGGAATGTGCTAAAAATAAAACGATATGGAACGGAGAAAAAAGAATCTGTTGTGTACCGTTGCCCCATCCGTTGCCAGCGACATATCTTGTTGCGGTCATAGTGAATGATTACGAGAAAAACCGATCAAACCCACATCGAATAACAGTGGTGTCTCAAAGCGAGTGGAATTCTCTGCGGATACAAGAGTGTCTGCGATTTTTATACGAACGACTACACTAGGTATAAAAATCAATGTAGTTTAAAGAGTGCGCATGGTATACATAAATCCTCCTGCCAATCAAACGGCGTGGGGGATTTTTCTTTTCAACACCCATCCTTGACGACAGAAGTCACTGCTTTAGAATAAAAGGACATATGAATAACGAACACAACACGCATCAAGGTGCGGATGGTATGCAAACAGAAGGTCAGATGAAAAAATCATCACGATTTTTCGATCAACAATTTACAGTGCCGGTAAGTATTTTGGCAGCGGCAGTGTTAGTGTCCGCTTCAATTTTGTTTGTCGGAGTTGCCGGATCAAAATGGGGAAGTCAAACTGCCGCGCTCAGCGATGTGCAGCCAGCAGAGGATGCGGTAGCTAATGGCACTGCTCCGTCAGCTCAGGAGCGCGATGTAATTATGGGCGATCCAAACGCTCCGGTGAGTATCATTGAGTACGGAGATTACCAGTGTCCTTTCTGTGTAAAATTCTTCAAAGAAGCAGAGGCGCAGATTCGAGAAGCATACATAAAGACAGGAAAGGCAAAGCTGGTGTTTCGTAATTTCCAGTTCCTGGGTCCCGAGTCGATCCTGGCCGCTCAAGCAGCAGAATGCGCGAAAGATCAAAAGAAGTTCTGGGAGTTTCATGATGGCGTCTATCGCATGGAAGAAGAAGACGGACAGGAGCATAACGGCAACATTAATGTTCAGTCGCTCACGAGCTTGGCAAGCGAGAAAGGGTTAGATGTTCCAGCATTCTCGAAATGTCTCAGTGCCAACACCTACGAGGAGCAGGTTAAAAAAGACACGACTGCCGCTCAAGCAGCAGGGGTGCGCTCAACACCGACCATTTTCGTCAACGGACAAAAATTTGAAGGCGCGTATCCGTTTGAAAATTTCAAACAGGCGATAGAGTCCGCGCTAAATAAATAAAACTGAAAAAGTTTGAGGTTAATATATTCTGAAAAACCCTGCGAAAGCAGGGTTTTTATATGTTTGACAGGTGTGATACTATGAAAAAACAATATACAAACTATGTATGATCTTGTAATTATCGGTGCTGGTCCAGCGGGATGTGCCGCGGGAGTATATGCTGCTCGTAAAAAAATAAAAACAGCTCTCATAACCGAAAGCTTTGGAGGACAGTCAATTACATCCATGGATATCCAAAACTGGATTGGCGAAACAACCATATCGGGTTTTGATTTGGCAAAGAAAATGGAACAACACCTCAAGAACTATCCCGAAATAGATCTGCATGAAGGCGATAGCGTCATTGAGATTAAAAAACAAACCGATGGAACATTTTCAATAACAACAAAACTGGGTAAAGCGCTGCAGACGAAATACATCATGCTCGCGACAGGAAGTCGGCGCCGAAAATTGGCAATTCCCGGAGAAAAAGAATTTGATGGCAGGGGAGTCGTGTACTGCGCGACCTGTGACGCGCCGTTATTTAAAGATAAGGAAGTGGTGGTGGTGGGAGGCGGCAATGCGGCACTTGAGGCAGTAGTTGATCTGTTTCATTATGCTAAAAAAATATATGTAGCAGTAAGATCGACAACCCTGCGGGGGGATGAAGTGACCCAAGAGAAGGTAGAGCGCCACCCAAACGTAGAGATACTCTACAATACCGAATTGCAAGAAATTAAAGGAACAGGGTCAGTCCAGTCCGTGGTGATAAAAAACAATCAAACAGACGCCACCTCGACCCTTGCGGTGCAGGGTGTGTTTATCGAAATTGGCGCGGTACCAAATTCCGAAATCGTAAAAGGGTTGGTAGAAATCAATGGAGCAGGAGAGGTTGTGGTGGATCACCGAACACAGGCATCATCAGATCCTATGGTCTTTGCCGCTGGCGATGTATCGGATGTGCTATACAAGCAGAATAATATTTCAGCCGGTGATGCCATCAAGGCAGTGTTGAGTATCGAAGCAAAAGTGCACAAAGGAAAGTAAAAAATATAAAAATTCCCCACAGAGTACATACTGTCTGTGGGGAATGCGGAAAGTGTAGCGCAAGAGAGATATTATGCGCGTTTCTTGGTAAATTTATCATTACCAGTGGCATAACACCAGATAATAATAAAATTATCTACCGCCTTGGCGTGAGAAAGTTGAGATTGTGGCTTTCGTAGCAGAAATTCTTGTCTAAGCATCGTATAGAAAGGCATCGCTCCACTTGAGACTGATTCAATGACTTTCTCTATGAGAAACATGCGCCAAGTGTATGTTTCTTTTAAACTAAGGATTGACGATGGTACCTTCTGTAGTCTTTTCTGGTACTCCTCATATTTTTGAGAAAGTATGGCAAGATATCCTTCAGAAATGGTACAGGGAATATACGGATCATAAAACACCCGGTTATCATCCGCAAAAGTCCGCATGAGATTGAACTCAAGATGGATGAGCTCATCTCGAACTGTTGCAAATGCCCGGGCTACAATATCTCGAGGATAAGCAGTCATATTGGAAGATGCGCACAAACCATCGGCAACAGTGTTAAACGGCACCGTGACAACGGCATCTGTCAAATCTTTGAGAAACTTTTCTACCAAAAATTCAAGAACTCGAGCCCGAACAATAACCAGCAAATTTTCTGCAGGATTAGCGTTATTGAGTTGCTCTTCGAGTTCACCGTTGGTGGTAATCAACAGACTTTTTAAGCAGCAAGGTTGTTTTGTGTAAAACCAAAGGGGCGGGGGTGTTGGTTGGCAAATAATGTTGCAATCGGAAGAACCATCCATAATAAACCTCCAGAAACAAGAAACAGAACTATATAATTTTCAAATAGACGCATTCTAAAAACGCGTATCTATCTTTAATTATATCATATAAATCACTATTTTGTCAATATTTATGTTGTACAAGAGGCAACAGGGTGAAAAATTCTTGACAGGACAGGAGGCGACTCAATAGAATGGTATTAGCATTCTTCGGTCGAGAGTGCTAATACCATGCGATACGGGATCTGACAAGATCATGCCAGGTGCTGATATCCGTGGAGCAGATATGTATACTACAATGCAATTAAAACCACTTTCTAACCATCTTATTATAGAACCAATGATGCAGGAAAAGATGACCAAATCAGGCATCTATATTCCTGAAACCGCGGATCGAGAAAAACCAATGCAGGGCAAGGTCATAGCGGTTGGTCCGGGAAAAACAACCGATACCGGAGCGGTTATGCCAGTCGCAGTGCCGGTGGGCGCGATAGTTATTTTTAAAAAATACGGTCCGGATGAGGTCGAAATTGAAGGAACAAAGTATCTGATTGCCGAAGAGTCAGATATCCTTGCGATCGTCGAGTAACAATTATTCATTTATACAGGTACTATGGCAAAACAAATTATATTTAATGAACAGGCGCGTACTGCCATGAAGAAAGGCATCGATAAGCTTGCCGAGGCAGTGAAGATGACCCTTGGCCCGCGCGGTCGAGCGGTAGTAGTCGAAAAAAGCTACGGAGCTCCCCAGGTGACTCTGGATGGTGTAACGGTTGCCAAGGAGATAACTCTCGCGGATAAATACGAGAATCTTGGCGCGGAATTTATCAAGCAAGCAGCCGATAAAACCAACGATAACGTAGGTGATGGAACAACCACATCGGTGGTGTTGGCGCAGGCAATGATTGAAGAAGGAGAGAAGTTGATAGCTGATCGGGGATTCAACGTCATCCAGTTGGCGGAGGAATTAAAAAATGGATCAGCCCAAGTTATTGCCGAACTTGAAAAACAGAAGGAAGTCATCAACGACATGAAAAAGGTTCAGGAGGTTGCGACGCTGTCGGCGAAGGACCATGAAATTGGTGAACTGATTGCCAAGGTTATGGAAAAAGTCGGAAAACAAGGAGTGGTCACGGTTGAGGATTCAAATACTATCGGCAACTCGTACGAAGTAGTAGAGGGAATGCAGTTTGACAGAGGGTACATCTCTCCCTACATGGTAACAAACCAGGAGCGCATGGAAGCAGTGTTGGAAAGTCCGCATCTCTTGGTGACCGATAAGAAAATATCATCAATCGCGGAGTTATTGCCGCTACTTGAGAAACTGGTACAAGCAGGAAAGAAAGAATTGGTCATTATCGCCGAAGATGTCGATGGAGAAGCATTGGCAACATTGCTCGTGAATAAATTGCGCGGAGTATTTAGCGTACTAGCGGTAAAAGCCCCGGGTTTTGGTGATCGTCGCAAAGAAATGTTACAGGATATCGCCATCGTAACCGGCGCGCAATTTATCTCAGAAGAAGTTGGGCGCAAACTCGACAGCGTGATGATCGAAGATTTAGGTGTTGCGGGACGAGTTATTTCAACCAAAGATAATACCACTATCGTGGGCGGAAAAGGAGATCGAACGGTCATTGAAAAGCGCATGCAGCAGATCGAAGCGCAAATCAAAAAAACCGATTCGCAGTATGAGGTGGAAAATCTTCAGAAGCGGTTAGGGAAATTATCAGATGGCGTGGCAGTTGTAAAAGTTGGCGCGCCAACTGAATCAGCGCAAAAAGAGCTGAAGCAGCGTGTTGAAGATGCCATTGCGGCAACTCGCGCCGCCATGGAGGAGGGAATTGTTCCTGGGGGAGGCATGGCGTTATTTAACGTACTGTCCGGGCAGCCCTCAAAGAATTCAGAGGTGAAGACCGTAGTTGATGCCGCCGATCGTATTTTGCGACGGGCGATGGAGGCACCGATTATCGCTATTATCGCCAACAGTGGTGAAGCGCACAGCAAAATAGAAGAGCTGCGTCGCGAAAAGGAGAAAAATAAAGATATCTGGTTTGGATTTAACGCTAAAACCAATCAACTTGAGAATCTGAAAGAAGCAGGGATTATTGATCCGCTCAAGGTAACAAAGACCGCGTTCATTAATGCGATATCGGTTGCCAGCACGTACTTAACAGTTGGTGCTGCGATTACCGAAATTCCCGAGAAGAAAGAGAAGCCATCGGGCATGCCGGGCATGGGAGGCATGGAGGATTACTAGTCCAACAGGCAAAAACGGAAAAAATAAAAATACCCGAACATGAAAGTGTTCGGGTATTTGGTATCACGCTATTTCCGTAAATTGAATCTCCTTAAATCGCGCGCTGATCTGCTCGCAGATACGTCGGTGAATCAATTCCGCCGGCAATACGCCGCAAGGTTCAGACTGATCCATGCAGTCAATAGAAACAAATTGATCAGGGAATAACTGAACCAGCTCAACGTATGTCTGATAGCTGTGGAGTAAAAACGCACCGTTGCGCTCATGGCCATCCGGGGGAGCTCCGCGATCGACAATGAGGCGTTGCGATGCGAGAGGGTCAACCAACAAAACCAATGAAATATCGGGTCGAGGAATGTCAGCATGATTATACTCAAGGTTAAATATGTAATGAAAGAAATCAGCTCGTTTTTTCGGATCGGTAATTTTTGATCCTTGGTGCGCAAGATTAGATCCTACGTATCGATTACAGATGCCGATCGCACCGGATTCTAGCTGCTTTCGAATTATCTTGGCATGCGCGAAGCGATCAAGGATGAATGGGAGTGCCGCAATATAAGGGTTAACAGCGGTCGGATCACCCCAGCCGCCCTGCAGATATTCAGAAATGACACTGCCTGTGGCTGATGAGTAGCAGGGAAAATCAGCAATAAAAAATTTGTAACCACATCTGGCAAGGCGCGTAGCCAAGAGGGTGGTTTGGGTTGTTTTGCCAGATCCATCAGATCCTTCAATGACGATAAACATAAATCGTGTTGTATCTCCTAATAAAAATAGTATAGACTGTGAAACAGCTAAAATTCATGATATCTGAATGTCTGCGCGGTCCGCAAGAAAACAGACGCAAGATGATCATTTGGATATATATTGACAATAAGACAATAGGAGAAAGTATGAAGAAAAAAGGAGCATTAACTGACGTAAACATACAACGACTGTTGAGTCAGGGTAACATAATATGTGGTGAACCTGCCTGTATCAACCCAGCATCAGTTGACCTGCGCACGACGGAAGAGATATATCGGATCGACGCGTGGATTCTGCCAAATCACGGTCAGAAAATTTCGGATATGATGCGCGCGGTAAATCCAGTGCAAGTTAGTATAAATGGAGTATTGGAGCGTGGCGCGAAATATCTGGTAAGGACGAAAGAGCGATGTGCGCTACCGAAGGAAGTCTATGGGTATTGCAATGCAAAATCATCGATCGGTAGATTAGGTGTCGATGCGCGGGTGATCGTGGATGGGGTTAATCGATATGATTCAATTCCAAGAGGATACGAAGGTGACGCCTGGATCATGCTGTCACCACGGCATATCCCAATTCGCATGGATGAGGGAAGTCGACTGGTGCAGTTGCGACTATTTAACGGAGACACACGGTTCACCGAGAAACTGGTGTGCCGCGCGCTAAATAGTGTGCCAGGAGGGCTCATATACCGTAAGGATGGTACGCCAATTCGCTACGAAGACATCAAATCAAGTGATTTCGACGGTTCGGTAATTCTCGGTATTAACTTGGAAGAAGAGATATCTGGGTGGGAGTGTTTGGATAATAACAGACCACTCGACATAGAAAAAAGAGGATATAATCCAACCGATTTCTTTCGCCCTATATACGAATCACCAGAGGGGGTGTTTTTATCAAAGAAAAGATTTTATATCTTCATGACGAAGGAACAAGTGTCCGTTCCGCCACATCTTGCCTGCGAAATGCGGCCAATAGATGAGCGTGCCGGAAGTTTTCAGGTGCACAAGGCAGGATACATTGATCCGGGCTATGGGTATGGACAAAATGGACAAGGACGTGGCAGGCCAATTGTTCTTGAGGTAACACCCTATGACGATATGTTGGTTCAGAATGAGCAGGCGATAGCAAAAATCTGTTTTGAGCAAACGTGCCAACGATCAAAAAAACACTACGATCATCCCGATCGAAACTCTCACTACACAGACTCAACACCATTTCCTCGGTTAGCAAAACAATTTGATCTATGGAAATAGCATGTTGTTTTGGGGAGATGAGACGTGTTGTATAACAGCATTGTGCGAAAACACAAAAGAAAATACAGGAGGTTGCAGTATGAGTGAAATTGACAAGTACATGCAGCAATGGATCGATGAAGAAATATTCGAATTCACGGACAAAGAAGAAGCAGTCTTAAGTTGCTTCTTCACGAATACAAACAAACGGATATATTTTATGCACTCACTGCCTGCCAATATAGCGGCGGCACTGTTTGCAATGTTTTCTCGTTTAAAAAATCCGAGGGGACTGCGAGGACTATTCATTGATGCGTTTCTGCCAGAAATAATTGTAGGAACCATGAAGGATCAAGGTGAATCAGGTCTAACTTCATCTCAGATAATCCAGAAATACGGGGCAACGGATTGGCAGTCATTTTTAGAAAAAGTGCCAGGCGCAAAATCCGCTGCCCAAGAATTTATTAATACAATAGGCACCAATCCGGAGTATCTTGTTGCGGTGTCGAATGTTGAACGAGTGTCTGGAATGCTGCGCCGGTGGCTTGATGCGTATGGACATAATTCAATCGCGCGAACCGCCCATGTGTATCTGTGCTGTGAATGCATATCAATTCTGGCAGTAAAATGCATGGAATGGAGCAGACCAGGCGTAGGATACATCGAAGCTTCAACAAGGTTTTTGCGTATGGATGCCAAAGGAGTATTTCCTGTGGGTCAACTATTGGGTGAATACGGGATAGCATCGTCTGAAATAGGAGATGGTATTGAGCGAGCATTCGAAGTGTATCGATATCATCTGGAGCATGAGCAGGGGTTGCTGTATTACTTACGTCAGCAGTACGCATACTTGGTGGAAGACGGGACACTAACTCAAAAACAGTTTGCTATGGCGGTTGAAGGCGAGGTGTGTGATGTGCTGGGCAACGTACTGCCAGCGGCAACACTGACATCGGTTGGGGTGGGAGTTTCGGGAGAATCTTTGGGGACAATTTTACAGCATTTGTCCCTCGATGAAACACCAGAGAACAACGCCATTATACTGGCAATCATCCGCGAGGCAGAAAAAACAGGAGCAGTGCAATTTATAAAGCACTGGGAGCCAACATTGTGGAAAAAAGAAGGGTGGAGGTACCTGAGTACAAAAATGTTCAATCCAAAACAGAATATTCCGCGACTGATAACTCCTATCGATATAAAGGCAATGGAAACAACCATAGCAACATTGATAGGGATGCGAGATGGATGGGAATCGTGCGCGGGAATGGATTCTGTCATTGAGTCCTTGTTAAAAATCAAGCGGTGTATGCACGACAAGCTTCCCAATGAGTTTGAGAGTGTGTGCATAATGGTTGCGGGCTTGATGACGTTTCGTACTTGGCGGGACATACAACGTCATGGATTGTGCACTCACAACCGAACAGCGGTGATTCCGGAGTTGGGATTCTACCAGTATCCCAAACCGCACCCAGCGCAACTGGATATTGATTTTCAAAGGATACATCAACAAAACAGAGCATTATTTTTGAAAATGCAACAAAGCGAAGTGCCGGTTCGGTTGTGTGAATATCTAATGGCGTTGGGTACTATTATTGGATACACGGTGGGCGCAAACATGTCACAGTGGGAATTTATGATGTGGCAGAGAACAAAACACGGTGTCCACGATGAAGCCAGAAGAAAAATGCTAGAAATAGATATGATGTTCCAAGAGGAGATACCATGGTGGAGTCTGTTCTCCCGCACCGATCGAACGCCGCAGTATATCTTTGCCAGAACTCCGAAGCCAATTCTATGATCGCAGTAACGAAAAAACAACAAAAACAAATCAACAGATCAGCACTCCGCAAGTGCTGATCTCTTTTTTTAGTAGCCGCATGGTATAATAAAAAAATGGAAGCACCGAGATTAAAGAGAGATATGCCAGAAACTGATACAAAAGAATTAATAAGTCTTGCGCCGCCGCGACCGCCCTACGACAAAAAAGACACAGTGCAATTAAAAAGAGCAAACCCGACAAGCATCAATCCCAACAATACAACTCCGATAGAAGGTCGCAGTAACATGCCGCCACCGGAAGATTTAGAAACAATTCTTGTGTCTGGGACGCATGAAGCAGATGGCAACAACGAGAGAGTTCCCAGAACAGAGAAAGATCTTGCAACAATCGTAGAGCGCGATGGAAAACGGTATTCATTTGATCAAGCTCCAACGGATGCTTTAACCAATGAAAGAAGGAAACAAGCAGAAGATCAAGCCAAGCAAGAATTAATGACGCTGATTGAAGAAAACGGAACACTAAGACGGTCAAACAGACAGTTTACTCAAGACTTAACAAAAAAAGAATCATCAGTAAAAGAGCAAGATGATCCTTTTCGAGAGACAATGTCGGCAATAAACTCAGCTCAACACCAGCCACACACCCCAAGTTCTCCTGCAAGCTATGATACAGCAGATCTGGCAGGACCAGCTGTATCACCAGCTGAAAAAGATGAAATAAATCGGCGCATGAGCCAGATACCAACCATAGCACAAGCTCCGGTAGAAAATAATATAAATCCGCCGCCGGTCAATTTTTCTGACACGCAAGAACTAAACCAAGGCAGAACCGGCAACACAATAGATTTAAATGTGTCACGACAGTTTAACAAACCAGGCAGAACAATATTTACGGTGGATGGAAAATCGTTATTACCAGCCGATACTGATCCAAATTTTGACGGTAGCGCCCCAGGGTCTATAGCGGGAAAACAAAAAAAATTAGAAGCGATGATGGGTGAAAGGAGAGAAGCATTTTTTGAAGAGACACTGGAGCTTCCCAACAATATCATGCCGCCGGTTGCTGTTGAGATGCACGTATGGCAAGATCCTACATCCTACAGAAGCGAATATATAAAACAGTATGTCGGACCAAGGGTAGAGGGTCCCAGGCAGCGAGTGGCCGTTATTGGCAAGGAAACATTTGTAGCGGTACGAGTGCCCGATAACTATTTTAAAACCGATGCAATTAAGACTATAGAGGATGTGCAGTTGGTGTTGAGCGGTTTAGATGCGTTTGAGAAAAAATGGTGCAACAAAAAAGATTTCCCCGAGGGAGGCACCAGATATTTGCAATATAAATTTACACAACGCGAAGCAGGTGGCGAAACAAAACAAACAACAGTTCAACTTCCCGATAAACACCCTGTGTTAGTAGTAAATAAGATGTACCGTGTTCTAGAAGAGGTGCCGAACGTGCAACACGCTGGAGTGCCGCAACCAGAAGATGCGCAGTCGCTCGGATCCCAGCAAGTGCGCACAGCGCTTGCTATTACCGATATACAAAATGAAATAGCAAATGCATACCACATAGCAGAGCACGGAGTTGGAATAGCCGAAGGTATTTTCGATTCTTCCGACATCGATCACCATATACGAGTTACCGCGGGAGCCAAAGAAGTAGTGCTGAAAGAACAGTTTAAAAAAATGGGGCGTGACATAACCGATCCGGCAGTTCAAGCAGAAATCAAGAAAAAAGCATTTGAGGGGTTAATCAGTCAATTGCCAAATGAAATAGAAGATGCGGTAAGCGCGCATGCGGGAGGACTAACATCGCAAATGACGGGCATGATAAGAACAGGAGGGTTGCGTGAAAAAGTAAATGAGCTATTTATTGAAAAAATTTCCTCTGACAATGCGCAATTTATAAGAGATGCGGCAAAAGAGTTTCACGGCGGCAAAATTGTGGACATATTTTTCCACCCAGATTCAGGAGCGATATTTGGACTATGGGAGAGCGAGAAAGGAAAACCGATCATCATAACGCCCCATATCAACCTATTTAAACCGGAAGAACCTGCCAAATCCGACGCGAAACAAAAAAAGGCAGAAGAATTTGCTATACCTTATCTCGACCAATTAAAACCGGAAAAATTAGCACAGAGGTATCAGGAAACAATGTCGCGATTGATATCATCAGGAAAGCTTATGACGGCAATCGTAACAGTAAAGGATGGGGCATTAACAGTAGATTCGCAGGTATCAGCAAAAGCTGATATGTGTCGAGGTGTCTTGGAGGAGACTGTTAAAGAATACAACAAAGAAAAAGATCATTGACTTAGAATAGGTGTATCAGTATAATAAAAAACAGTAAGTTCTTGTCTCATAATAAAGAGCTAAGAGAAAGGAGTGCAGTATGGATACTATGGATACGTCTGAATCAGTGATTCAAGATAATATATTATTTTTTGAACAACATTTAAATCAGGCATATATGCGAGAGTCGGTCATCTATATGCCTCGCGAAGAGGCGACCACCCCGCCGCCGCGAGATATGCTTCTATTGGTGAATGGCAAGACGGGAAAAATAATTGCTATCGGAAATACACTAGCCGTCGAAAAAGGAATAATTTCTGTGCCGGTGAGCGTAGGCGAAGATAGTACGATAGATACAGGATTATTCCCGAAAGAATTATTAGGCGAAGGGAGAGAAAATTTAGTCAGAACTTTGCAGGTTTGGAACCAGAGCATCCATGAAAAACCGGTTGAGGTAAGTTGAGGTATAGTATAATAAACAGCAACGCCCCCCCTTTGGTACTTCCAAAGGGGGATTTATATTAGACGCATGCCTAAAATTATGATACAATCTACCCCATGATGATACTCTATATTTTACTTCCAGTAGTAGTGATTGGATGGGTAGTTTTGGCATACAACAGTCTTGTTGTGTTGCGTAATCGCGTCAAGGAGGCGTGGAGTGATATTGAGGTACAACTGAAACGTCGCTATGACCTTATTCCGAATTTACTTGAAACCGTAAAGGGGTATGCCGCTCATGAGAGTCGGGTCTTCGAAAATGTAACCGAGGCGCGCAGTCGGGCAATGTCAGCGCCAATCGGTTCCTCAGATCAGATTGCGGCAGAAAATCAGCTATCAGGGACACTCAAGAGTTTGTTTGCTGTCGCCGAAAATTACCCACAACTGAAAGCAAATGAGAATTTTGCCAAGCTCCAGGATGAGCTTACTGACACAGAGAACAAGATCCAGGCATCTCGGCGATTTTACAATGCCAATGTCCGTGACATGAACATCAAAATCGAAGTCTTTCCATCAAACATCATTGCTCGCGTATTTGGCTTTACCCAGGAGGCGTTGTTTGATGCCGAGCCCGAAGCAGACAAACCGGTACAGGTGAAATTTTAAGAAGTGTTACAAGGGTACCAACGGTGCATCACGCCCGTGTGTGCCAATATTTTTACCCCATGGCAACAATATACACCCATCAATCACAAAACATCCGTCGCACGTTCGCGCTATTTGGCGTATTTCTTGTTTTTATAATCGGTGTCGGTTTTATATTTTCTCAGGTGTACGGCGATCCGGGGATTTTATATCTCGCGGTTGGAGTAAGTATTATCGCCAACATCTTTTCATACTACTCATCCGACACGATTGCCTTGGCGATATCAGGCGCCCGTCCGGTTGAGCGCAAAGACTATCCGCAGCTCTACAATATTGTTGAGAATTTAGCGATAACAGCAGGATTACCCATGCCGCGTCTATATGTTACTTCCGAGATGCAGATTAACGCGTTCGCGACCGGCAGAAATCCGCAACATGCTGCTGTGGCGGTGACGGAGGGAGCGCTGCAAAAGTTAAACAAGACAGAGCTTGAGGGCGTGTTGGCGCACGAACTGTCTCATATTGGCAATCGCGATATTTTGGTTTCTACGGTAGCGGTAGTGTTGGCGGGGACCATTTCAATCGCCGCCGATTTTTTCTTGCGATCTCTTTGGTTTGGAGGCGGACGCCGCCGAGATAGCGAGGAGGGAGGCAATTCGGGTGTTTTTTTATTAATTGGCATTGCCATTTCTATTCTCGCTCCGTTGGGAGCAATGCTGTTACAGCTGGCAATTTCCCGCCGACGAGAGTCTTTGGCGGATGCGACCGGCGTATTATTGACTCGGTATCCGGAAGGGTTGGCGTCGGCATTGGAGAAAATAGCATCCGATCATACACCCATGGCGCACGCCTCATCGGCCACCGCGCATCTTTGGATTGATACCCCGTTTAAAGAAGGGGCGAAAATTGCCTGGTATCAAAAACTGTTTCTCACGCATCCGCCGGTAAGCGAACGCATCGCGGCGCTTCGGGGTATGGCAAAGTAACACGACAAAAAATCCAATGAAGTTGTACGAGGT
>JBDKGD010000042.1:0-5662 GCA_039798365.1 Candidatus Parcubacteria bacterium
AATATAAAGAGGATATTGAGAATTTATTTCCAAATTGCATGGTAACATTTCGTTCGCCAGCAGAGCTATTAGAAAGAGCGGATTATTTCTTAAAAAATCCTCAAGAACGAGAAAAAATAGCAGAAAAATCATATCAATACGCATTACAACATCACACGTTTCGTCACCGAGGACAGGTTATAATAGAAATTATAAAAAATAGTATGGAACACAAGCATTCTTATAGAGACAATAGTCACGCACAGAGCCGTTCTGATGAATTTAATGCCGGAGAGCGGTACTATCCAGGAGAAACAATTATAGATGAGTACGCGCTAAAGGAACATACCCATCGGTATGGATTCGCTGCGTCTCACTTGCCACAAAACGCAACGGTTCTTGATGCTGCCTGTGGTACAGGGTACGGGTCAAAAATACTGGCACAAAAAGCAAGTAAAGTATGTGGTATGGATATTAGTAATCACGCCATAGAATGGGGGAAGAAGCAGTTTGAAAATAACAAAGTATCATTGGCAGTCGGCAGTCTCAACGAAAAACTTCCATTCGCAGACAAAACATTTGATGCAATAACGTCTTTTGAGACAATAGAGCATGTTGAAGATCAGGAGAATATGCTATCGGAATTCCGCCGTGTTTTAAAAGACAACGGAGTGTTCTTTATATCATCACCGAACAGAGAGATTATTACAGAAAAAGCACACACAGAAAATCATTTCCACATTAATGAGTTATCTAAACAAGAATTCATTGAAAAAATTGAAAAATATTTTGAAATTAAAGAATTATTTGGTCAAACAAAATATGCTGAGCTATCGAGCGGTAAAAAAATTATCAAATCCATCATAAAAATAGTTGATCCATTAAAGTTAAGAAGAAAGATAATTAAAGCATTAAATCTCCAGCTTTTCTTACATAAAAATTTTAGCCCAATGGAACAAGCAATATTTGATCCAATTACCAAAGACGCGCCAACTCAGTATTATGTAACGGTGGCGGTTTGTATGCAAAAAAAATAATGACGGTTTCAAGCGTAAATATACGATATATGGGGGAAAGAATATGCTTGCAATCCCCCCATAATACGTATTGGGCAGAGATAAGATTTGATCATCGTCGAGCGCAGAGCAATACGGAATAGCAAATGAAAGTTACTGCAACATGTATGAGAGCGCCACGTAAATGGGAAAACGTATGCAAGAACTAGGATTTCGTAGAGCACAGATCGCTTCGCAGAAAGTTTTGCCAAAGCAACCAGAAAATGTAGTATTTGGTTATATTGCAGTGAAAAAGCAACCAAAGCAATGATTGAAGTTTTGTCATTGAAAGCAATCGAAGAAAATCCTGCCGATGGGATAAGTAATTTTATAAAGGCAGTATTTGGTAAAAAGCATTCAGAAAAAATCGTATTTATTGCCAAATGCAGAACGAAAGAAGGGGTTGAGGCAATAAAAAAATGTCGTTTTCCGCTCATGCATCTCATTGTATATAAGCCAGATATTCTATGGGGAACGGGTAGCATAAAAGATATAGCGGCATTGATAGTCAAACCACGAAAGACGAAGTATATTATCAATTTTCACACAGTACTAAAGAGGACAAGTACCCAGACATGGAAGGTGCGAACGCCATGGAGAATTAGAAGGTGGATATTCTCAAAAGCCAGTCTCGTGATTACGCCATCGCGATATTCAGCGCAATCCATCAATACTTATCTTCCCCATATCCCAACCAAAGAGATTCTTAATGGAGTGGACGTAGATTTCTTTGATCCAAAAAAAAATGATAAGGAAAAAGTTGAGCATTTTTTTAAAACATCTATATCAAAACCAATCATTACGTTTATTGGATCAATGCATTGGAGAAAAAGACCTGAATTGGTAGTAGAAATTGCCAAAGAGATGCCAGAAGCTCAATTTGTCATGATAGGCAAGGAAGTTGGTGAGTTTGATATAAAGAGGGCAGTCGATCAGACAAAAAACATTTTGTGGAGTGGGCGAATGGCACGGGAAGAGATTGCAGTAGTATTGGCATCTTCTGTGGCATTTTTATTTCCAAGTAAAGATGATGCAGCAGCAGCAGTGATATTAGAAGCAATGGCAAGTGGGTGTGTTCCTGTAGTAACAGACAGTGGTGGGAGCGGTGAGTTCTTTGATAATAAGCATGAAGGTATCTCTATCCCTCCCGACAGTCGCGAGAAACAAGAATTTGTAAAAGCATTGAAAGATATTATAGATAATCCGTCAACAAGGAACCAATACTCTGGAAATGCAAGAAAAAAGGCATGCGAACAAGAATGGTCAAAGGTTTTGAAGCGATATAGTCATGCTATAATAAGCGAAATGGCTACATAGAATAAAGTTCGTTTGTATTGGTAATACTGATCAAGAGCGAGATAGTATGTATCTGTTTTTCGTCAAAAATAGAACAGGTAAATAAAAGTTAAAAATAAATTATCAAAACTATGTCAATTCACAAAAATACAAAAATAGATAACGAAAGAGTGACTCTTTATGAATTTATTTCAAATATAATAAAAACTGGAAACTACGCGACCATCGCAGATATCGCATCAGGTACAGGAGAAGGTGCGGCGGCGCTTGCAGTTGCACAACCAGAATTGAAAGTAATTGGAATTGATCTTGATAAGGAGCTTGTTGAACGTTCAATAAAAACGTTTCCAATGAAAAATCTTTCGTTTGTGGTTGGAGATGCACGAAAGACGGGACTAGCAGATCAATCAGTCGACGCAATAGTGAGTGTACATACAATAGAGCATATAGAAAGACAAGAACAGCAGGGATTTGTAAAAGAGTTATATCGAATATTAAAACCAGGAGGCAGTGCTATCATCGCAACTCCCGATAGGCAGGTATGGGAATGGCAAGGGATTGCAGGTATGCACGAGGGTCATGTGGGTGAAATTACAAAAAAAGAGTTGGTGGACACAATACTATCGGCGGGATTTAATGAGTTGGTAGTTTATGGACAGCGAATCACGCGCAGTGAGAAAAAACCAATTTTTAGGTTGATACTTAACATGTTTAAAAAAGCGGATATTTTTAAACTAAGAAGATTGTTTAAAAAAACAGTGGATCTCATTGATGAAAAGACACAGCCAGCATCATTGGATGTCAGTGTTGTTTCATTGCAAGACAATCAAAAAGCGTCAGTAAACATCGTCGTCTGTAAGAAATAAAAAACCACCGAGTGGAACTCGGTGGTGAGAATATTTTTGGAATTTCAAAGATATTAATGACCGGCGAGACCAGGCATTAATCGTTCCAAAAGTTTGGGAATCTGAGCCTCATCGGTTTGACCAACGGCGTACGGTGATCGCCATTTTAAAAGTTTTGTAATCAACCAGTATTCAAAATTGAAGCACTGGAAAAACTTTTCATTTTTGTAAGCGATACCTAACGACCACCGCGCCTCCATGATAAACTCAAGAGGCAAAATAAGTAAGCGCCACCACCCCGGAAAATTCTGGGGAGTCTTATGTCTCTTGTTATGATGAAAACCAGCAATGAAATAGAGGTTATTCATCCACGGTTCCAGTTCTGGGTTATATGCTGCGGACATTTTCGTCCAACCTGCCATAGTGTCTGGTAGAAGCCATTTGTTGTCTATTGCATTTTGAAATGATTTTGTTCCAGGAAGAGGCATAAGAACGTACACAGTTGCACGACTCATGCCGGGCGGATGAAGAGATCGAATTTCGTCAGAAACGCGAAGTGTATCCATGATTTGAGCGGGGGTTTCTTCGGGATTAGCGATAATCCATGTATACACCCCCTGAATACCATGTTTGGCAAGCATGCGTGCGGCTGTGTAGTGATCTTCGACTTTCTCGCCTTTATGCATGCGCGCTAGAGTTTCATCGTTGCCCGATTCAGCTCCAATATGAATTCGTACACATCCTGTTTCCGCAAGCCACGCAATAGTTGCATCATCGGTTAATTGGTCAGATCGCAGATGGAGATGGTAGGTGATTCCTAGTTTTTTAAGAAGGTAAGCATACCGTTTGTCCCGTAAAAACCAAGAGGAATTTTCATCTTCAAGTTCAATGAAAGTGAATGGATGAATGTTGTGCATCCACTGCAACTCTTTTTCCCAAATTTCAAATGGAATATAGGTATACACAGCACGAATACGGTTTGTTTTTGCATCAAATTGTGTCCTTTGCCCGTTCACTGAGCAAAAGTCACAGTGACCAACTTGCCACTGACATCCACGCGAAACTTGCAAGATTAACTCATTTCTTTGTGCTGCCGCCAGAACATAGGGCCGTACAGATTCATGAATTAAACTTACATATTCTTCCTTTAAGTCAAGAACTAATCCGCGTCTATGAACGTAGATAGTGCCATCATCATACGATCCATCTGCATCATGAAACTCCATCCGTATAGTTTGACCTTTTGGGATAACAACCAAGCCATAGGTGGTAGTTGTATTAGTAAATTCGACGCCATTCGTTATCAAACCAGCACTAGTTCTTTTATAGCCGATGCCATCAACAGCAGAAAAACCAGTGCCAGTACGCAGTGCGTTCAAGAGATGAACAAATCGTCGTTCGCCTTCTCCTATAACAACGTAATCAACAAAAGATTCTCGTAGAGATTGAACTGGTTGAAACGTAACGTGGACGCCACCCCAGATAATCGGTTTTTCCGGGTAGTGTTTTTTGCTGTATTTTGCTATCTCAATTGCCTCGCCAAGTTGGAAGCCAGACATTGCGCTTATTGCAACAACATCAGCTTCAGCGATTGTTGTTTCAAGTTTTTGCCAGGAGTCAAGTCTCCCGTCCCAGAATGAAACATGATAGCCTGCCCGCAAGGCTGCGCATCCAGGGTAGAAAATAGAAAGAGCCAAATTTTTTTGCGGAGATGATGGAGATGGCTTGGGATAAACCATCAAAACATGCTGTATGGACATAAATCCTCCTCATAGTGAAAAACAAATATCATGCAAACACAATAAAAATTTTTGTGTGTCAAAATACTATAAATAACATACAAAGAAAAACATTAATTGGCAATACAACGAGTGTAAGATATAATTTCACCCATATGGTGATTCAGCAGCAGTTCGTATCGGTAATAATCCCTTGTTTTAACGGAAGTGAATATATAGGAGAAGCAGTGCAATCGGCACTTAATCAGACATATAAAAATGTAGAAGTTATAGTGGTTGATGATGGATCAACGGATGGTACAGGGGAAATTGTAAAAAACATCCAAAAAGATCATTTAAATCTTAAATATATCTACCAAGAAAATGGAGGAATATCCTCAGCTCGAAATGCAGGAATAAAAAGCGCATTAGGAAAATATATTGCACTTTTGGATAGTGATGATATTTTTTTACCAAAAAAATTAGAAAGACAAGTGCAGTATTTACAAAAAAATCCACAGTGCGATGTAGTATATTGCGATATCTGGCATTTTTACGAAGAAACGCCAGATGAATTGCGTGATCTGCAGTATACATACTATTCAAGAAATGAGATATTGCCACAACTACTTAGAAAAAATTTTATAAATCCACTATCGGTAGTAGCTCGTAAAAATGTATTTGAAAAGTATGGATATTTTAATTGTTCATTTAAAAAATCAGAAGATTGGGAGTGCTGGCTTCGGTGGGCCTATGCGGGAGCGCGATT
>JBDKGD010000043.1:0-8697 GCA_039798365.1 Candidatus Parcubacteria bacterium
GAATTAATGAGCTCAACTAAATCATTTGTTGAATATTTAATTTTTTCAACAACATCACGAACCTTGATATCTAAAGGACCATATAAACCATCAAGCAAAATAGAGGCAAACCCTTTAATAGCAGCCAGCGGTGATTTAATCTGGTGGGAAGCCAAAGAAAGTAGTTGGGTTTTAAATTGGTTAAGAGATTGCAATTCATCATTCGCAAGTGCAAGTTTCTGGCTCAATTCCTCAAGCTGTTCTCGTTGCCGGACTTCTTGCAAAACACTGCGAATTAACAAGATGCTGAACGCCAGCACAAAAGAAAAGATGCCAATACGCAAGACAAACAGAACAGAGTTAACAGGAGAAAAAAGAATTTCTGATAATGTCGCGGTAATAAGGAAAAAAGCAGCAAGTTCAGTAGCAATAACTTTTACATTAAGAAAATGGTACCGCGCGATAGCATAATAGAAGAACAGCGCAAACGGAAAAATAAATAAAGCACTTAGGGGAATGAATCGGGTATTCTCAAACAATACCGGCAAGAAAAAATTAAATACAATAACCAAAACAAACATAGCAATCATGCCGAGAGCAATCAAAAAGAGCTGTTTCCGTTCTGATCCAATCGATCGAAAAATTTTTTTAAATAACAAGTATACGCCGGCAATAATCAAAGATATATTCAGAGCGGCAAAAACAATAATAGCGGGTGCCGGCCGAGGAACAGCAACTTGTCCAAGCGTTTGCAGATAAACACCGGAAAAAACAAAAGGTGTCAGCGTGAGAAATGAGGTGACCACAACCAGCGGCAATACGCCCCAAAAAATACCGCGCGGAATAAGAACTTTACCATACGGAATAACCCACATAAGCAAAAAAAATGCGAATGACTGCCACACCGCGAAAAACATAACAAAACGAATCGTCCACAATACCAATGAATAATCAGAGAATTGATAGTTAAGGTAATTAAAAATACTCCAAATAGCGCTTGTAATCGTAAAAAACAAAAATGCCCGCGAAGTGAATCCACGCGGGTTTCTAAAAAAAACTAAAAAACCAAGCAGCAAGGTCGTAGTGACCGCAACGCCAACAGCAAAAAGATCAAAATTAGTAACAAGACCAGTTTGAATCATGAACCAGTATAGTCTTATTCTACCACATTGCGCTGAGAAAATCGCACAACATCATCAAATGACAACCGAGGACTGGCAACCGGAACGCGACGAGTAAATCCAATACGAGAAAAAGTCTGAGGTCGATATGAACTCTGTAAAACATTTTGTATCTCACGATAGTGTTCTCCAATCTGAATAGGAGCTGCGAGCATGCCAATGCGGACGCCCGATGCCGTAACCATAAGAGCGATGCGTTCCCACGTCATACCAACACGGACCCATGTCTCCGGATCATCGCTTGCCGTACTAATGATTAAAAAAGTTTCAGTATGATCAAGCATGGTCTTTACCATCGCAACTTGCTGATTGATAAGATTAAAATGTCGCAAAGCAAATGGAATAAGAAAAGAAATAAGCCACGGCACGCCAATATTGTACCCGGGCATGCCATCTTTATATTTTTTTAGACTTGGACGCATCCACCGACTAAGCTCATCGCAAAATCCCCGATCGGCAAACGCAGTAGCAGTAGCATCCATGGCAATCTGCGAAAGATGGCGTCGACGATCATCGCTAACGATATCAATACGCATATCATCAGTCGCGCATTGACGGATGCTGTCAATCAGTGCTTCCGGAACCGGAGTGCGATCATACGGCTCTCGATTACTATGCCGTAGAGGGATAGAAAAAAATAAATGACTTGATTCTGCTTGCGGTGCATCAGCAAGTAGTTTGAACGAAATCGTTGCGACATGAAACATATCGCTTGCGGTTGGGAACAAATCAACCTGGGCAGCATATCGATAGTAATCGGCAGTAATAACGATATGCTGTATCGCGCAACCGATACTTTCATAAAACTGGCGATTATTTGTATCCGATAGAGGCAACTGACGAGATTTATTCCCCCACACTTCAATGTATTCATCATTAACGACAACAAACAGCCACGGCTGGCAATTGTGACTAGAAGGAGCCCGAAGAGCAGCATGAATACAGGAGATAATAACAGTTCGAAGATCAGGGGCAGTTATCATAGAATTACTTGCTCCAGCGCTGTTTGCCGCCAGACGAAAAGTGAGTTGGATGCTGATATGGCCACAAAAAAACTCGCGGCATCAGGCGACTCCGTCCTTCCATGTGATATAAAATAGCAAATTCAGAATTGTGATCGCGCAAATAATCGGTAACAACAGCACAGACAAGATCAGAGAAATTATCGGAAGGAGTGACATTGTGAAGAAGTTCGAGGTGCAACTCAAGCACGGGGTCAAAGGAATCCGTCTCACTCCGCAACAAACTAAATTTTCCGGTTGCATGTCGCGAAATATCGGGATGAAGAAGAGCATCTCGAATTTCCTGCGCGTAAATATTAGCCCCTCGAAACACAGTGGTGCTGTCAGCACGTTCAAAAACATACACAAATGGCAATCGCCACACATGTCGGGCAAGACCTGCCTTCTTCATTTCCCGCTCGAGATCAACACCAACCCGAGAAAGTCGTTCAACCACTACTCGATATGGCAATACGCCGCCTCTATCAGGAAAAGAGTAGCGCAGTAATGGCATTGCCGTTCCATATCCATACCCATACACCTGTCCCTCATGTTCTTCAAAGTAATGCATCGCCGGGTAGTATTGGCAAAAAGTCGGAACATGAGCAATAGCATCACCAAAAAGAACTTCACGCACCTCCGGACGAGCAACAGCAAGAGTGCGGATAAAATTTGAAGTAGGAGTTTCGTGAGCCATAGTTCCTAATTCAACACTGCCATATATATTTACAAAATCAGTACAGTTCTGTTTGATACCGGTACGGTGCGCGACATACTCCTTCCATCCCTCACTATACCCCTCGGCAGCAGTGAGAATTTTTATAGAAAACTTTTTTAAATCAACACCATATTCATCGGCTCGATCAACGACATCTTTAATAAAAGGAGGATATCCCATCAAAATAATCTGATCATAATAGGGAGCAAAGGTTTTTATAGATCGTAAAAATAAATCAACATTGGGACCAACCGGAACAAGAGACAATCGATACCCTTTTTGCGCAATCGCGTTAAAAGAAGAATAAGTGAATACTCCGCCAATCCAAATACCCATCCCAAATCCAATAATGCCGAGGGTGTTTTTCTTTTTATCAACCCCGAAACTATTGCGCAAAAACAACTCGGCGGTAAACGTATAGTACGCGTCATGAGCGCCTCGACGGGGAAAATAAAACGGTTCACCAGTAGAACCGGAAGTCGCAGAGATAGTAGTTGCAGATCCTATATCACGATAAGGAAAAAGATCAGCATAATCAGATACCGCTTTACAATATGTCTGCTTGGAGAGAATAGGAAGTTTCTTTAAATCTTCAGGGGTATTCAGATTCGAAAAAGTAATGCCGGCATCTCGACAGCGTGCGGCATACGCCGGAACAGTAGCACGGGTAAATGCGTACAACTGTCGCAACCGTCGCCACCCATCTCGCTCAAAAATCTCAGGATCACCCGTTCGCAACAACCGGAGTGTATTATCAGAAGAAACAGGGGGGGTAAAAATCGGAAATTTCATACAAGTAAAAATTATCCTAAGCGCTTGAGAAGGCGCGCGCGTTTTCTATTACGGATCTCTGTTTGGGAAACCGACGAATACCCATGCAAAAAAATAGCATCGGGGTTCACTTCAAAACGACCGGAACGCATGGCGGAATTTTTTAAAACAATGTTTCGAACAAGATAAGACAGCACGCTTCCGCACAACGTAGCGGCAGTGCCAAGTTGCGGCCAAGAATAAATTGATATACCCACCTGGGCAACCGATTCAATCATGCGCAGATGAGCAATATTCGCTCCCGCCATGCGAGCAATAATCTTCGGTAAATCAGGAGCGGCAACATCACGCAACTGACTCGATGTAAGATTACCCATAATGCCATGGAGCACGGGATAAGACGGGGTAACATCAAACCGCTCCACATCGGCAATGATACCATCGCCATTATCAGCAGCCATCACGACAGGAATACGATTCGCTCGTGCTATTTCGCGCAATCGAAGCTTAACCCAAGGATTATCAGCCTCTTCAACAAGAACATCAACGCGGGGATTCAACAGAAACTGTTCTATATTTTCAGCAGTAATTCCACGATCATAAACTTCAACCATCGCATACGGATTAATCTCGTAGATAGACCGAGCAACCAAAACCGCTTTATGGACACCAACCGATGGGATTCCGGTACGAATACGATTAAGATTCGATCCAGATATAGTGTCCATATCAGCGATTTTAATATGACGAGCTCCACCAGTCATAGCAAGCGTCAGAGCAACGTGACTCCCAACACTCATGCCATCAATCGCCACAATGGCATCATAGTAACTGCGCTGTTCATCATGCTGTATCAAGTTTCTATTGCGACCCATGCGCATCTCCTGATAATCAGAATCAGGCAAGACATGAACAATGCTATTAAGCCAAGGGTAGTAAAACCATTCTCCCGACAGAATAAGATCATCACGATCACCACCATGCTCTCG
The DNA here is from genome assembly GCA_039798365.1 of Candidatus Parcubacteria bacterium. Taxonomy (GTDB): domain Bacteria; phylum Patescibacteriota; class Minisyncoccia; order UBA6257; family 2-01-FULL-56-20; genus JBDKGD01. The sequence continues at coordinate 4,640 of JBDKGD010000043.1, forward strand.
CACGAATTCTTCAAAATCATCCTGATAATTCTTGAAAAACCGATATCGAGGATTCCGCAGCAAAAATAAATCTTCCAGCTGGCTCCGATACTCATCAACAACACGACACCCCGGATGAGTCCGTACAAAACGGGAAAGAACGGATACTGAAGATACAGCAACACGCTGAGGAAGATACGGATGAGTATGGCGAGATTGTACCATAAAATACGTTAAACTATTTTATTAAATATCGACTCAGCAATATTATTCGATATGGCAAGCGGAGTTTTTTTACTACGTTTTGCTTGCGCAATAATATGATGGACGGTATCGCCAATAGCATTAACTTTGTCCAATATCAAACGATCAAGCGCGGTTGGCGACATCTGTTCGTGGCCATATTCCTCAGCAACGCTAATCAAGCCACCAGCATTCACAACATAATCAGGAATATACAAAACATGACGCTTCGTCAACAAAGAAGCAACTGAAAGATCAGAAAGCTGGTTATTAGCAGCACCAACAACCGCGCCACACTGTAATTGCGGTATCGTTTTTTCATTCAAGACACCGTACAAAGCACAAGGAACGAAAATATCAACAGTCATCGCATGAATGTCTTTTGGAGCGACAATGTTCGCGTTCGGATAACATTTCTTAAAATCAGAAACAACAGAATCATCAATATCAGACACATACAAAATAGCCCCGGCATCAGCCAAACGAGACGCAACTCGAAAACCAACCTTTCCCAACCCCTGAACAGCAAATGACCTGCCTCGAATACGGGACGAACGAAACAGCGCGTCAAGCGTGGATTCAATAGACCGGATAACGCCAATGGCGGTATATTCTTCCGGACTAACACGAAAACCAACCAAGTGACGGGTATTGCGATGCATAGCATCTAGTTCTTTCTTATGAATACCAACGTCAGTACCAGTAATAAAAGCTCCTCGAAAATAGTTGAGGTGCGTCGCGTATTGGCGCAGAACTGCCATTTTTTTTGAAGAAGGCAATGTTCTAACAGGCGCCATAATAACACCCTTTGCTCCACCGTATGGCAAACCGGCAACCGCGGATTTGTAAGACATAGTACGAGCCAATCGCAAAGCATCTCGAGCAGCGGCAGATTCATTTTCGTAATGCAAAAATCTGGTAGCTCCAAACGCTGGAGCCAAGATACCGCCACGATGAATAGCAACAAAAGATCGCAAACCCGTTACAGGATCATGCAAAAAAGTAAGAAGTCGATGATCATCAAACTCCGGTAATTCTTGAGCAAACGATGATTTTACCACAACAGTATTATGGGTTGATGCGGTCGCAACCGACACAGTCAAAGAAGGCGGTAAAGATACGCGAGAAATTCGGGTTCGAGAAGATTTTGCGTATGCTGTTTTATTGGTCATAGATTAAAAAGACAAAAAAAATTGACAACTTTTTTTATGTTATTAGAGGATATTCAGGAAAATCTACGGATAAAAAAAGAGACAGTGCTAAATGCACCATCTCTTTTATCTTCCGAAGATCTTTGAGGGTTAAAACTAATATGTATACTAGGATACCTTACAGTATCAATCATATATGGGTAAATTATAGCAAAAAAATATGCCTTTGTCCACCTGCCCTTGAAAAAATGTATTGTATATATTGACACATAAAAAATAAATACGTATATGTCAAGAATAAATAACACGATTACTAACAAAAAACATCATGGAGAAATATGCAAAATTTCTTTTACTTTTACATCAATAGTTTCAAGGTCTTTTGTTTTATCCAAATAATCCTCCATGCCAATATCACGACTCACCTGCTTATTCTCTCCGGTAATCCCCGGCCACGGATCTTTCATGCTTGATAAAAAAGAAATCTTTATGTCCTTGGTTTTGGCATTCTGTTTAAGCGCAAGGGCAACTTCAGTGCCATTAGTTCCTGGGGGCATATAAATATCCATCAAAATCAAATCGGGCATATACCGCTCTGCCTTCTCAAGTGCTTCTCGTTCATTTTTCGCGGTTTCAGTGGCAAAACCGGCACTCTGCAATCTTGTAGAAATAATTTGCCGAAACGAATCTTCATCATCAACGATTAAAACAAAAGGTGGAGTATGCATAATAAAAGAGGAAACAAATCAATAACTCATATATAATATCGCAAAAAACTCTATCAAATCAAGAAAACTACGTTCCAAGGTAGATGCGAACATGCTCAACAAGAGACTCAAGATCATCGGTTTTGCGCAAATAACCATCTGCGCCAATTTGGCGGGCATAGAGACGATCAGCTCCCTGCAACTCAAGTTTTGGTTCTCCAAGATTAGTCAAAAAAATAACCTTCGTGTGCTTCATATCAGGAATATCCCGCAACTTCATAACAGTCTCAATGCCCGACAAAACAGGCATTTGCACATCCATAAGGATAAGTGCGGGATGAGATGAAACGCACTTCTCAAGACAGTCTGCGCCGGAGGACGCCGTAATAACTCGATAACCAGCCGATTCCAATTTTAAAGAAAAAATCTCTCTAAAATAGGGCTCATCATCAGTAATAAGAATCAACGGCGCCAAAGCAGCTGAGCGGTGAGTCGGAGAAACAATAGGGTGCGCGCCGGAAGCCGATGAGTGTGTTGGTTGATCCATCATTTTTTTTAGTATACCATAAATCATACGATACTATTGAGCAAAAAACACCTATGGCGCATCACAAAGGACTTATTCTAGAAATACGAGCAGGTACAGGCGGCGATGAAGCAGCAATATTTGCCGCTGATCTTGCCCGCATGTATCAACGGTACTGCGCGACACGGGGATGGACATTTTCTATTACCGATTCAAATGAAAATACGCTCGGTGGATACAAATATATAACGGCGGAAATAACAGGCGCAAGCGCATATGATGCTCTTCGAAATGAATCAGGAGTTCATAGGGTGCAACGAGTTCCGAAGACAGAAAAAGCAGGACGCGTACATACCTCAACCGCCTCAGTGGCAATCATTCCCATGGTAGAAGCTCAGGAAGTGCAGATTAACCCGAGCGAAATAGAGGTAACCTTTTCTCGGGGTGGCGGACCAGGAGGACAAAATGTAAACAAAGTAGAAACAGCCGTGCGATTAACTCACAAGCCAAGCGGCATAGTCATCTCATCTCGCTCAGAACGCTCACAGCACGCCAACAGAGAAAAAGCAATGGATATATTGCGAGCAAAACTATATGAATTACAGCAAAACAAACTAACCGGATCAATTGGCGATATCAGAAACCAACAAATAGGCACCGCCGATCGATCAGAAAAAGTCAGAACCTATAACTTTCCCGATGATCGAATCACCGATCATCGTATTGGGAAAAAATGGCACAACATCGAACGAATCATGGAGGGAGATATGGAAAAAATCGTTGAATCGTTTCGAAAGCAAGAAGAATAAACAACATTCTACCAAAACAACCACCAATATGGTGGTTGTTTTGCAAAAAACATTAACACAGAAAAACAAAGCTATTTCTTGGAAGAAACTCTTTTCTCGCCCTGCTTCATATCGCGAGCGATTCTGCGCCAATGACCCTTCACTTCTTTGACAAGCAAATCAAGTTCGGTAGGATCAATTGCCTTTACCGCGGCATACTTCTTGGAAACAGTGTCTACAATCTGGTTGTAAGCATCTTCATTTAATTCCTTGGCTCGTTCAATTTTTTCAAGGATTTCCGCTTTAGCTTTCAAACTCCAACTCTTGATCTTTTTCCGGTTTTTAGCTCCGTCTTTTCCATAAAGGAAGTAAGCGCCCGCGGCGGTAGCTGCAGCAACAGCCGCAATACCAGCACCCCAGACACCAGCATGATTATTTTTTTTCATAACACAGTATTACTTTACCCGTGTAACTTTTATAGTCCGACCTTTCCCGCTCCCCGGAAACAATCGCTTGAAATAGGACAGAATGGTTGCCGTAGCGAACCCTTTTTCCTTGACCAACTCGCGAAAAGCAGAAAAATCATGGACGACATTTTCCGTTTCTCGACGAATCAGATTCATGATAGCCCGGATGTCACGCAAGATACGCAACATGTATATAA
>JBDKGD010000044.1:0-4253 GCA_039798365.1 Candidatus Parcubacteria bacterium
ACTATGTCACGACTTGCACGAAAACCTATCGCCAAACCAGCAACCGTTACCGTATCGGTAGCGGGTCATATTGCCAATATAAAAGGACCAAAAGGTGAATTAGCTTTTCCGATATTGCCCGGAGTAGCCGTAGCAAGCGAGGCAGATTCCGTAATGGTAACGGCAACCGGCGTTAGAAAAGACACCCGACCAAATGTTGGAACCGTCTGGTCGCTCATGCGAAACGCAATTGAAGGAGTAACGAGTGGATTTAATAAGGATTTAGAAATTCAGGGAGTTGGATTTAGAGCAGCGCTTGAGGGGAAGACAGTTGTGCTATCGTTGGGATACGTGCATCCAGTGCGGTTTGAATCGCCCGAGGGAGTGACTGTTGCGGTTGAGAAAAATATTATAAAAGTATCCGGAATTGATAAACAGAAAGTAGGGTTAACGGCGGCAAAAATTCGGGCATTTAAAAAACCAGAACCGTACAAAGGCAAAGGAATCCGTTACGTCGGTGAGGTCGTGCGTCTCAAGCCAGGAAAGAAGGCCGCAACTGGATAATTCGTATAACACCATCCTATGAATCAAAAGCATAAAAATTCAGTAAGAATAAGCCGATCACGACGAGTGAGAGCCAAGATATCTGGCAACGCCGAGCGTCCTCGTTTAGTAATATTTAGAAGCAACAAACATGTCAGCGTCCAGTTAATTGATGACCAGCGGGGAGTCACCATTGCGCATACATCATCAAAAAAAGTCGCGGCAGGAAAAACAAAAACTGAAAAATCAGTCGCGGTAGGCGCAGAAATTGCCAAAGCAGCCAAGGCAGCGGGTATTACTTCGGCGGTTTTTGATCGCAGAGGGTACCGATATCACGGTCGAGTGAAAGCGGTAGCTGAGTCGGCGCGAGAAGGAGGATTGGCAATGTAATTATTTTTATCAAACCGTTAAATTATGCAAAAGGATTTTCGAAAAAGAGAATATCAAAAAAAAGATCAGAGCGGCTTAAAAGAAAAGGTGCTTGATTTGCGTCGGGTGACTCGCGTGGTGGCGGGTGGTAAGCGTTTTAAATTCCGCGCCACTGTTGTTGTTGGCGATGAAAAAGGAAAGATCGGCATAGGAATTGGCAAAGGCGTTGATGTCGCTCAAGCGGTAGGTAAGGCAAAAATAAAAGCAACCAAACAGATGCTCACCATTGAGCTGAAAGATGGTCGCACGATTGCCCATGAAGTGAGAGCCAAGTACTCGGCGGCGCAAGTATTAATCAAACCGGCTTCCGTAGGACACGGATTGCGTTCTGGTGGCGCGGTTCGTTCGGTGTTGGCATTGGCGGGTGTAAAAGATGCCACTTCAAAATGCTTGGGAAGAACTCCGAATAAACTAACAAATGCCTGGGCGACAATCGAAGCGTTGCGCATGCTCAAGCGGGTACATAAAAAAACTGCTGCAGTCGTGCCAGCACATACTGGCGAGAGTACAAACAATCTCTAAACTACCATGAAACTCCATTCTTTACCGAAAGATCCATCAAGAAAAAAAGTCCAGCGAATTGGCCGCGGAGGAAAGCGTGGCACGACATCGGGTCGTGGACAAAAGGGTCAGAAGTCGCGTTCTGGTCATCGCATGCGCCCTGCGCAACGGGATGTTCTATTGAGAATTCCGAAGCGTCGGGGATTTCGCAATAAACCCAGCACAAAGCAGGAAGTCTTTGAGTTGCAGTTATCGCGATTAATCGCCAAGGCAAAACCGCTGGCAGAAGGCAAAAAATCTCTGTCCGTTGATGCCGTGGTATTAAAACAGCTCGGCCTTATTCCTTTGAGTTTCAAAGGAAGCGTCAAGGTTATTGGTGCCGCTGATGCGGTGGTAGCGTTAGATTTGCACGGCATTAAGACATCCGCTGCGGTTGCGAGTATGCTTGAAAAAGCAGGCGGTAGCGTGCAGATGGATAAGAAAAGTGTCTAATATATAAAAAATTATAGCGAGAGCAGGCAGTAAGGCATGTCATTGTACAGACCGCAGTCTCTCCGGTATACTTATCCCCAATAGCTTTATATACACATGAATCGTTTATTGCAAATATTTCGTATTCCTGATCTTCGCAAGAAAGTTTTCATTGTTGCTGGTATATTGGTCGTATTTCGATTGCTGGCGGCCATCCCGATCCCAGGAATAGATGCCGCTCGATTGCAAGAATATTTTAACTCAAACCAATTCTTTGGCTTCTTAAACTTCTTCTCAGGAGGTGGACTTTCTAATCTGTCTATACTGATGCTGGGGGTCGGTCCTTACATTACCGCGTCAATCATCATGCAGTTGATGACGATTATTTTTCCGAAATTTAAAGAACTCTACTACGAACAAGGATCGCAGGGGCAGGCGAAGTTTAACCAGTGGTCACGGTTGTTGACGGTGCCGTTGGCTCTGTTGCAGTCGTATAGTTTTTTGGCGTTATTAATAGCACAGCGCGTAGTGGATCGGCCGAGCACTATAGCGTTGGTAACCAACATTATTGTCATTAGCGCGGGTTCCATGATCGCCCTGTGGTTGGGCGAGTTGATCACCGAGCAAAAAATAGGCAACGGAATTTCTCTAATTATTTTAGCCGGTATTATTAGCTCACTGCCGAGTTCAATCAGCGCTGCCATTGTGTCATATACTCCGGATCAGTTGGTGAAATATATTATTTTTGCGGTAGTAGGCATTGCCATTATCGCTGCCGTAACATTTTTGAATGAAGGAGAACGTCGTATTCCAATCGCGTATGCCCGCCGAGTGAGAGGAAATAAAATTTTCGGTGGTTCATCGAGCTACCTTCCGTTGAAGGTGAACCAGGCGGGGATGATTCCGCTAATCTTTGCGATTTCAGTATTGCTGTTTCCGCAGTTTTTAGGACAAATCGTGACGCTATTTTCAACTCATTATGGCTTGTTGGTGAATGATATGGTGACAAGGTTCTTAAATAACCAGCTCGCCTACGGAACATTCTATTTCTTGTTGGTGTTTGCCTTTACCTATTTTTATACCGCTATCACATTCAATCCGGAGGAGATCGCCAAAAATCTCCAGCGTAACGGTGGATTTATCCCAGGTATTCGCCCGGGCGATGCAACCGAAAAATATTTTGCTTCAACTGTCCAGAAAATCACTCTATTTGGCGCGGTATTTTTAGGGTTGGTTGCGGTTCTGCCATCAATCGTTCAGGCGCTCACCGGCATTTCAGTTATCACGATCTCTGGAACTGCCATTTTAATCGTGGTGGCGGTAGCACTTGAGACAATGCGTCAAATAGATTCGCAGTTGACCGTTCGAGAATACGAGGGAATAGAATAGTCTGCTTCGAAAAGCTATATAACTACCAAAAACCAGCACGACATCGTGCTGGTTTTTGGTATAGGGCGCGCAGAGAAATATACATGCTCATACCTCGATAAATATTGACACATTTAAATATATATTTTAAAATAGCAATCAGCAAATAAGCAGATACTCACGACAGCTGCGAAGTTGTCATGAATATTATCCATTAAAAACAGGAGAAAGAGTATGATCAGTTTCATGGTACCGATACCGAAAAAGTTGGAAGTTATTATCCAAAAAGTTTACGTAGGCGACAGATTAGTTGCCGAAACGCCGGAAGATGAAATGTTTGTTTTCTGTACTCTGCCGAAGGAGAGAGGAAGGGGAAATCAGACGCTATTTCCATTGAGCGATGAAGAGTTTGGATGTGTAAACATGGGCGCATTATCGAGTCCTTTGTTGTCAGATAGAAGTCAACTATTCAATATGAATGTAATATGCGGGCACGAAGAATTTCTGCGTGGCTACCGAAGTATACAAATATGTGGAAAAGCTAAGGATCCAGCAGATCTTGCTCGGCAGCTAGCTATAGATGTCGGGTCGTTAATGATTGAATATGGATTCTTTAATGAATCTACGCGTCTTGAAGTTGTTCTCACATTTTCTACAGAAATAAAAATGGCAACAACAATAAATGATTTTCCAAATTCAGAACTGAGATCTGCTGTGTGTCTGCCATTAACGCCCGAAGAAACGCTGGAAGTTTTAAGGAATTATGAGTCAGAAATAGAAAAAATCAACCAGATATATCAAGAATCAGAAGAAACGGGAGAGGTAGCAACACAGCAGGAAACAGAAGCAGAACAATGCGAAGAACCTCAATAAATGAGTGCAGATATCGACATTCTGTAATCGAATGGTTAATGCAACCCCCGATCCATTTCAGGATCGGGGATTTTTACGCTAAACTAAGA
>JBDKGD010000045.1:0-3509 GCA_039798365.1 Candidatus Parcubacteria bacterium
AAAATAATTACCAACACCCATGATCGATTGGTACTCGAGCGCGATCCGCTTTGCCTCGTCGAAACGATCATGCAGGAGTGCTTGGGCAACTTCACCTCCTAAGCATGCCGAAAGGGCGATAAGTCCTTCGTGGTGGGCGGCAAGCAGGTCTTTGTCGATGCGCGGTTTATAGTAGTAACCCTCCAGATGCGCGGCTGAAATAATTTTGATAAGGTTCTTCCATCCGGTAGTATTTTCGCATAGGAGAATAAGGTGAAAGTAGCGTTCGCCTGGGTCACGGGAAAATCGGTCCCGGGGGGCAACGTATGCTTCAACGCCGAGAATTGGTTTGATCCCGGCTTTTTTCGCTGTCTTGTAAAACTCAACCGCCCCGTATAAAACGCCATGGTCGGTGAGTGCCATACTATCCATGCCCAACTCTCGCGCGCGGGAAACAAGCTCTGGTATTTTTGATAATCCATCAAGTAAAGAGTAGTGGGAATGGACGTGGAGGTGAGTGAATGAACTCATAGTTTTCCTATTGTACCAGACGGAGGTGCCCTGGAAAAAACAAGCAATATATTTTATAATGTTGATGGAAATTTTCATCAATAATGCCACCTTAGCTCAGTTGGTAGAGCAACGCTTTTGTAAAGCGAAGGTCCCCGGTTCAAGTCCGGGAGGTGGCTCACGAATAAAAAACAGTAACCATAGAAACGCGCTGGCGGAAGCATTCTATTGACGTTATGGATATAAAAATGATGTAATGTAAAGAGATTTTTGAAATGAACAGTAACAATATGAAAGGAGTTTAATATGAACGTGCAGAAAATACCGATGGATTTTTACGAACTATTGGCTGGGCATGGTATACAATTATCGCCGGAAGATCAGGTGTGGTCAGCGCATCATCAACGCGAACTGGATCTGATATTACTGCAAGCTATTACAAATCGTTTGAATACGAATGGAACAGAAGGCATCTTTGAAGCAAATGAGACCTTTTTTGGCCCAGAACATCCTGGAGTACTTATCGTATGTGATCAAAATTTTAAAGATTGGTTTTCAGGGAAAATAGAAAAGCAGTCGATCCCCATACAAGAACCATGCGTGTATAATTCAAAAAATGATTTCTGTAATAAAGCCGTTATACCTATGCTCGGTGGTGAAGATTGCGCGGAAACCACGCTCGGACTTATCTGGTGGTTGATATGTGTACGACAGAATCAAAACAATCAAGATGATGTATTGTTGCAGAGTATCAGAGAGGGAGGCCTCTTTTATATCCGCGACCGAAAAGGAATACTGCGGGTTGTGGTAGTCTCAATGGATGATGGGCATTGGAATATATATGCCTGTCCGCTGAATAGTGGGCGGTGGGACAAAAAAATAAACATTTTTACTAATGGGAGCATACAAACATAAGGATGTCCCCGCAGGCGTTACGTTTGCGGGGATTTTTTATACGTAAAAACAGCAATCGCGCCTGATGCAAGTGTAGAGTGAGATATATCCAGAGCAGTGTATTGCTTGTTTTTGGTAAAATTTTTTAGTATTGTTTTGGTGTAGTTTTCAAACAGGGTAACCGCAGAAGAGAGAATCAAATACATACGCCGATGTAGCTCAGCTGGTAGAGCAACTCCATGGTAAGGAGTAGGTCGCCGGTTCAATTCCGGCCATCGGCTCAAGTGATGTGTTAAAGAATAAAGATAAACAGAAGATCTCCTAAAGCAGGAAGATACGTTTTGCGCGTTATGCAATATATACAGCACGAACATCTGATATTGACATAATAAAATATATAATGTATAAAATTGAAAGCAATCAATGTGAGTATTGAAAAAAATGACACTATACCAAATGAAAAAACGAGGTAAACCATGAAAAAAGGTCAATATACGATTCATGATTTCTTAGCCGTATTAGTGGCTCATCCGTTTGAATTTACTCTAACCGAAAATGCGATAAGGTGGGTTCTCCAACATCCGCAACCTGCTATTCAAGAGATCTGGAACCATTGAGGAAATTGCCCAAGACGGACAGGTAATCGAAAAAACGTATGCACTGGTTGAGCAAATAAAGCCAAAACATCCAGTGACGCGAATTTTTAGAGCTAAGGATGCTTTTTTTAGGAAAGATGACTTGGTCTTAAAAATTAAGCCAAGTAAAAAATTTATTGAGTACTTTACAGGAGCGCAAGAACAGGTGGCTGCTGCGCCGAGAAGATTTAAATTTTTTAAACTGACGCAGGAAGCGTCCGATGATGCTATCATTGCAGATATTGGCGGCATCGAAACAATTGCCGTGACTTTGGATGAGATATATTGTCTGTTAAAAAGTCAACCAGAACAGGAAAGCCGTGAGCTGACCAAAGAAAAAAACAGGCAAAATGTTTTTTACGTCCAGATTGAGAGAGAAAGGGTAAAGACAACTATCGCCGTTAGCATCATCTGGACGGCAGACGGATGGCAGGTATCCGCCGATGCGCTGAAGGGCGGCCTATTGTATGCAGTGTGGCAATTGACCAGACCGAAAGAAACAATCATTTGCGTTCCATTGTAAAATTTTAGATTAAAAAAACCAATATCCTCCGTCGAGATGACCTCGACAGAGGGTATTTTTTTAATGAATGTAAAACTATTTTGAAATCTCTATTTTGCGTGCCAGAATGCTCAGCAAATCCTTCGTATTTTCCTGCGCCTCTGATTCGCTGGTGCTGTTGGTGAACTTATTCCACACGGTCAGTACTTCCGGATCATCGAGTTTGCGAACGGCATCTTCCAGTTCAAGACGCTTCTGGAACGCAACTTCTGTTTCTGCTTTTAGCACCACATCAACAAATAATCGCAAAAAAATAACGACATTGTTGTTTTTGGCGGTGACTGTTGCGTTTCGCTGCAGGCGATGCACCTGATCAGAAAGACTCGCGTACTGCCAGGAGAGAAACAGTAGCGCTGCCACGCCAATAACAAAAATTAAAACAATCAGAAACGTTCGAGATCTATGTTCCATTATGTATATAGTATACGAGTCAGCGCGAGATATATTCAAGAGAGCGTGGTGTGGATAGTCTATTGATTGATGATAGTTTTTATAGTGGTGTATACTTACAGGTATTATGAAATACGGAAAAAAAGTATCAGTTTCAGAAAGCGACGATAGTCGCGAACCACAAGAAGTCGCTATCGCTGAGTTTGAATCGGTGACGGAAACATACATCCCAGGAGTACCGGCCCCGCTGGAGCGGGAGGTGTCCGATGAATACAGACAACAGCCACAGGCCGTTGCCGGTGCTCGATGGAAATGGTTTTCAGTTGGTAAGGCGTGTATGTATGGCCTCTTTATATTATTACCATTACTTTTTTTTCCGCTCACAACAGCTCCTGTTGAAATTACAAAAACAGTGGCAACAGTAGTGTTGTTAGCAGTCGCATTCGTGGCGTTTGTGGTTGACACCATTGATAAACGAACAGTTCGATATCCTCACGCGTGGGTAACGGCAGCCATAGGAGGATGGGTGGCGGTAGTCG
>JBDKGD010000046.1:0-11257 GCA_039798365.1 Candidatus Parcubacteria bacterium
GCCAACTTTTGTATACTCGCGATTCCCTTTTAATTTTCGAGAAGAGATTTCTGTTGCCGCTGGCACCGTTGCCGGTGTTGGTATTGGCGATGTAGTCGTATTACCAGTTTCTGACCAGGGCGCTATTTTGTTCGGATCTATTACTGACGCATCTCGCACCATAGCTCATGCTATGACTATTTTTGATGCTCGTTGGAAATCGCCTGTTCGTATTGGATCTTCCGGGGCGCAAGGTTTGCTGGTGGGGGGCCTTTCTCCTCGAGTTTCTTTTATTTCTCGAACTGCCGAAATTTCTGTTGGCGATATTATTTATAACGCGGATAGCAGATTTCCTTTTGGTTTAACTATCGGACAGATTAAACATATTGAATCCAGTGCTGACAGCGGTTTTCGTCAGGCAGATATTAAATTTTCTTATGATCCCAGCGACGTTTTTGTCGTTGGCATTTTACCTACCCATGATACTAGATGATTTTTTAGAGTTTAATCTTTTTTATCGTTTTTGGTCCGCGCTGTTGTGTGTTTGCGGTACGTTGGTTGTGTACCAGATAGTTACTCCGCAGTTGTTTTTTTTCAGGAATTTTCCATTCATTTTTTTGTGTGTTCTTGCTTTTTTTCTTTTTGAATTCGAAATTTTCTTACTTTCACTTTTTTCTCTTTTGGTTATTGGAGATTATTTTTTTTCTCCCGCATCATTTCTTTTTATTGCCATTCCGTTACTCCTTAGTTTCTCCAAGCGCTTACTGTTTCTGCAGCCATTCGCGATGCGTATGATTTTTTTGCTCGGAGGATTGGTGCTTTTTTATGTTGCTTCTGCGCCTCTTGGTCTTATTGCCGATATTCGTCATAGTATTACTATTCTTATTTTCGATGCCTCATTTTTTATACTATTATTCCTTATCTGCTATCCTTTTTATGAAAAAACAACTGTTTCGCAATAATACTGATATTGCTTTTGAAGAAGCATTGGCTGCGGATGATGATTTAGGCGTTCGCGAGCGTTCGTTTAGTCGAATTCCGTTTTTTGTTGGAATGTCATTTGTTGTTATTTTTTGTTTCGTTGTTGCGGGCAAGATATTTTCAATCGGTTTTTTTAATTTTGGATTTTATACTGCCCGTGCCCGCGCCAACGCTTCAGCGTTGACTCGCATTGAAGCACCGCGAGGCATTATTGAAGATCGATTTGGCGTTATTCTTGCTGATAACAGAACATCTTTTTCTTTGTCTCTTGATGTACATGCTTTTTTAGAGCGTCCCGAGCTTCAGGATCAAGTTCTTTCTGCTATATCTCAGGTTGTCGACATTTCTCCTGAGAATGTTTTCTCTTTGTTGCAATCCCAGCAACGGGAGGGAATTTCAGATGTTTTGCCATTGATCGAAGATTTATCTGATGATCAGATTGTTCGTTTAAACGCTCTCTCTCAATCATTTCCTAGTTTAATTGTTAGAAAACAGTACAAACGTTTTTATCCTAATGGCTCTGTATTTTCTTCTGTTATTGGCTATACCAGCCTGGCTACTTCTGATGATTTGAAGCGCAACAACCGTTTAACAAGCTCGGATACTATCGGTCGTTCCGGTATAGAGTCTTTTTATGACGATATTTTGCGAGGTCAATCTGGTATTGCTGTTGCTACTCGAAACGCTCAGGGCAATATATTGGAGCATTACACTCAAATTGATCCTGTCACCGGCGAAACGATTCGTACTACTCTTGATGCTGAATTGCAAACTGTTTTTTATCATGCGCTTGCTAAACGTCTCTCATCTATTGGCAGAACGAATGGTGTTGGATTGGCTCTTAACCCTCAGACGGGTGAAGTTTTGGCTTTGGTGAGTTTCCCTGTTTTTGATAATAATATTTTTACTTCTTCTGCTAACAGAGATTCAATCCAAGCGCTCCTTGAGGATAAAAATAGGCCGTTGTTTAATCGAGCTATTTCTGGTGTCTATAATCCTGGTTCTACCATTAAGCCATTGGTTGCTGTAGCTGCTTTGTCTGAGAGGGTGGTGACGCCAACACAAGAATTTTTTTCTCCAGGATACTTGGAGATACCAAATCCGTATCACCCAGAGAAACCTTCTCGTTTTCTTGATTGGCGTTTTCAAGGTTCAGTGAATGTGTATTCGGCGCTTGCTCAGTCAAGTAATGTATATTTTTATATCGTCGGTGGTGGTGCGCGTGGTGTTTCTGGTCTTGGCATTTCTCGATTGAAGGCGTGGTGGGAAAAATTTGCATTGGGTATTGATAGTGGCATTGATTTGCCTGGTGAGCGATCTGGATTTTTGCCCGATCCTGAATGGAAAAAACGGACTCGATCTGCTGAGTGGCTCTTGGGCGACACATATAATGTAAGTATCGGTCAGGGAGATCTTTTGCTGACCCCTATTCAACTTGTCCAATATACTCAGGCACTTGCCAATGGCGGTAAAATCCTGCGTCCCCATATTGTTTCTCGTGATGGCGCTATTTCTGTTACTAAGGATCTTTCTGAATATAAAGATGCTTTTTCTGAAGTCCAAAAAGGTATGCGTCTTACCGTGACATCTCCAAAGGGAACCGCGCATACACTTTTTGATCTTCCTATTGCAGTTGCCGCTAAAACAGGAAGTGCTCAGATTTTGAATAATACGCAAGAAAATGCTTTTTTTATTGGGTATGCTCCGTATGATAAGCCTACTATTGCGATCATGATACTTGTTGAAAATTCAAAAGAGGGGAGTTTGAATGCTGTTCCGGTGGCACGAGAAGTGTTTGAATGGTATTATCAACATAGGGTTCGATAATTTTTTTCTGTTTAATTCTGATATTATTTATTGTAATGAGTGAATTGCGCCAAGATATGGTTTCTGGTGACTGGATTATTATGGCTCCTGAACGTGCGAAGCGACCGCATGATTTTTTGCAGAGCGTCCCTCCTCGTAAACCATCGCCTATTGAGACGTGTCCGTTTGAAGATCTTATTCATACTGGTAATTGGCCTCCAGTCTCTGCTTCGCCTGATATCGATCATTGGAATGCTGTTATTATCCCTAATAAGTACCCTGCCCTTGTCCATGGTCCATTGTGCGCGCAGCAATTTTCTCAGGGTCCCTACACCGTTATGGCTGGTATTGGTCGTCATGAACTTCTTATTACTCGGAGCCATTCTGATCCTTTATGGAAACTTTCCCATGATGATGCTGTTCGTGCATTTTCTCTTTTGCAGGAACACTATCGCACGCTTGCTCGTGATGAATGCTTGTCATATACTCTTACTTTTTTTAACTGGGGTCCCACTGCCGGCGCTTCATTGTTTCATCCCCATTATCAAATACTTACTTTACCAATTATTCCGCCAGACGTTGAACATTCCTTGCAGGGAGCTCGTCGATACTTTCAGGCCCATCAACAGTGCGTTCATTGCGCCATGATTTTGTTTGAGCAGCATCACCGTGTTCGTATTATTGCTGAGAATGAACACGCCATTGCCTTTACTCCCTTTGTCTCTCGAGGCGCTTTTGAATTGCGCGTGTTTCCAAAAGCGCATTTTCCGTTTTTCGAGGAAACTCCCTCGGATGTGCTATCTGGATTTTTGGAGATACTGCGTGTTGCGTTATCGCGTATGAGTGAAAATTTGAATGATCCTGATAGAAATTTTTTTATCCATACTGCTCCCTTGCATCAGCATGATTTGTACGGATATTACCACTGGCATTTAGAAATAATTCCTAAATTTAGTACTATTGGAGGATTTGAACTTGGTACTGGCATAGACATTAACGTTGTCGATCCTGATATTGCTGCTGATATTATTCGCCATGGATTATCTTAAATCTTCTCGTTTTTTCTCTCCTGCTGTGTTGGCTTTTATCCCTGTTGGCGGACTCTTCTTGCTTTGGTGGCGATGGGAGCAGGTTTTTGGTGCTTGGCGAGATATTATTATTGTCAGATTCCAGCCTGACATGCCTGTTATTTTGGATTCTTTTTGGCATATTCGGGCATTGTTTTTTACTTTCTCTCTCATGTTGCTTCTCAATGTTATGCTAGTTTTTGTTTGGCGTTTCCGCGCGCGTTCTGTGGCTCTTGTTGTGGCATCAGCCAGCTTTTTATTAGGAGTCTTGATTTTTTTCTATATAATCGGTATTATGGCAATACAATAATTTTTATTACGTATAGCTATGGAAGATTTTTCAGTTATAAAAACTGGTGGTAAGCAGTACCGTGTATCTGTTGGTTCTCGTATCCGAATCGAAAAGGTTTCGGGTTCTGTTGGTGATTCTATTGTTTTTTCTGATGTATTGCTTCGTCGCCATGGATCTGTTGTAGAGGTTGGAACACCTGTTATTAATGCTCCTGTCTCTGGGTCTATTGTTGCGCTGGCTCGTGATCGCAAGAAGATTATTTTCAAATACCACTCAAAAACTCGGTATCATAAGACTCGTGGTCATCGACAACAGTTTGCTGATGTTGAAATAACCGCCCTCTAAAAGAGGGCGGTTATTTATTCGAGGATTATTTTTATAGCATTTGATGGAATTGATGTTTCCTGTTCTTGTTCTGCTGTCACATAGAATATATTCTTTTTTTTCTGTTCTTCGGCGTCATACGTATCTGTTATAAACATGACTGTTTGAGCTGGCATTGGTATTCCTCTTACTAACGTCCCTTGTCCTTTTACGATAATATATTTTGGTGTTTCTTTTGGAAGACTATTGATATAGCGACCTAGTTCTACATACTGCGCCGTGAACGCATCGCGTACGTTTTTATTTTCAGACCATACTCTGAAATATGACCAGTAACCATGTATCACGATGCCAGACAACAGTATGATTGTTGCTATTACGGTTAATTTCTTTGGAACATACTGTTTTGCTTTTTGATATATTACAATGCTTCCTTGTGCTGCCAGTAATATGATCGGTGGTATCATAAGTATTGATCTGAGTGCGTGGGGGATGCCTTCGTTTGATATCACCACTGGTAGAGCCGCACATCCTATCCATCCTATAAGCAACACCGAGGCAAATTCTTTTCGGTCTATTATCGATGCTATTTTTCTCGATATTAATTTTCGCGCTAACGTTCCTGTATGTTTGCATGCCTGAAGTATTCCTACGATAAATGCCAGTGCCACTGGCAGTACTAATGCTGGTGCTCCTGATATGTTATGTCTCCAGTTCTGATCACCCCAGACAAACAGCATTCCGATCGTTTTTGCGATATTGATTGTAAGATCTGTTAATGGATTTGCGGCGCTGAATATTGAAACCTGGGAAGTTCTTCCCAAAAAACTTCCTTGATTTTCAATGAAGTAGAGTATCAGCGGCGTTATGGCAATTATTCCGACACTTATTACTACTGCCGTTTTTTTTAGGATTATTTTTTTATCCTGATTTATGATAAAGGCATAACCTACTACAATCAGTGCGATTGCTGGCAAGATCCGATAGGCAATATATGAATGGAATCCACCTCCTAATAATAATCCTGCGCTGATTGCCCACCATACCCATTGGCTCGAGTTTTTATGAAATGTCTTTATTAGACAATATAATCCCCATGTGGCAAAAAAAGGAGCCATGATGGCTCGAAATCCTATGCGTGAAAAATTTACATGCCAAAAGTTGACTGCCAAAAATAACGCTGCTAGCAATCCGATATTTGTCCCGTAGAGTTCTTTTCCGAGAAAAAATATCCCTAGCACCGTGAGTACTCCAAATACCGCTGAAACACTTCGTAGCACCCAAGGCTCTCTTATTCCGATTGCATGAATCGCGAGTGCCTGGATGTTTATAAACAAACCCTCTCTGCCATTGTTTTCTGGGTAGAACCAAGAGAATTCTCCCGTGCGAAATGCTGATAAGCCATTATTGCCGTTTACGGCTTCATCGGGGTATAGACCTGGCGGCGTTGTTGTTATGGCGGCAAATCGGAATAGAATTGCTACCGTCATAATGCCAATGAACGCTAGCACTATTTTTGTGTTTGTCATGGTTAGTAGTATAGCTGGTTTATGATATTTGTTCATCCGATTTTTGTGATGTTGTGATATACTTGTGAGTATATGGAAGAAATAAAAAATGATGTTGCTGCGCAGATTGAATCTGATATTGTTCGTTTGGCGCAGGAGGTTTTATCGCGGCGTGAGCGTATAGAAACGAAAGATATTGGTGATCGACAGTTGATTCGTGAAGCGTTAGAGTCAATCACTCCTGTTGCATCGTCGAATACTTCTATTCCTGTTACATCTAGCGATGATTCACATTCTCCATTACCTGCCTATGTACAGCAGGCAAGTCCTGAGACGAAGCTTGAGATTGAGTACTTGCTTGAGGAGGCATTTCGCAAGGGATTGCTTGAGGCAACACAGCATGCTCTTGCCTCTAACCCTTTTGTGCTTGATGCGTTTCGAGATGCTTTGGCAGGTCGACTGCACGACGAGCTTGTTCACCGAGGCATGCTTCCTCCAGATAGCTAATTTTTCTTGTTATCTTATGACAGGTTATTTTATCCTTTTTCTTTTTATTAGTATTGTTGTTGCGATTATCTTGTATTTTTCGATCCGATTATTTCGAAGGCGTCGCATACAAGCGGGAATATCTTTTGTTTTATTGCTTGTTCGAGTACAGAAAGATTCTTTGCGTCCTCAAGATCAAAATGCTCCTGGGCGTGATTTTAAGTCTGAAATAGCTAAATCGGAACAATTGTTTGCCAATCTTTCTTCTATTAATCAGCCCTTTTGTTTTGAGGTTGCTGTTCCTCATGTGGGCGAGGATATTTTATTTCACATAGCCGTTCCTCGACGTTTCGTTGAGATCACTATAAAGCAGATACAGGGTATTTGGAATTCTGCGAGCGTCTCTGTTGTACAGGATGATTATAATATTTTTAATCCTTCTGGAGCTTCTGCCGCGGCGTATATCAGTCAACGAGAGCACTATGCATTGCCACTGCGCACGTATCAAGAAGTTGGGTTGGACACTTTTTCTTCTATCGTTGGTTCTTTCTCAAAAATAAGTGATGTTGGAGAAGGCGCTGCTTTTCAGGTTATTATGGAGCCTGCCGGATCTGGTCCGAAGAGAAAAGTTTTGCGCTATATTTCAGAACTCAAAAAAGGGAAAGAGCTAAAACATGTGCTTGGTTTTGAATCTAAGGTTACTATCAAGATGTTGAAGGATTTATTTTTTCCTCAATCTTTGAATGATCCTGCCAAGAATAATGAACGTCTTATTATTGATGAAGATGGGGTAAAGGCTCTTGAGGCAAAAATTTCTAAACCGTTGTTTGTTGTCAATGCTCGAATTATTGCTTCCGCGCCATCGTTATTTCAAGCCCAGGACATCGTCCAGGGTATTGCTTCTGGGTTTACTCAACTTACGGCTCCTCGTCGGAATGAATTGCGTATTATCAAACCTCGTTCTATTCAGAAGCTTTTGTATGATTTTTCCTTTCGAATTCTTGAGAATTCACAGGTTATGATTTTAAATACCGAAGAAATTGCTAGTTTTTTTCACCTCCCAACCTCAACCATTGACACTCCAAAGATCAAGTGGTTGAAATCTAAAGAAGCTCCTGCGCCTTCTAATGCTTCAACCACGGGAACTCGATTAGGGGTATCCGTATTTCGTGGACAAGAAAAACCTATTTACCTATCCGACACTGACCGAGAGCGGCATTTATATGTTGTTGGTCAGACTGGTACCGGTAAATCTACATTTCTTGGAGATATGATTATGGAAGATATTATCCATGGAAAAGGTTTAGCTATTATTGATCCCCACGGCGATTTGGTCGAGGCAGCGCTTGCGCATGTGCCTGCTCATCGGCTCGATGATGTGATTTATTTTAATCCGGGCGATCTATGGCGCCCTGTTGGATTGAACATGCTTGAGTATAATTTTGATCGGCCGGAAGAAAAAACATTTATTGTGAATGAAATGATGAGTATTTTTTCAAAACTTTTTCCTCCGGAGACGTTGGGTCCCATGTTTGAGCAATATATGAGAAATGCTCTTCTACTGCTTATGGAAGACATGCCGAATGAATCGGCGACGCTCATGGAGGTTCCTCGAGTTTTTACTGATACCGCATACCGTACTCGCAAATTAGAACGAATTTCTAATCCAGTTGTTATTGACTTTTGGTCAAAAGAGGCAAACAAAGTTGGCGGTGATGCTTCTCTTGCTAATATGACCCCTTATATTACTTCAAAATTCAATAACTTTACGGCAAATGATTACATGCGTCCTATTATCGGTCAAAAGAAATCGGCGTTTAATTTTCGTACTGTCATGGATGAGGGTAAGATACTATTTGTTAATTTATCCAAAGGCAAGATCGGTGATATCAATGCAAATTTATTGGGTATGATTTTTACTGGAAAACTTCTCATGTCTGCTCTTTCGCGAGTTGACATTGAGTCTCATAACCGACGAACTTTCAATTTATATATTGATGAATTTCAGAATTTTACCACCGATTCAATTTCTATTATTTTGTCTGAAGCACGAAAATATAAACTGACTCTTAATATCGCGCATCAGTTTATTGCTCAACTGACAGAGAAAATTCGTGATTCTGTGTTTGGCAATGTCGGGAGTCAGGTGGTATTTCGTGTCGGGGCTCAAGATGCGGAATTTTTGGTTAAACAGTTCGATCCTGTGTTCAGCCAGCAAGATTTGATGAATATTGATAATCGAAATGCATACGTAAAACTTTTGGTAAATGGAGAAACTACCAAGCCTTTTAATATGCGTGTCGAGGGTCGTTCGTTATTATCCGGCGATTCTCAACAGGCATCTAAAATCAAAGAGTACTGTCGCATGAAGTATGGCACTGACCGACAGGAGGTTGAAGCTGATATTTTCCGAAGATTACGAGAGTAACGTGTTATTGTTTTGGATTTTTAGTTATAATAGTTTTATTAATATGATTCGTTTTATTAGTAAGATTTCTCCCCGTCATTTAACTGGCCATGCTCTGATTCGTGTTGATTTTAATACCACTGATTCTTGGCGCATGGAAGCTGTTATCCCGACGATTCAATATGTTTCTGGTTATGCTGATAGAATTATTCTTATCACGCATAAGGGTCGCCCTGTTGCTCAATCATTTTCTCGTGTTGACGGAACTAATTCTTCTCAGTTGGCGACTTTTTCGGTTGCGAAGGATGCTCAAAAACTTTCCCGTCTTTTGAAAAAGAAAGTACTATTTGTCGGATATGACCATTTTTCATCGATTCAAAAAATTATCCGCGATCTTCCTTCTGGTTCAGTTATTCTTTTGGAGAATATTCGTTTTTGGAAAGGGGAGGAATCGAATCAGGCGCAATTTGCACGGCAACTTGCTGGACTTGGAGACTACTTCGTCAATGATGCTTTTGCTGTTTGTCATCGTGCCGCAGCTTCGACTGTTGGTATTACTTCTTTCCTGCCTTCCTATGGAGGACTGTCGCTTGAAAAAGAAATGCTTCACTTGGGAGCATTATTAAAAAAACCAGCACATCCTTTTCTCGTTGTTATTGGCGGTGGTAAGGCCGCTGACAAGTTGCCTGTTATCAAGCGACTTGCTCGTTTAGCCGATATTTTTTTGGTTGCTGGAGCATCGGCCAATACTATTTACCAATCGCAAGGTGGTGATGTACGTCAATCGCTGATCGACTCTTCTGTATCAAACTCTGATATCGCGTATTTTAAAAAACTGATTGCAGTCGGAACTATGATGATGCCGGTTGACTACGCATGGGAGAATGGAAAGATTTTAGACATTGGTCCGCGCACCGCAAATCTTTTTGCTCAACAGATTGCCCGAGCAAAAACTATCCTCTGGAGTGGTCCGGCTGGTTTTGTTGAAAAAAAGAAGTTTGCTGTTGGATCAATTGCGATCGCGCAAGCGATCGTTCAAAACAGAATCGCGACTACTATTACGGGAGGAGGGGAGACGGTTGAGTTTTTGAAACGTCATGGGTTTGATTCACAGTTCACGTTCGTTTCTACTGGCGGGTCTGCTTTGTTGGATTTTTTGAGTGGACAAAAACTTCCGGGGATTGAGGCGTTGAAATAGCAACAGATATCTTTGCATGAAATACGATCTTTATTTTCATGATGATTTTGATGGTCGTGCGTGCGCCGCTGTTTTTTTAGATTTTTTTCGACGGCAGCAACCGAACAATTCTATTGCTCGGTTTATCCCTGTTTCATATCCCGTACCTCAGGAGTGGTCTCGTGACGACTTTTTTTCACAACCCAATATCCTTGGTGGTGATGGAAACCCCGCTATTGTTGTTGATTTTCGATATCACCCCTCTGCTTCGTTTTGGATTGATCATCACGCAACACCTTTTTTAACTCCTGATTGGCAGCGTCGTTATTTGCCATCCTTATACCATTGCTGGGATTCGTCCTATCTATCATGCTGTCGACAAGTTATTGTTTTTTTAAGCCAGTCTTTTGGCTATCAGCCCCCTTCTCATATTGTTGCATTGGGGCACTGGCTTGATATTGTCGATGGTGCTGCGTATCAGAGCGTTGAACAGGCGGTGTTTCGTGTTGAACCGGCATTTCTTATTGATGCGTTTATTGATGAGCGCTCACGCCATGGAGATCAATTAATCTGGCTTATTGAAATGCTGTCGACGCACACTCTTGACTCTATCGTGGAAGATCAGCGCCTTGTTTCTTACCGGCATCTTTTTTCTCTTCAGGTTGCGGATGCGCTTGCGTTTTATAGAGCACAGATGATCTTTTTGAAAGATTCTATCGGGTGTATCGATCTTTCTTCCTCGGAGAACCTCATCAAAGAAATTCGTTTTGCGCCATATCTTATTGCTCCTGAGATGCTTGTTGTGATTAGCATCAAACCTCGTCCACAGGGTGGATTTCATGTGAATGTTGGCGTTAATCCTTGGAAAAGAGATCGTTTTCACGCTGTATACCCTGACGTGCATATTGGGTCTCTAATGCAGTCTGTTGGTGGTGGTGGCCATCAATATGTTGGAGGAGCCGAAACGAATACCCATGTTGACGCGGAACGTATCGTTCAATCCGTTGTTGATCGTATGTATTCACGCCAATAATTCTATTTGTTCTCGTTTTTTTATCTTTTTTTGCCTATAATCTTTTCATGACTGAACGTACTTCTTTGCCTCTTGAGATTATTTTTACTGATGGTGGTTCCCGAGGAAATCCAGGTCCGGCTGCTGCTGGCTTTGTTGTGCGTGGTATTGGCTACGGTGAGTTTCTAGGAATTGCCACTAATAATTATGCTGAATAT
>JBDKGD010000047.1:0-6460 GCA_039798365.1 Candidatus Parcubacteria bacterium
GTATACAAAAGTTGGCAAAAGAGAACGATGATCAAAATTTGATAGTTGAATATTAGTGGCAGCTTTTTGAACAACAGAAGAACGCAAAACATCATTTTCGCGCATCACTTCATGAACAAAAGAATCGTTCGGGTTATAGAAAAAACGGGAACGCCAATGCTGAAGGATGTCAGGATAAATAATAAGCAAAAGCAATATGATACTGAAAGAAATATAGAGAAAAAAACGAGGACGCATAAACGTACAGCAAAAAAAATTACAAAGAAATAGTGAGTGGTCGAAGAGGATTGTCGAGTAAGACTTGGCGTTGTTGAAAATTATCGACAACACGTCCGAGACCCCGAACAACACATGTTAGAGGATCTTCAGCAACAATCGCCTCAACGCCAACTTCCCGTTGCACCAATTCGGCAAACCCACGCAACAGCGCTCCTCCGCCGCAAATATAAATACCTTGCTTGAGCATATCACCCGTTAATTCAGGAGGAGTGAGTTCGATAACTTCACGAATAGCATCAAGAATAGATTTCAATGATCTTGATAATGCCTGACGAGCATGAGTATTGCGCATGACAACCTCTCGCGGGAGACCAGTTGCAAAATCACGACCTCGGATAATAGTCTCGAGTCGATCCTCCATAGGCAGCGCAGAACCAACGGTAATCTTAGCCATTTCAGCAGTTGATTCGCCAATAGCAAGTTTGAACTCGTCTTTGACAAAACGAATAATATCTTCATTGAATCGATCTCCGGCAATCTTTAATGTACGAGATACAACAACGCCTCCCATAGAGATAACAGCAATATCCGTAGTGCCACCTCCAATATCGACAATGAGACTGGCAAGAGGTTGATCGATCGGCAAACCGGCTCCAAGAGCTGCTGCTAAAGCAGAATCAATCAAGTACACCTTCGTACATCCTGCGTGCAAAGCGGCATCTTCAACTGATTTTCTCTCGACCTCAGTTAAGTTATTAGGGATAGCAACAATACCACGACGATATCCGAACAAAGATTGGCTCCGGAGTCGACGCAAAAGTTCTCTCAAAAAATCTTGAGTGCTCTCAAAATCGGAAACAACACCGCCCACCAAAGGACGCACAACAGAAATATGAGCCGGAGTTCGACCAAGCATTTTCTTCGCATCCTCGCCGATCGCTACAATTTGATTCGTTTTTGTATTGATAGCAGCAACTGTAGGTTCATTTACAACCAACCCGCGATTCCTCATATACACCAAAGAATTCGCGGTGCCTAGATCTATGCCAACATCCTTAAATAATGAATCAAATAATGCCATGAGAATAAGAAATAATCGATAATAAGTGTTTTTATATTACACGAAGTCAATAGAAAATGACAACCTGAAAAAAGATCAGGCAGTGTGGGTATTCTTCTGCATCCACGCTACGCACCCATGTTCTGTTTGGAACGCAATGCATTGAGTGCGTCGTCAAAGGAAACAAGACGAGCATCACTGTTCTGTTGAGATCTCCTTTTAATTTCAATACCACCGGCTGTTTTCTCGCTCACAACAAATCGCCACGGAATACCAATAAGATCAGCGGTGGCAAACTTCTCTCCAGCAGAAACATCGCGGTCATCATAAAGAACCTGGATACCGGCAGAAACTAACTGTTCATAAGTTTTCTGAGCAATTCCAGAAGAACCAAGTTCAATCAAATGGACTGCAAATGGAGCTACCGAATCAGGCCAAACAATACCTCGATCATCGGCAAATACCTCAACGATAGTACCCATCAAACGAGTCGTGCCAATACCGTAACACCCCACAATTGGATATTGATCAACACCGTCTTTATCTTTATAGGTAAAATGAAATGCTTGGGGATATTTCTGACCAAGATCAAAAACATTACCCGCTTCAACAGCGCGTGCCTTCTGTAAAGAAGCTAAACCACAGGAAGGACACGCATCACCCTCATGGTATTGAGCGACCTCAACATTGGCACAATAGGTACAATCAGAACAATACAAAACATCATCTTCTCCGGCATCAGTCAATACCATAAACTCATACGATATTTTTTGACTGAATGCTCCCCCTGATGCTTCCGTAACCTTTGCCGTTAATCCACACCGCCGATAAATAGTTAAATACGCCTCTTTAACGCGAGCGTAGAATCTGTCAAAATCTTCCTGGGAAGCATGGAAGCTATACATATCTTTCATACCAAACTCACGACCACGCATAATACCTGACTTCGCGCGCAACTCATCCCGATACTTTTGACCAATCTGATAAAGTGCGACAGGAAGATCTTTGTACGATTGCAAATACTGTTGCGCGATAGGGGTAACAATTTCTTCCTCGCTTTGCCCGAGAGCATATTCCTTGCCTGTTCTGCTTTGTATTTTAAATAAAACATCAACACTATCCCACGCACCAGTTTGTTTCCACGGCTCACTCGGATGCAGTGTTGCCATGACAATTTCTTGACCGCCTATTTTGTTCATCTCTTCACGAATGATGGCCTCGATGTTGCGTAAAACACGAAGACCAAGGGGTAAATAGGAGTAAACACCAGCCATCTCTTTATGAACAAAACCGGCACGAATTAAAAGTTGCGCATTCTTTGAAACCTCATCAGCAGGAACATGCTTGGAAACCCTCGTAAATAGATGCGATTGCCTCATAGAATAATACACCTACAGTACACTAAAAAAATATCACGAGCAACTAATTACGCTCAGTTCTTAAAATATGTTAATGCTCGGAAGGAGAAAACGCGGCAATAATTGATAAAAAATCATCAGTTAAACTTGCCCCACCCACTAAAACGCCATCGATCTGATCAGCTAAGATAAACGGAGAAATAGTTTGGGAAGTAATCGAACCACCATATAATAAAAGCGGCGATAAACCAGCTAATCCACCCAAAACACCCTTTATATAATCGGCGATTTCGTTGGTAATAGAAGCGTCGTCAGCATTAGCAGTTCCAATCGCCCAAAGTGGTTCATACGCCACGCAAATACGACGTTCAGGGAATGGTCGATAGTAGGAAAAAATAGTCTCAAGTTGTTTCCGAAGAAATGCCTTGGTTTCGGATAATCCTTGTTGACGAACAACAGAAGATTCTCCTACGCAAACAATAGGAATCAAACCTGCCTCCAACGCAGCACGCATTTTTTTCCCAACAATAACATCAGTTTCCAAAAAATCACGCCGACGCTCCGAATGACCAACAATACAATACGTTGCCCCGAATGAACGAAGCATCTGAGGGGAAATAGAACCAGTATATGCCCCAACAGGATCATGCCAAAAAACATCCTGACCTCCTAAAAAAATAGAAGAGCTTGAATGAAGCAATTCCTGTAAATATCCTAAATAAACGAAAGGCGGGCAGATGACAACTTCAACTGCAGGTGAAGAAACAGGTAGTATTCGCGAGAAAAGAGCGACAGCATCCTCTCTGGTGGCAGGGTGCATTTTCCAATTCGCAACAATAATCTTTTCCATACAGTAATAAAGTTACCGTCGAATAAAGGTAGTACGAAGCAACAAAGCAAAAGAATATGACCCCGGACCAGAAACAGCAACAGCAAGAGACATCATGAGCAAGCTAAATTCAAATTCAAAAGCACCAATAGTTCCAAATTTTGATTTAACAAAGTACAAAGCGCCAACCATGATAATGCTCAATACGGGAGCAAAAAAAAGAGTGCCGACACCTAATAGCAACGAAATGCCTCCGAAAAATTCACCGAACGCAACAAGATACGCAACAACAGCAGGCATCCCCAGATTACCGAAAAAGGCAACCGTACCAGCAAGATTGCTAATTTTGCTATACCCATGAGCAATAAACACAACTGCCAGGGCGATACGGATTAATAAAATTGCGCTATCATACCCGACACGAGAATTCATGCGATCAATAAATGAAAGGAAGTATGGAACATTCATAGTGAAAAAATGATTAAAAAGTTTAAATAGGAAAAGCTGTAAAAACAGAATCAATCATCCGGTATCGCACCGAACGAGAACCATCTGGATACTGAAGAGTGAAATCAGCAACTCCATTATCAATATGGTGATGGGAAATAGACACAGGATGACCAAGAGAAACAACGTTCATCTGGGCAAGAGATCCAACTCTGTTTAAAAGTGGCACAAGATAATAGGAACCACCTGGCTCGAACTGTACAACAACAAGTACATCTTCAAAATTATCGCCATTCATATCGCCAAAAGAAGTATATTGTTCAAGAACATTCATGCCATCAAACAAAAAACGACGAATCCCCCGATAATCAACAAAAGAAAAATTCCGCACATCTTCGATGGTTGGGTATGCATTTCCCCTGACAAAAGAAGTGGCTCCTGGCTGCGACAAAACAGATTGCACAGAAATACTCATAGCATTACCAACAGTCGCAACCACCTGATACTGCAATCGAGTATCAATATCTGGATGAAGTCGCAACGTGTCCAACAACAAACCCGACGCGTGCAATAATAATAATACGCTAGTCATAACAACAATAAGTGTATCAAAAAAGATCCCCGATAGCGATATCGGGGACACACAACGATGTCAATTATTTTTTTCTATTGGAACAACGCAGTATCCCCTCCCATAACAGTACGGAGAAACCAAATTAAACAATGGGCCAGAGAATATCGGATCAGGTATATCAAAAGCACCAGGATGGACAGCACAATCAAACGCAGTAACCAAAACATGAATATTGGGACAACAATAGTTCTCAAGAGAAAAAGGCGGTAAGTCAAGCACGAAATGATCGCAAAGAAAAGATGGAACACCAGAAACAAACCGTTTCACCATGACAATCTCTTGTACAGATATTTCGGGAGCGTAGGCAACAAAAATACAAGAGAGAAGTCCGATGGTATTAAAAGAAAAATCGGATAGTCCGTTGTCACACTGCGCAGAAGGCGAGGAGGAAATACGGCACCAAAAACAAGGGGAAAAAGAAACGTTCAATGAAAAAACAATATTCTGACAACCAGTATCATAAGTACATGACAGAGGATGCAGAACAATAGAATGTATATCGAAACAATCAGTGCTCATACCAAAATACTCCTTTAAAAAATAAAATAGCTACACATAAGTGTAACACAAAACAGTACTCCCAGCGGGATTTGAACCCGCGTTTCCGCCGTGAGAGGGCGATGTCCTAGACCGGGCTAGACGATGAGAGCAGAAACAACAACCACATCATAAAATTAATCTGGATAATTGGCAAGAGAAAAGGGTTAGTCTAATGCACGAATGGCGCGCACCAACTCATACAGGCGAATTCCATGCGAACCCTTGACAAGAACTAAGTCGCCAGCGGCAATATGTTCCAACACAAAGGGCTCTGCTTCTTCAACAGTGTCGAAAGAAAAAATATTCTTTTTATTCATTTTTGCCTTCTGAGCAGATTCGGCAATAAGTTTGCCCCGCAAGCCAACAGTAATAAGCTCGTCAGCGACTCGCGCAACCGCAGACCCAACATGAGCATGTGCTTCAAAAGAATATTTTCCCAATTCAAGCATATCTCCCAAAATAGCAACCTTACGACCAGCAGGAAGAAGTTCAAGTGTTGAAATTGCGGAAAGAACAGAAAGTGGACTGGCATTGTAAGAATCATCAAGAATAAGAGATTCCTTAATGCCGGGAACAAGGTTCATGCGTCCATCAACAGGATGGTAGTGTGAAAGTTTTTCAGATATTGAAACCAAATTCATTCCCAGAGCACTCGCGGTCGCAGCAGCTGCTGCAGCAGCATAGGCATGCGCAGAACCATATACATGCTGCATGCGAACAGGCACAAAATGCATCTTCTGTTCTAACTTAAAAGAAATGCCGACAGGAATATCGTCGATAACCTTATGTTCAAATCCAGTAACACGCACAGACGCCGATTCAGAAAAACCAAACGTAGAAACACGTCCACGGGTCCGCTCGCGAACACCCATAACGCGATCATCGTCAGCATTTAAAATGCTATATCCGGAAGCAGGAACAGATTCGATAAGCTTCGCTTTCTCTCGAGCCAGTTCATCGCAATTTGCATAAAATTCAACGTGCACGGGAATAGACCCAATAGCGGTAATCACCGCGATGTCGGGACGAACAATGGTAAGTAATTTTTTAATATCGCCAGGTCGATCAGCGCCATATTCCAAAATAAGAATCTCCGGATACTGATCACGGGGAAGCAATACGAGATTAGAAAAACCACGAAAAAAAACACGTATCCAAAACCAAACTTTTGAAAGTTTCCTACTACCGGCAGCTTGTTTTCGAGTAACTAAATCAAGATCACTATGATCCCAATCGCCCAACACCGTCAAACATACACCAAGCTCGGTATTTAAATTAGCATACGATGATCGAACGGTACGAAAGCCACTCAACACGGTAAAAATAGCATGTCGAGTTGATGTTTTGCCCACACTGCCAGTCACTCCAATAAC
>JBDKGD010000048.1:0-8861 GCA_039798365.1 Candidatus Parcubacteria bacterium
CTGCTGGATTGAGATACTGTTTGTTTTGAATGTCGGCTGTGAACGAAAATTGCTGAGGGAACGAACGAATGAATTCTTTCATAGTAACTATTATTCTACCATTGCACGCATCGACTTACGAAATTTGGCGGTTTTGCCAACCGTGTAGGGCATGAGATTACTCTGATCGTGCTGCCACCGCGTACTATAGAGATCGATCATGTTCCAGCTCGCGTTTATTTCTTGGGTACTCACAAATAATGTTTGATTTCCTGCTATGGCATCAAGTAACAATTTTTCATACGCAGCTAAAAATTCCGCTGATTGATAGGGCATTTTGTAGTCGAACACGAACTGTTGCCTGTCCAATATCATGGTGTCACCTGGTTTTTTCACGAACATATCAAGCGCGATATGTTCGTTTGGCTGTACTCGGTATACGAGTTTCACATTTTCTTGATCGGGGAATAATTCTGACGGTGGAGATTTAAAATCGATAGCGATTTCTATGCAATCTTCTTCCATTCCTTTCCCCCCTTCCAATATAACGGGAACATTTTTTAATCGTCCCGCGGTCAGCTTTGTTTTTAGGATGAAATAGGTTTCTGTGGTTGATTTTGCCGATACGTACAGCTCGTTGCGATATCCTCTGTACTGTCCGCGAGCCGACGTTGCTGCAATGGTTTTTGGCGTTGGTTTTTCGATAGCTTCAAACACCTCGCATCGTTTTGCCCGTATCTCATCCGGATTCCAACTGCCGGGCTGATCCATGGCTATCAGCGCCAACATTTGCAACATGTGATTTTGTCCTATATCGCGCAATGCTCCTACGCCGTCATAGAACAACCCCCTGCTTCCAATAGTTTGACGTTCCAATACGGATATTCGAATTGACTGTATCCATCCGGCACTCCATGCAGTTGAGAACAGTGGATTGGCAAATCTGAATGCTAATAAATTTCGAATGGTTTCTTTTGCCAGATAATGGTCGATGCGGTATATTTGTTCTTCCTGAAACAAGGTTGCCAGCATTGCATCAAGTTCGCGCGCCGTTTCCGCGTCGCGTCCGAATGGTTTTTCTATGAGAATCCGCACCCAAGGATTCTGGTTGTTAAACACGCATGGAACCGATAATCCGGATATTTTTATATGTTCGCAAATAGTTTTATAAAACTGTGGCGGCGTTGCAAGGTACAGTATGAGATTTGTGCAGACGGCGCTGGCGCGTTGGATTTGTTTGATGTTGTTTATGAGCTCTCTGTATCCTGTTTGATCGTCAAATAGTCCTTTTTGATACCTTACGATCTTCAAGAAAGAATTTATACTGCCAGAGTTATTTTTTATTGTCGCGTCAACAAATTGTCGAAACGCATCGTCAGTAAAATCACGCCGCCCAAATCCAATGATAGTTAGGTTTTTGGGCAGTTGTTTTTTTTGGTAAAGATGAAATAACGCGGGGAATATTTTTTTTTGCGCCAAATCACCCGTTGCTCCAAAGACTACAACAGTCACCGGTGAATTTTTTCCTCCCGTGTTTTGTTGTAGCATGTTTCTCTATTTCTTCCCTTTAGATTTTTAACAACTCGCTAATTTTTGGCTTATCGAAACCTACGATAATCGTCCCATCAATATCAATCACCGGAACTCCCATCTGACCTGACTTTTTTATCATATCATCACGAGCCGCGTCATCTTCAGCAACATCTTTTTCAACAAACGTAACGTTATTTTTTTCAAAAAATTCTTTCGCCATTTTGCAGTATACGCACCATGGAGTTGAATAAATAGTAATGTGTGCCATATGGATTAAAATAATTTTGACATACTAACTATACATCATCTATTGCGATTTCCGCTAGTCTGAATAATTCCAATACTTGCTAACGCGCATAATATCGTTGATGTTATTGCCGAAAGCATGCAATACGTACAAATAGCCGATAAAATTCCTAGCTGGATACCAACAAATACAATCGACGCGGAGAAGCCGATTGTTGACATCAAAAAACATCCTAAAAATATATTTCTCTTTTGGGTCAAAAAATATGCTGTCATTCCTATAAATTGCGCCATGTAGTACAGGGAGCCGATCAGAGCCAAGGGAATGCCGAACCAAACCGCATATTGGCTCGAAAGCACTGTTTCGCAACCGCTTGTTACGCTACATGGCACACTTAAACCCGCATAGTGATACCAGGTTAAAAATAACGCGTCAAATAAACCCAACAAGGCAAATCCGCTAAATGCCAAAGGAATCCAGTCCGGTACTGAGAATGGGTGGTTCAAATGTAGAATACTTGAAATTTTATTCATTATGTTTTGTGGTATGCCTACCATACTATCTTATTTCGGAACACAGGTACATGGCTTACCTTCCATGAAATTTTTTATGTTCTGTGCTGTTGTTTCTAGTATGCGCGCCAAGGCTTCTTTGGTATTGAAGGCATTATGCGGAGTTATCATAACATTTGGCATGTGCATTAACGCGTGATTTTGCAAGATTATTCGCAACCTATTTATATCCGCATTGTCGTTTGCCAGAGAATGCACTTCGTCTTTTGTATCACCCTCTTCCTCCAAAACATCAAGCCCAACCCCTGCTATAATTCCCTCGCGCAACCCTTTGATAAGAGCTTCCGTTTGGATAATTGGCCCTCGGGCGGTATTAACTACTACCACTCCCTTCTTCATAGTAGCTACATTCTCGGTATTGATGAGGTGCTTTGTTTTTTCTGTTAATGGACAATGTATGCTGATTACATCCGACATTTTCAGTATTTCTGGAAATGACACGTACGACACATCATTTTTTTGCCCAAACACAATATCTGGAAAAATATCGAATGCGATGGGTTTCATGCCAAACCCCTTGGCAATCTGTATCGCACATTTGCCAATTCTTCCGGTGCCTACGATGCCTATCGTCTTATCTTTTAAATCAAAACCACGCAGGCCATGCAAAGAAAAAGATCCTGTCTCTTTTATTTGATCAATCGATTGATACAGTTTTCGACTAAGCGCCAGGATAAGTCCGAACGCAAATTCTGCTACCGTGTGATCGCCGTATCCAGGAACATAGGACACTGTCACGCCCGCCGCATTGGCAGCAGCAATATCGATATGATCATATCCCGTTGAGCGCGTCGCAATCATCTTGAGTTGTGAGAATCGCATTAAGACTGATGCATCTATGCGAGAATTTACGAACACGCATATGACGTCAGCATCTGTATGCACGGGCATATGATTTATATCGACTATATCATCCACGTACACTACCTCGTGCCCCTGGAAATAGGGATCGATCATTTCTTTTTCCCACTGTTCAAGTTCAAAAAATACAATTTTCATATTATATTCCGTTTATTCGCACTGCTATCCACACTATAATTGATACTATTACTGACGTTAGCAGTAAGCTAGCATTTTTACCGACCCAGCGCACAATGTGTGCCATATCTGACCGAGGAAATTTATCCCGATAGAATGACGCGAGCACTTCAATGAGCTCTTGCTCTCCTGCAATATGTCGAATAGCGCCCCGATACGCAACACTTACTTTTCCTTTTTCTTGCGAGACAACAATGACCATAGCATCTGATCGTTCCGAGAGTCCAAGCGCCGCGCGATGCCGCAGTCCGAATTGACGCACTTTTTCAATCTGATCTGCAAGTGGCAAGTGCACGCCAAACGTCGCAATAATATTGTTTTGAATTACCACCGCTCCATCATGTCCCGGTGATGTTTCATCGAAAATACTCAAGAGTATGGGTTCTGAAACTTCACCTCCTAATTCATACCCCCCCTCAACTACCCGAGCAATAGACTCGTGTCCAGGAAATACTATGAGCGCTCCGAGCTTGCGTTGAATCAACTCGAATACCGTAGAAGATACTGTTTGTATCACTTCATCATTTGGGGGCGTTGGAATTTTTCCAATTTTAAAAAATCCGAAAAAAGAAAAAAAACGCCGCAACTCTTTTTGAAAGACTACCGCCAATACGACCAGAAAGGTGCTTAGAAAGCTACGCAGGACGCTTTCTGTAATGGGTAGTCCAAGCGATTTTGAAAGAACATACAACGCCACAATAGTCACCACCCCCGCAAAAACAGGCGTGGAGTGGGTTTCTCGCAGTAATCGAATGCAGGTGTATATTAAGATCGCGATAACGGCAATGTCTAATACATCGCGTATCAATATGTGTTGAAACAGTGCGCCGGACGTCAGTGTTGAAAAAATAGTACTCATAGTAGTTTACTTTGACGTTTTTAATGTAAGGATTGTATTTACGATGAAATATCCTTTCTAATTTGCAGCAACACGAACAAAAACGCGACAATCATTGGACCAATCAAAAAACCTGCTACTCCGAATAGTTCAACTCCGCCGATAATACTGAGAAATACAAAAAATGGATGCAACCCTGCCCCTCGACTAGTGAAGAATGGGCGTAACACGTTATCCGCCATACCAACCGCCGTTCCGCTCCAAATCATTAAAAATACTCCCTGCCAAACGCCTAAGAAGAGGAAACTGAATACCATGAACGGAAACGTGATCAATGCGGTTCCGAATACTGGAATCAGAGCAACACACGCAGCCACAAACCCCCACAGCATTGGCTGTGGAACTCCTACAATCCAAAAACCAACCGCTGATAGTATTCCTTGCACGGCCGCCACAACGAAGAATCCTTTAAAAATACCGTGGATTGTTTCATAGAATTTGCTGAAAACTTTATGCGTAGCAGCTGGCGGCAACGGGAGCGAATTTTCTAAAAATGCA
Organism: Candidatus Parcubacteria bacterium; assembly: GCA_039798365.1. Classification (GTDB taxonomy): domain Bacteria; phylum Patescibacteriota; class Minisyncoccia; order UBA6257; family 2-01-FULL-56-20; genus JBDKGD01. The sequence continues at coordinate 4,766 of JBDKGD010000048.1, forward strand.
CGCAGCGATAATCCATCTTTTAGCGTGTAGAAAAATGTAAAGGCAAAAATGAGCAAACCTAACGAGAAAGAAAGTACTTGTGACAATAGATACGAAAGCGAGCTTGTGGCAAATCCGCTTGCCTGTTGCAGTAATGATTCCAACGATATGATGCGTGATAAAAATAAGTCACCCGAGGCAAACTGTCTTAAAAATACCGCCGCCTGCTGGTACGCGGGACTTTCCGTATCGATATACTGATACGCTGTCACACCCTCCTGAACAACCTGCACTCCTATTAAAATTAACGGTACCAGTATGACGGACGCGAAAACTGTTAAGGTAACGAGAGCTGAAAATCCCGCATGTACTTTTGCTTTCTGGATGAGCAGGTTATGAAACGGATGCATTAACGTTGCCGCCACGGCTCCCAGTAAGACCGAGGTCATAATTGGAAACACAAGCAAGCCAAATAACAATACTGCCACCGCAATCAACCCATGCAGAAACATTTTTTCTAAATTAAATCCGCTGGCTGTTGTCATATAGTATTATCATACACCATACTGCTGTTTTTTTACTACCTACAGGAACTCCATAAGCCGCGCCGCGTAGTGCGAGCAATTTCTTGTGCCTGTTTTAATTCTGCGGCGTACGCAACATCCGGAGGAACTGTTTGAATTCTGGCAAATCCCCGGAGCACTAGTTCTCGATTGACTAATACCTCAGCTCCTGTTTCGTCCTGAACATACACAAATCGAAGAAGTCGTCCGTAGGCGTCCGTCTGTGAGATATCTTTTTCAAGACGAACGCGCTTTCCTTCGACGAGCTCTTTGTTTAAGAGAGACGCTTCTTTTCCAAAACATTCAATTTCTTTTTTGGGGTTTACTGTTTCTGGCGTATCAATCCCTATATAACGAATTTTTTCTCCTGTTGTTAATACAATAGTATCTCCATCGACTACACGTGCTACTTCGCCGGTATCGGACGCATATTGATTACTATTTGTTTGCCGTGCGTCGTGTTGAATAAGCTGCCATAACTGACGTTGGTTGATTATTCCCAGCATAAATAGCATTCCCAACACCACCAGAACAATGATTTTTTTTCGAGCGGATGTGCCGCCGGTACTTTTTATCATACTGCTCATGTTATCCGACGGGATATAGAACAAGCACCATCAATACAACAATGATTATCCCTAATCCGATAATTAACGCATATCCGAATTTCATTATTATGAACGGGTTTTTTTAAATAATACCTTGAAGAACGGAACATGCAGTGTATTGGTTGCATCTACCACCTCCACTTTTTCTCCTTTCAAGTATGTTGAAAGCGACAGGTCTGATAATATTTGCTGATCATCTGCCATCGCCTGTTTTAAGGCGTCATATTTTATAAATTCTGCTTGTAATTTTTCCTGCACTGCTTTTTCTATTTGTATCTTACGCATTTTATGTCCCTGCATTTTTTCTTTTAATTCTTCATATTCTTGCAGTGAGGCGAGTTCCGCTTTGTAGAGATTTTTTAGTTCGCGCACCTCTTGTTTTGTTTTCTGTATCCGATCAAATATTTCTTGTAGTGTTGCCATAGGAGTTTATTCTACTATGACTTCTTTTTTCTATCAAAAGTAGCAATTTTTTTTACTGTTGCCGCTTTAATAGATCCTTCGCGCAACACCAAGACCGAATGATTGGATAACTGTATCAGTGTTGATGGTTTGCCGTACAATCGTCCTGAATCAACATAAAAATCAACAGCGCCGTCAAAATAATCAAATGCTTCTTTGACTGTCGCTGCCGGCTTGTTTCCTTGAGTATTAGCGCTTGGCGCGACGAGTGGTCCTGTTTTTTTTAATACTTTCAATAATTTTTGATTATCAGGGACCCGGAACGCAATCGCCTGCGTTCCCCTGTGCAAATACGCGAACTTTTTTTCTGATTGTGGCAATACAATGCTTATTTTTCCTGGCCAAAATCGGGAAATAAGTCGACGGGACTCACTATTTAGTTTTATATTAAACCGCGTCAAGCTGGCGATGCTCGGAAGCAGAACGATCATGGGTTTTTTACTATCCCGCTTCCGTACCGCATAGATACGCTCAACTGTTTCTGGCATCAATGCGGAGCCCACAATGCCATACAAGGTATCGGTTGGGATAATGCCCACCTTGCCTTTTTTCAAGGTTTCCTTGATATATTTGGTGAATTTCTTAGTGACGATCATGTCGCGATACCATAACGATACAAAAATGACTGTCCGTGTTCAAATGAATCTATCTTTTTTATATAGCAAAAAACACCGGGGTGTCGGTGTTTTTTGCTGCACTGCTATTTTCGACGATCCGATTCTTTTAGGTATATTTTTCTGATTCTGATTGATTCAGGTGTTACCTCAACCAGTTCGTCATCGCCTATATACTCTATGGCGTCTTCTAGTGTTGTTGCGCGGGGAACTTTCAAAAACTCCATTCCGCCATCTGATTTCGCGCGCATGTTGCTTAATTGTTTTTCGCGACATACGTTGACCCGCAAATCCATTGCCTTGGCGTTTTCGCCTACCACCATGCCCTCGTATACTTCAATGCCGGGACCAACAAATAGCACCCCTCGCTCTTCTGCCGCCAAGAGTCCGTAGGTTCGCGTTGTTCCTGATTCACTGGCGACCAGCGATCCGTGCGGTGCTGATTCGAATTCACCTTTAAATGGTTCGTATCCTTCAAATAAGGTATTCATAATGCCTTGACCTTTGGTGTTTGTGGTGAATTGGCTCCGGTACCCTATTAATCCTCGCGTTGGAACTAAAAATTCTAAAAATCCGGTACTATTTTCAACCCGCATGTCAACCATTGTTCCTCGTCGTTTTCCAAGATCTTCAATAACAGAACCAATTGACGCCTCCGGCACTTCGATAACAACTCGTTCGATTGGCTCTACTTTTTTCCCATCCTGTTCTTTCATGATTACCTGTGGTCTGGATACTTGTAATTCAAATCCTTCTCGGCGCATTTTTTCAATGAGAATTGCCAGGTGCAGTTCGCCGCGACCGGATACTGTCCATGTGTCAGTTGCTTGTGTGTTCTCCACTCGTAACGCCACATCAGTTTCTAGCTCCTTTTGGAGTCGTTCCGCAATATTGCGCGATGTTACCTGCGACCCTTCGCGGCCAGCGAATGGCGAATTGTTGACTGAAAAATTCATTTTTACCGTCGGTTCTTCAATAGCGATTGTTGGCAGTGCTACAGGGTTGCTTAGATCGGCGATTGTTTCACCTATTGATATATCGGCGATACCTGATACCGCCACGATATCTCCCGCGACCGCCTCGTCGACATCAACTCGTTGCATGCCCTCAAATGACATGACATTCGTAATTATTGTTTTTTTTAAGATACCATCTCGGTTGATGTGGGCAACTTCTCGATTTTTTCGTATGGTACCACCATAAATTCTCCCGATCGCTATTTTCCCTTTGTAGTTATCATACGCGAGTGAAACTGTCAGCATCTGTAGCGGTGCCGTTGGATCGGCAACCGGCATCGGGATATGAGTGATAATTGATTCAACCAATGGTTTTACATCTGTCATGCCAGCGAGATTATTTTCTGTTCCTGTTTTTCCGAGTGCTCCAGCGGCATAGATAAGGGGGAAATCAGCTTGTTCATCGGTCGCGCCTAACTCTATGAACAGATCGAATGTTTTGTTTAACACCCATTCGCACCGAGCATCTGGTTTGTCTATTTTATTAATAACCACAATAATTTTATGTCCGGCTTGAATTGCTTTTTTTAAAACAAATTTTGTTTGTGGCATAGGACCTTCTTTGGCGTCAACCAATAGGATTGCTCCGTCAACCATACGCATAATGCGTTCTACTTCTCCTCCAAAATCAGCGTGTCCGGGAGTATCGACAATGTTTATCTTCGTTCCATGGTAAAACACCGAGGCGTTTTTTGAAAAAATGGTAATACCCCGCTCGCGCTCCAGCTCATTGGAGTCCATGATTAATTCGCTGGCTTCGCCAGTTTTTAATTTGAAGGTATCTGATTGTTTTAGCAGCGCGTCAACTAAGGTTGTTTTTCCGTGGTCGACGTGCGCGATGATTGCGATATTTC
>JBDKGD010000049.1:0-9529 GCA_039798365.1 Candidatus Parcubacteria bacterium
CAAGCTGGCTGAGAGTTCAAGTATATATGCAATGGAAGTAACAACAATGCTACACTCAATCAGAAATCCGTCCCGTCTGCATCCATAACGAAAAACAGCGACCGAGTATTCGGCCGCTGTAATTGTTATTTTTTTAAAAAACCCTATTAACCGCGTGTCTCATCCATGCGTTTTGAGTCAATGTATCGGGCAACATTCAATGATTTTAGAATATATAAGATAATTGCCAATAACGCACTGGCAGAAAGAGCAAATCGATGCATTCCGAGCCCCGCAAAAATTCCCAACGCGGCTGTGGTCCATGCCACCGCGGCTGTGGTCAGACCATGCACGTGATCTTGATTTTTAATAATAACTCCGGCGCCTAGAAAACCGATTCCAACGACGATATTAGCAATAACCGCAAAAAATCCACCGTTACGAGAGATGATTTCACTCGGTGTTGCAAACTCTCCGAATACAAATGGCAGCTGCAAGGCGATAATAGTAAACAGCGCCGCCCCTGCCGCAATACTCATAAGTGTTCGGATTCCTGCTTCTTTGCCAATTGCTTCCCGTTCAAAACCAATAATAACACCAACCGCCAGCGCGACAATAAGTCGCAGCATCATTTGCGAAAAGTCAAGCATGAGAGTATTATACCACATATACAAAATCATGCGCACACTCATCGCCGATATCACGCGCAAGGCGGGCGAGATCGTAACAATTCAAGGGTGGGTCGATAATCGTCGCGATCATGGCAAATTGATCTTTATCGATGTTCGCGATCGATCAGGCGTCGCGCAGGTAGTCTGTACGCCAGAGAAACAGTGCCGTGAAATCGCGCAGGAAGTGCGCGGAGAATGGGTAGTCAGTATCACGGGTATTGTTAACAAGCGTCCCGATAAAATGGTAAACCCGGGGCTGGAAACGGGAACAGTCGAGATAGAAGCGACAGAAGTTCTGGTGCTAAATCAATCACAGACAACGCCGTTTTCGGTAGCGACAGATGGAAAGGAGTTGGATGAGTCAATTCGATTACAATACCGATACCTCGATTTACGTCGCGCGCGATTGCAAAAAAATATCCGCACCAAAGCGAATATGATGCAGTATATCCGCACCAAATTATCAGCTCAGGATTTTGTTGAAATAGAAACGCCGCTTCTTACAAAATCAACACCAGAAGGCGCTCGAGATTTTATAGTACCATCGCGCATTGAGCCCGGAAGTTTTTATGCGCTTCCGCAATCCCCACAGCAATACAAACAGTTACTCATGGTAGCGGGATTTGAACGATACATGCAGTTTGCTCGATGCATGCGCGATGAAGATACTCGAGGAGATCGACAGCCGGAATTTACTCAACTTGATATGGAGATGAGCTTTGTGGAGCGAGAAGATGTGATGGCGGTAAATGAAAAACTGCTGATAGATCTTGTTACCGATCTATTTCCTCATAAAAAAATACAGGAAATTCCATTCCCGCGCATTACCTACAAAGAGGCGATGGAAAAATATCATAGTGATCGCCCAGATATTCGAACCGACAAGCAGGATCCTGATCTATTAGCTTTTTGTTGGGTAATTGATTTTCCCTTTTTCGAAAAAACAGAAACAGGTGGCTGGACATTCACGCATAATCCATTCTCAGCGGCAATCCCAGAGCATCGGGGGCATCTCGTGGCAAAGGAACATATCGGCGAGATATTGACTACTCAGTACGATATTGTACTGAATGGGTTCGAAATAGGAGGAGGAAGTATTCGCAATCATACTGCCCAAGGACTAACCAAAGTATTGGAAATCATGGGACACACAACGGAGAATATTATGAAAAATTTTGGACACATGCTTGAGGCATTTTCCTATGGAGCGCCGCCACACGGAGGAATTGCGTGGGGATTTGACCGACTGGTTATGCTGTTGTTGAATGAGCCGAACATTCGGGAAGTTATTGCCTTTACCAAGACAGGCGAGGGACGCGACTTAATGATGAATGCTCCCAGTGCCGTCGAAAAAGCACAACTTGATGAATTGCACCTCAAGATTGTTGAACCAAAAAATAAGTAAGTCGGCAATACAACAATACAGTATTCGCTTGTATCAATAAAAAAATCGCGATATCATACACCACATGACACAACTAGAAAGAAGTCTCGTATTACTAAAACCAGATGCTCTCGATCGGGGAATCATCGGTGAAATCATAACCCGTTTTGAGCGGATTGGCGCCAAAATCGTTGGCCTAAAGATGCTCGTATCAGAAAAAGATACGGCAAAACTCCACTATACTGAAGATTTAGCACGTCGCCGCGGGGAGAAAGTCCGGGAGCTTATGATTTCAATGCTCACCTCAGGACCTATTGTCGCGATCGCGCTTGAAGGAGTCGAGATAGTCGAAGTGGTTCGTAAAATGGTAGGTGCTACCGAACCGAAATCAGCGGCTCCTGGAACAATTCGCGGTGACTATGCCCATGTTTCATTCAAGCATGCCGACAATCACGATATCGGGGTATTTAATCTCATTCACGCTTCAGGATCATCCGAAGAGGCGGATACGGAAATTGCTGTTTGGTTCCGACCGGAAGAGCTAGTTGATCATAACCCATCATATACCGCCTTTACCCTCAAGAAATAGACCGCGCTGATATGACACGATATATAAAAATGGCACTGGCACCACTCGTGCCAGTTGGGTTTTACTTAACCCAATGGTATTGGGGAAAAAAATTAAGGCACGCGCCAGGAGTGAAAGTCATTATTCTCCATAATCAATCGGTGCTGTTAGTAAAAAGCAATCACGGTTCTGGCGATTGGACGCTCCCCGGAGGCGGAATTGAACAGGGAGAAACGATAGAACAAACGGCAATCCGAGAGATACAGGAAGAAATTGGAATACTGATAGAGCAGGTAACAGTGCACGGAACATTCAATACGCACGGAACATACATACGGCCAATACTACACGTAGTCAGTGCCATAGCTCTAACCGACGCGATAACGCTCGATCCATTTGAAATAAAATCAGCCAAGTGGTTTCTGTGGGAAGACGCCAGACAACAACCATCACCTATCCTGCGGCAATGCCTCGACGTATATCAATCGACAGAGCGAGTAAAAAAATAAAAGAATTTAAAAAAACAGTTCTTGTTTTTTACAAAAGAAACAACAGAAAGTTGCCGTGGCGTACTACGGTAAATCCGTATCACATCCTTGTGTCCGAAATCATGCTGCAGCAAACACAGGTTGCGCGCGTTGTTGAAAAATACCAGCAATTTATCAAAAAATTTCCCACTATTCGCGCGCTTGCAAACAGCTCACCGGCGGCAGTGCTGCGTGCATGGCAAGGATTGGGGTATAATCGACGAGCGCTATTTTTGTATAAGACAGCCAATATCATCGCTCAACAGCATAAGGGAATAGTCCCTCTTCAGCCGGAAGTATTGCAAAAACTACCCGGTATCGGTGCCTACACGGCGGTTGCAATAGCGGTGTTTGCGGGACAACAGTCAGGAGTCTGTATTGAAACGAATATCAGGCGGGTTTTTATTCACCACTTCTTTGCTGATAAAAAGAACATAGCGGATTCAGAGATACTACCGATTATTGAAAAGACGGTAGTAGGTGAAAAAAATCCCCGGCGGTGGTACTGGGCACTTATGGATTATGGGGCAAGTTTGCCAAAGATGATTCAATCTAATCCAAACAGAAAAAGTAGCCAGTACGCAAAACAATCAAAATTTATTGGGTCGCTTCGTCACGCCCGAGGGATCGTTCTTAAAGTGCTCATAAAAAACAAAAACACTAGTTCGCTGTCACATCTACAAAAAGAGTTAAAAAAACGAAATATTTCCCCGCAAAACAGCGCAAAAGCAATTCACGCGCTGCATAAAGAAGGATTTATTAATATAAGAAATAATATGATCGGACTAAGATAGAAAACAGTGAACACCCTTGTTCGCGCGCACAAGAACAGGGGTTTTTATTTGCCATTTTTATAAAAATATTACATAGTAATATGACCGAATATATCGCCTAATGATACAGTTTTCAATCACAAAAGAGTCAAAAAAATCCCGTGCGCGTCTGGGGCATATAAAAACACCTCACGCAGAGTTTGAAACGCCCTGCATGGTTCCTGTGGCAACGCAGGCAACAGTAAAAACATTATCAGGCGATGAAGTGTTGGAGAAAACAAAATCAAAACTAATTATCGCAAACACGTTTCATCTCCACATAAAACCTGGTGAAAAAACCATCAAACGAAATGGCGGTATCCATACGTTTATGAAGTACTCCGGATCAATCATGACTGATTCAGGGGGGTTCCAGGTGTTTAGTCTTGGGTTTGGCAGTGATTTGCAGACCAACAAAGTAATACGAGCGGGGAAAAACATCCAAACCGTTGCTATAGGTGCTCAACCAAAACATATCAGAATAACGGACAAAGGAGTTTATTTTCGTTCGCCCCATGACGGCAGAAAGATATTTTTAGGTCCGAAAGAATCAATAAAAATTCAAGCCGATATCGGTGCCGATATTATCTTCGCTTTCGATGAGTGTACGCCGCCGAGTGCGAGCTATGAGTACGTCAAGCAATCGTTGGAAAAAACCCATCGGTGGTTGCAGGAGTGTATCAGTGCCAAAAAAAGTCGCCAAGCGCTCTTTGGCATCGTGCAGGGAGGAAGATACAAGGATTTGCGAATACAAAGCGCCCAGTTCGTCGCGAGTCAGAAAGTAGATGGCTTTGGTATTGGAGGGGAGTTTGGAAGTAACAAAAAAAGCATGCAAACCATGCTCGAGACTGTTACTGCGTACTTGCCAAAAGAAAAACCTCGTCATCTGCTTGGCATCGGGCATCCGGAAGATTTTATTCCCGTTATAAAAAGTGGAATAGATACGTTCGATTGCATTGTTCCAACGCACTATGCGCGTCACGGAACCGCGTTCACGAGTCGCGGACGCCTAAACATGAAACAAGCCCGATTTAAAAATTCACTCACTCCTCTGGATCCCTTGTGCGGTTGCGAGGCGTGCGGCACCTATACGAAGAGCTATATCCATCACCTGATCAAAGCAAAAGAAATTTTAGGATTGAAGTTGCTATCGCTACATAACATCTATTTCTTTCAATCCACCATCGAGAAAATTCGGAATAATATTAAAAAGGGGATTCTCTAAGAAATATGGCAAAAGAACGCATAGAAGATTTTTTTAAAAAATATCAGTACGATGTTCCTGTCGATCAGATCGCGCATTATCCCGCATCACCGCGCGATAGCGCGCGACTTTTGGTCTATAATCGCAAAACGAAGCAAACCATCTTCGATACCTTTGCCAATATAGTCGCGTATCTGCCGCCGAGATCAATTATTGTCTGCAATGATACGAAAGTAATACCCGCCCGACTATCATTGCGGAAACAAACGATGGCAGTAGTCAATATACTTTACGTTGACAGTAACGCGGATGGCAGTGCCAACGTATTGGCGAACAAGCATCTGCGAATTGGTGAAACACTGTTTCTCGATAACAAAAAGATATGTACGGTGATTGAAAAAACAGAGAAGATATACACAATAAAACGCTATGGATCAAATAGTAATATGCGCGCGGTATTTGAACGCAGCGGAACAATGCCGTTGCCACCCTATATCAAGAACAACATCGCCTCGGCTCAAAAAAAATCGAAAGATTATCAAACTATTTTTGCCAAGAACACGGGTTCAATCGCCGCGCCGACTGCGTCACTGCACTTCACCAAAAAATTGATCAACAAAATAGAAAAAGATGGCCACACGATCTGCTTCGTAACGCTTCAGGTTGGTCTAGCAACGTTTTCCCCGGTGGCTCAGCATCAACTCGATACCAAAACACTGCATAAAGAGTACATTTCCGTATCAAAAGAAACGGCACGGATCATAAACGCCGGCAAAAAAAGTGGCAGAACAATCGTTGCAATCGGAACAACCGCCGCTCGAACACTGGAATCGGCAGTAGATCATCGAGGTATGGTTACGCCATACGAAGGCACAACCGATTTATTCATCCAGGAAGGGCACGCGTATAAAATAGTGGATGAACTGGTAACAAACTTCCATGTGCCGCGATCCAGTCTTCTCGCGCTCGTGTCGGCATTTGCTGGCCGGAAAATCGTATTGGAGCTCTACCGTCAGGCAATAGAGAGAAAGTTTCGATTCTTTTCATTCGGTGACGCGATGTACATAAAATAAACACCCATATTTTTATAAAATAGAGACATGATGTCAGAATCTAAAAAAAATGCTCCAGACTTTACCCTTCCCGATCAAAACGGGACACTGCGCACCCTTTCACACCAGCGGGGAACCTGGGTGCTTTTATACTTCTATCCCAAAGATAATACTCCGGGGTGCACGAAACAGGCGTGCACGCTCGGTGAGGCGTTCCCGCAATTTCAAAAACAGAACATTCAAATCTGGGGAATAAGCACCGATAGCATCGAATCTCATAAAAAATTTGCTGAACGGTACCATCTCCCATTACTACTGTTGTCCGATCATGAAAAAACAGTGGTGAACAAGTACGGCGTATGGCAGCAGAAGAAATTCATGGGGCGGCTATACTACGGAATTGTGCGCACATCATTTCTCATAAATCCACAAGGCAAAATTGAAAAAATATACGAACGGGTAAATCCGAGCACGCACGCGAAAGAAGTTCTGCATGATATGGAAAAGATGCTACCATAAACATATTACTGATATATGAAAATAAAACCCATAATCGGCGCGCATGTCTCTGTCGCCGGAGGATTGTACAAATGTTTTGAAAACGCTGCTCGCATTGGCGCGTCGGCAGTGCAGATATTCGGCGCTTCTCCGCGCGCGTGGAGAACGAAACAGCCAACACCGGCAGATATTGAAAAATTCAACCAGGCACGGTCAGTTAGTGGCGTTTCTCATGTATTTTTACACGCGGCATACCTAGTGAATCTTGCCACCGATAATGATGAGTTGTACGAAAAATCAATCACCAACCTCAGTGATCACCTGGCAATCGCTACAGCCATTAAAGCCGATGGATTAATTTTCCACATTGGCTCCGGTGAAAACAAGCAAAAAGTGGTGTCAGGAATCAAACAGGTGCTTGAAAAAACGGCAGGCGAGACACCGCTGATCATCGAAAATAGCGCGGCAGGTGGAAAGAAGGTGGGTGCAACACCCGAAGAAATCGGGGAAATTATAAAAGCGGTTGGAAGTTCGCGTGTAAAAATGTGTCTGGATACAGCGCACATATTTGAGGCGGGGGAGATAGAAGAGTACTCTCCCGCGCGTATCAAAAAATTATTCGATCGCATCGAAGCCAGTATTGGTATAAAAAATTTAGTCGCATTACACCTAAACGATTCAAAAACGCCCTGCGGTTCCCATCATGACCGCCATGAGAATATCGCGGAAGGATATATTGGCAGGCGTGGTTTTGAAAATTTAGCCAAAGAAAAGCGTGCTTATGGCGCCGTCTGGCTTTTAGAAGTGCCAGGATTCGACAATCAGGGACCCGATAAAAAGAATATTGATAGAGTGAAAAATATCATAGGAAAATAGGCAAAAATCATTGATTTGACAAGCTTTTTAGGTAGTATGTGCCGTAAGGACTTGACAAATAAAACAGTATAAAGTAACATCCCTTTCAGTTGTTTGAGTCTAAGAAGCCGAAACCACCTTCCTCCTTCTCTCCCGCTGGAGAGAAGGAGCATAAATCGAATTAACAACCTAACAGCACTTGAAGTGCTATTAGGTTCTCCACGAAACCACAGAAATTTTCCCTTCTTTCAGCAATTTTCTATAATTGTTGAAAGAGAAAGGAAGAAAGTCATGAAAAATGACTATGGTTGATGGATGTTTTCATTTTTTCATTATTCGGCGCCTCGTCTGATGTAGAGTAAAAGAATCAGACCAGGCGCAGGTATAAGAGGCATCATCTTTCTCAAAATGAAACTGAGAGAGAGCGAAAGAGAACGACACCATCAGAAAGATGGTACCTCTTTAATGCCCCTTAGAAATAAGGAGGAAAAAATGAAAAAAGGAGATTACGGCTAACTTTTGCTGATTCCGGCATAAGGATCATTCAATATGCGCATGCGGTCACTTCTCGTGCCCATGATCTTGCGAATCGACCCTTCCCGGGCACACCGCCCCATGCGGGACCGAATGATCCAGCCGGGATCAGCATAAAAGGCGACAATGTCGCCCCCCCCAATTCCCCCTATACGATCAATCGTATAGGGGGATTTTCTTTTAATATGTACGGTGTACAATAAAGAAGTCGGAAATTCTTCCTTTCTTTACGAAGCATTATGTGGCACATCCGTAATGCTTCTTTTTTATATAACAAAATGCGAATTGAGGTGGTTGTAAAAACAAATGCATCACAAGTCACCATAGAAAAAATCGGTGAGAAAAAATATCAGGTAGCGGTGCGTGAACCAGCCAGACAACACAAAGCAAATAGCGCAATAATAAAAGTATTGGCAGAATATTTTAAAGTGACCCAGGCGCAGATAGTGCTCGTACGAGGAAAAACAAATAAAATAAAAATAGTGGATATTAGGGGGTTATGAATCAGAGAGACGCCATAAAATTTCTCACCCGAGACAAATATGCCGGTCATGCAAGTCATCCTGAATATGAAAAGGATTGTCGCAGAATAAAAAATGGCGAACCGCTTGATTATGTAATCGGGTGGAAGCCGTTTTTAGGAGTCAGAATCGATCTGTCAGAACATCCGCTAATTCCACGAGCAGAAACAGAGTACTGGCTTGAACGCGCTTTGTGTACCGAGTATCTATTGAAAAATACAACCAGAAACACAACAGTGCTCGATATGTTTTGCGGATCAGGATGTATTGGAATTGCGATCGCAAAACAGTGTCCTTTCGCTGCAGTCACCTGTGTCGATAATGATATACGAATGAAAAAACAGGTACGCCGGAATGTCAAAATCAATGGCATGAGTGCCGCGCGGGTTTTGTTCCGGTATTCAGATGTCTGGGATCATGTCCGTGGTCAATTCGATATTATTTGTGCTAATCCTCCCTACATTCCCCAAAAAAGAAAAAAAACACTTTCCAAATCAGTAATAAAGTACGAGCCTCATCGCGCGCTATTTGGCGGAACAGATGGATTAGTATTGATACGAAAATTTCTCAAAAAACTAGCGGGGTATTTGCGCGATGGAGGTGTTTGTTATTTGGAATTTGATCATGGGCAGGTAAAAAAAATAGAAAAGCTAGTAGCAAGATACGGATTAAAAGCGGAAATGAAAAAAGATCAGTACGGTCGGTATCGATATGCCGTCATAAGAAAACCAGCAGAAGAATCGCGTTAGTTATCCACAAAAACAAGTACTTGACAGCCACGATGCACCGTAGTATCATAAAGGCGTTGTTAGGATTCTTCGGCTTAGTGCTTGTATCGGACACGCTTCTTAAAAGGTAGTGCTCGACGAGCGGTAAGGTTATAAGAAGGTGTCGATCTTTCAGCATTTATACTAAGTATCCTTT
>JBDKGD010000050.1:0-3398 GCA_039798365.1 Candidatus Parcubacteria bacterium
GATCAAATTATTGCAGAAACAGATATCCCTGAATTTTTAAAAAAGAACCACATCGAAAAATCAGTGGAAAAAGAGGGAAACTGGTGGAAGATATCGGTGGAGAAAAGAGTTGAAGGCACAACGATTCCAGAAGGATACGCCGCCAAAGGAGGTCTCGCGCGATCCCTGTTGCTGCGCAATCTAAATATTGATGCGACATCAACGCCGCGAGACATAGACTTGATTCGCATAACCCAATGGAATAACAGCGACGAAAATGATGACCAGGTTGCGGCCATGTATATGGAGGAAGATTACCGGAACGGACACGGGGTTGAAATTATTTCATCGCTAGACGAGTATTTTGCCAGCAGAGATTTTACCATCAGCGAAGTATTGGCGACAAACGATACCATCTGGGCAACAACACAATGCCTCCAAGACACCGTGCGGCGCATTATTCGCATAACAGAATTCGAACTGGAAGCAATAGAAGCGGGTAAAAGAGGCAAAGAAGACAAAATGCTGGCAAAAAGTCTGGCATTATTAAGCGAAGCAATAGAAAAATACGAAACAGCCCAAAAAGCGCCTGACCAAGAAAAAGAGTGGGATACCAAACAGTATGGTATTTCGTTATTTTGGATAGCACTGCAACTCGATCGGGCGTTTGAAAAAGGAGAAAACATAGCCGAGCGATTTGTGGAAGAATTAAAAAAACGACACCAACTACCCGATACCATAGAAACAGCGGAGCAAGCGGCGCGCTACATCGTACAGAGCATGGAACAAGAAGATCGAACATTCTATTTCCGCTTCGCCACGAAAAAACAAATAACGGAAGAAACCGAATGGGTAGACGAAAAAAAGATGCGCAAACCAAACAGAAAGAAAGTCGGTCCGGCAGGACTTGAACCTGCAACCGATCGTGTATAAGACGATTGCTCTGCCAATTGAGCTACGGACCGCAGAAAAAACCGATTCTTGTTTACAATCTACTTGCTCAAAACAAGATCGTCAAATCGCTTCATAGACTCAGCGGCTTTCTGATTGGACGTGTTAATACGCTCAACCTCCTGGTTGATGCGAATAATCGCCTCAGAAACCTTCAACTGCTGAATCGTTTCGCCCACGAACCGACCGCGTAAAATAGTAAGAACACGGGTAAGCTGATCACTGTATGAAATCAAACTCTCAATCATAGCAATACGCTCCGTAATAGCAGAGAGCGCGACATCCCGCGCATCAGAAGAAGTAATGCCATCAAGCGATCGCGTCATTGTCTCAAGTTGCGTTGAGAGCTGATTCGCCTTGACTCGAATATCTTTGCTCTGGCCAATAAGCGCGTCTGCCAGCTCAATAGCTTCATCGTATCGCCCTTGGTCATCAAGGGTATTCACTCGCGCCAAATCATTGGATAATTGATTAGAAAGAGACACGATAGACTCCGATATGACCGCTCCCTCAAGCCGCGCGTTTTTAAAATCATCAGGGACATACACGGAAGATAATTGACCCCAAAAGGCACTGACAATACCAACTGTCAAAAGACCAACAAAAACAATCATAATAACCCCTTGGCGGTTACGAAATAAGCTCATAAGAAATGCATACAGTCTAAAAAAAACAGGAGGTAAGGTCAAGTAAAAAAACAAGATCGCAAGAAATACGTATAATCATAATATTGAAAAAAAACAATAAATCAGCAATAATCAAAATGGCTTAAACGTACAATATGTAATCTGCGGGTATCGTATAATGGCATTACCTCAGCTTTCCAAGCTGATGACAGGGGTTCGATTCCCCTTACCCGCTCCAAATACGTCGTATGCTCCAAACAGACAGCATACTAGCTATGTTAGCAAGACAAGACGCCGCTATTTCGATAATTGTTTTATAGAAAGACCAATCTTGCCGTCTTCTGCTTTTATAACCTTAGCTCGAACAAAGTCTCCCACTTTCACGACATCACTCACCTGTTTGGTATATTCATTGCGCAACTCAGAAACATGGATCATGCCATCCAATCCCCCACCCAAATCAACAATGGCGCCAAAATCAAGTAGTTTAACAACAACTCCCTCAACAATTTCGCCGACAGTAAACTCTTTCGTCATATTAGAAATTTCTCGCAAAGCCGCGTGAGCCGCCTCTTGGTTATTGGAAGAAATAAAAACAGTTCCATCCTCTTCAATATCAATAGAAGTCAAACCATGTTTCGCGATAAGCCCGTTAATCATCTTGCCGCCAGGACCAATAACCATGCCAATCTTTTCAGGATTGATAGTAAGCGTAAGCAGTGATGGCGCGTAACGCGACAATTGCGCTCGAGGAGCGTCAATGACGGTATGCATAAATTGCAAAATATGCTTGCGAGCAGCACGCGCTTGCTGCAACGTCTGTTCAATCATCTCAATAGATAGTCCATCAACTTTTACATCAAGCTGGACGGCGTTAACACCAGAATCAGTCCCCGCCACCTTGAAATCCATATCACCATAATGATCTTCAGGGCCCTGAATATCAGTTAAAATCTTATACCGACCGTCATGTCCCGAAATAATGCCCATCGCAATACCAGCTGCCGGTTTTTTAATAGGAACGCCAGCATCCATCAGAGAAAAAACAGCTGCAGAAACAGTTGCCATCGAAGACGATCCGTTTGAAGATAAAATCTCAGACACAACGCGAATCGTATACGGGAATTCAGATACAGGAGGCAAAAGGGGTTCAACCGCCTTCTTTGCTAACGCCCCGTGACCAATCTCACGCCGGCCGGGACCTCGAAAATGGCCGACTTCGCCAACCGAAAACGGAGGGAAGTTATAGTGGAGTAAGAATCGACGCTTGCCGATAATTTCCATTGTTTCAACCATTTGCTGCTGCCCGGGGGGCGCAATGGTAGTGACAGCCAATGCTTGGGTATTGCCACGCATAAATAATCCCGATCCATGAGTGCGCTCAAATAACCCAACTTCGCCATACAAAGGTCGCACCTCATCCAAAGCCCGACCATCGGGACGACGATTTTCATCTAAAATATTTTTATGGACCAACTCATCAAAAACCGTATCTAAAACAAACAAAGCATCTTTTTCTGAAAAAAGAGGCAGGTGTCTCGCGATTCTATCAGTATTAATATCAGCAAGATGCCTCATCAGAGAAGCAGTAAGTGCCGATAGCTGGGTTTTCTGCTGCAACTTATCCGGTTGGTATAAAGCACGCTCAGCAGTATCTCGCAAGAACAACCGGACTGCCGATTCAAGCTCCGGATCAACCGTGTAGCGAGCAATCGACTGCTTCGGCTTTCCCAGTTGCGCGACAATCCCCATTTGAAAATCGACAAGAGTATCAATGTGGCGCTGCGCCAGAGAAAATGCCGAAATAATATCTTTTTCCTGCGCCTCATACCCGCCAAGTTC
>JBDKGD010000051.1:0-3333 GCA_039798365.1 Candidatus Parcubacteria bacterium
CTACTGGTTCTGGCACAGCGTCAACGGAGTCTGCTCCCGCGGGATCGGGTGCGTCTGCTGTTGAGCAACAGGTATCAGTGCCTGAGCAGTATGGGCCGAAGCTGTCGCAAGAGTTGCAGCAGGCATCAGCGGGTAGCAAGCCAGTTGCTGAGTTTTTTGTCTCAGAAAATGGAAATTCTGTATCATCGGAGGCGCTTGCTCAGCATGCGACTGTCGGACAAGGGGGCAGTGCGTGGGGGACAGTGCATAGTCAGCTTCAGTATCTTTTGCAGGATGCTCGGATAGCTCCTGAAAAGCTTGGGCTCCGTTTGAGTCCAGCCGATTTATCTGATGCTACGAAAGTTCGCCACGCTCTTGATGTTAAGACGCTAGAGATATTGAAAGAAAACGGTTTAATGGAGTCTGGTATTGCCCGACCGGGTGTCAAACTGAACCTTTCCGCGTTTACCGACTCGAATAACAAGATTCATTTTCGAGTTGAGGCGCCTATTGGCGAAAAGAATCCTGTTTTTTATAAATATACCCCTGAGCGCACCAGTGTTCCTGTTGAAACCCATACTTCATCGGAGCCGTCGGCTAAAGATGGCGCTGATTCTTCGGTAACGCGTCCTCGGATTGTTAATCCAGAAACTTTTGATGCTAATAAGTCCGAAATATTAGATGACCGTACTTCTTCCGAACGCCCTATTACCAATAGAGAGCCAACAATAACTGAACAGATGCCCCATGAGCGTACCGATGCCCCCCTTGAAGATCGTCCCCTTACCCCATTTGATGAACGAAACAATATTACCCCCATGAAATCATTTGGTGGAGATAGCACTAATTCTTCGACAGATCATAGTGAGATTCTTAACCCAGAAGCTTCTGATGCTATAAAAGATGCTTCTTTGTTAGAACATGCTCCAATTAGTAAAAAGGTTTTGTTGGATGTCATTAACGTGCCATCCGAGAACATAGATTCCGTGCAGAAATTTCTTGGATCGTTGCATGTTGATGATGCGTTTGCCCGACAGCACTGGAATGCGTTTAGCCAGATGAGCGTGGGTGAGTTTTTGCGACATCTTGATGAAATTAATAGAGCCAAAATAGCTGGCGCTGGTGCTGCTCCTATTCGATTTACGCTTGATGTAGCCACTGTTCATTCAGCGCAGCCCTCGACTCATATTATTGACTCTACTGATCCGGCGTTGCAGGCAATGACAGAATTCTTTTCAACTGAAAAAGAAGCATTTACGTCGAATCCTTTTCTTGAAACATCCATGAGCGCTCTGACGGTTGAACAATATCTTTTGCGGCAGGCGCAGGGGGCGTAGCTATTCTTACTGATTTTTTTGAGTAATTTTGTTATACTTAATACATCTTAAACACTATGGACTCAACACCAGTATACCCACTTGAAATTAACCAATTACTCGGTGATCTTGGAATTGCAGAGCTGCCAGAGGCGGCACGAAATGATTTGTCGAATAAGATTGCCTCTAGTATCATGCAGGCGATATTTTTGCGTTGTGTCTCTGGATTGTCGGAACTGCAAAAACATGAGCTTGAACTTCTAACTGCCAATGGACCATCTGGTTCCGCCGCTGTTTCTGATTTTTTAAAGACTAACGTTCCTCAGTTTGACGATATTGTTGCTGATGAGATTGCCGCCTTTCGGCAACAGGCAGCTAATTTTTTGAAGGCGGTTCATCAGTAACATTCTTGCTGTTTTCATTGGTTTTCCTTGATTCTACCTTGTCTTTCAAAGGTTTTTTCAAGGTATTGCATTCTTTTTGTTTTTTTGGTATTATTATAGATATATGTTGTCTAAGAATGTCAAATCGAAGATTATTGGTGCCCATCAGACGCACAAGTCTGATACGGGTTCGGCCCAAGTTCAGATTGGTGTTTTGAGCCGTCAGATTGATGAATTGGCGGGTCACTTAAAAAAGAACCCTAAAGATAATCATTCTCGCCGAGGGCTTTTGTCTATGGTTAATCAGCGTCGTAAGCTCCTTGCGTACCTTAGCCGAAAGGAACCGGAGCATTACGCAAAACTTATTAAAAAGCTTGGTTTGAAAAAATAACACCCTTCCCTTTTTGAGGGGTTTTATTTTTTTGTTCGCGTTTCCCTGTACGGTTTTTTTTGTTATTCTTACAGGGTGCTTATTTTATTTTTATACGTTTTTACCGTTTTATTATGAAAAAAAATCTTCCTCTTTCGCCTCTTTCTCACGCGCACCAGCGGGTCGGTATCTTTGTTGATGTTCAGAATTTATACCACTCTTCGAAAAATTTATACCGTGGTCGAGTTAACTACCCGGAGCTTATCAAGCATCTTACTGGAGATCGCCAGTTGATTCGCAGTATGGCGTATGTGGTAAAAAGCGACAGCGCTTTGGGTGAATCGTCATTTTTTGAGGCGCTCGAGAAAGCTGGCATGGAGTTGCGCATGAAGGATTTGCAAATTTATCCTGACGGCACCAAGAAAGCCGATTGGGACATTGGCATGGCGGTTGATGCTATACGGATGGCGTCATTTCTTGATGTGGTTATTCTGGTGACCGGCGACGGCGATTTTTTGCCGCTTGTTGATTATTTAAAATGGGGCGTTGGCCGGTTTGTTGAGGTTGCCGCGTTTCGTCGCAGTACTTCCAGTAAAATCCAAGAGGTAGCAGACCGTTTCGTTAACTTAGAAGACGTACCCCGTATTATTTTGCGCTCCCATGCTTCTACCGCTTCTCGTCGCTTGGGGCAATCCGATTATCAGAATACTTATGAATAGAAAAAAATTTTCCATTGATGTCTCCGGCACTCCTTTGACTGTTGAAGTTTCACGGCTCGCTGAACAAGCTGATGCCGCGGTGTTGGCGCAGTACGGGGAGACTGTGGTTTTGGCTACCGTTGTTATGGGCGATGTTGATGAGCCGCTTGATTACCTGCCATTAAAAGTTGAGTACGAGGAGCGTTTTTACGCTGCCGGACAGATTTTGGGAAGTCGATATGTGCGGCGTGAAGGGAAATCTTCAGAGGAGGCGGTTTTGACCGGTCGATTGATCGATCGGACACTGCGACCGTTGTTTGACCATGCGATTCGTCGTCAGATTCAGGTTGTCGTGACTGTGTTGGCAATTGACCAGGAAAATGATCCTGATTTTGTCAGCTTGATTGCTGCTTCAACGGCTCTGTCTCTATCATCTATTCCATTCTCTGGTCCGGTGGCGGCGGTGCGTGTTGCTTCTTGTGGGTCGGAACTTGTTATTAATCCGACTGTTTCTTACTTGCGAGAGCATCCTGGCGTGTTTGAGGCATTTGTTGCTGGGCCGAAAACCAAGATTAACATGATTGAAC
>JBDKGD010000052.1:0-6327 GCA_039798365.1 Candidatus Parcubacteria bacterium
ACAAAATTAAACATAAGCGACGCAACAACTGCCACGCCAACCGCGATATTTGCCGCGACGCCAGAAGAAAAAGAAAAAGTAGTAAGCAAAAAATTCACGACATACGCGGTACACACATTCACAAAAAAACCAAAAATGGAAACCGCGTAAAAACTGAGCGCGCGCGAACCAGAATGAGAAGAAACAGAAAATGTCCACCGAGAATTCCACCAATAGCTATTGCCATTTGCAATAAGAAACGATACTGATTTAAAAATAACAAATTGCGCGACACTTAACGTAAGCGCTTTTGACAGTATCGGAAACGCAAGAAAATTAAAAATGCCCAAATCAACAAAGGTATTCAAAACACCGACCGCGGCAAATTTGCCAAACTGGTACAACACAGAAAAAAAACGAGATAGAAAAAAACAAACGTACAACGCAACCGGAGCCCCAATGAAAAAAATAAACCACGCCACTACAAAAACCCACGGAGGCACGCGATCAGGAAAAAAACCGACCAATATATTCTGTAAAATGGGTTGTGCTAATAATCCGACAAGAGCGCCGATAATAAGGATGAAATAAAGATCGCGGTTGTTCATGCAATCAAGTATAACAAAAAAGAATCACAAAAAACGATTTCTTAAGAAAGAACAGCGCGAATACGTCGAATACCAGCAGCCACCGCCTCTTCTTTTGCGATGCGCACATGTCCAATCTCGCCGGTATGAGTAACATGAGGTCCACCACAGAACTCCTTGCTAAAGGCATCTTCAATAGACTGGCCAACAAAATATACACTCACCGGATCAGGATATTTTTCTTTAAAGAAATAGAGCGCGCCGGTCTTCTCGGCTTGGGATTTTGGTAACACTATTTTTTGTACGGGCAAATCCGCAGCAATAACCTCATTGATAATACGTTCCACGCTAGCGACTTCTTCGGGAGTTAATTTTCGATTAAAAACAAAATCGAATCGCGCGCGAGCGGGCGTAATATCTGATCCCGCCTGATGAACCGTATCCCCCAAAACCATCCGAAGCGCGCGATGTAGTAGATGAGTTGTCGTATGAAGACGAGTGACAATTCGCAATTCATCTTCATTTGCTGCTTTCAACTCTCCAGTATCCAAAAGTAATCCATGTCCACCGAATTTCTTTTGAGCTCCGGCTTTGGAAAGTTCACGGTGACGATCTACTTCCGCTCGATAAGCATCAAGATCAATAATGACATGTTTTTGAACCGCAAGCTCCTGTGTTAATTCAATAGGAAAACCGTAGCTTGCCGATAACAAAAAAGCATCAGCGCCAGAAATCGAATTTCCTGATGCTATCATTCGCTCAAATTCCGCAACTCCTCCTTGATATGTTTTTGAAAATGCGCGCTCCTCCGCAACAAAAATAGAAACAATATGTTCTCTGTTGTTCTGTAATTCTGGATACACTACTGCATATAGGTTAATGACTTTTTCAACAAGAATGTCGAATTTTGAAAAACCAGAAGGCGCCAAGTAAGCACCATGCAACACTGCTCGACGGATTAATCGGCGAAGCAAATACCCACGATCCTTATTTGATGGAATAACACCGTCGGCAATCAAAAACACCGCAGATCGAACATGGTCCGCAATAACACGAACAGATTGAGTACTCAGAGAAATAGTATGTTCTCGAATGACTGACACTAATGCGCCCAAGGAATCAATAGTAAAGATATCGGAATTATTCAAAGATGCGGCGGCAATACGTTCAAGACCTCCACCAAAATCAACATTTCGTTGCTCTAATTTTTCAAACATATCTGCTTCAGTTTTTATATATTCCATGAACACTGAATTTCCTATCTCCATGTACCGTCCACAATCGCAGTTAGGATGACAAAACTTCCCAAATTTTTCATCATGAGGGACACTCTCGAATTCATAAAAAACTTCGCTATCCGGTCCGCCAGGTTCACGAGCGGGCATCTTATCCGGAGTACCTGCTCGACTCCACCAATTTTTCTTAGCGCCGTAATAAAAAATTCGCCCTCCCTGCATACCGACGGTAGAAGCACGTTCCTCGGTGAGAAGCTCGACGGCGCGAACGTCGGAAACGCCGCTTGAAGCAAAAAGTTCTTTCCAGATAGCAACAGAATCATGATCAGCAGGTATGCCATACTGTTCATCTCCCGCAAAAACCGTGACATACAATTTGCGGGGATCAAGACCAACTCCATATTCTGCATTAGTTAAAAATTCAAAAAACCAACTCAATTGTTCTTTCTTCCAGTAATCTCCAAAACTCCAGTTACCCAACATTTCGAAAAAAGTGGTGTGTCGGTTATCGCCAACCTCATCGATATCTTCAGCTCGAAAACTTTTTTGGGAATCGGTAACCCGTTTGCCTGCCGGATGAGGTTTTCCAAGAAGGTACGGTAAAAGCGGTTGCATGCCAGAACCAGTGAACAGAGTCGTTGCGTCACCATCAGGAATTAATGACGCAGAAGGAACAACAGCGTGGCCTCGCGCCGCAAAAAACTCTAAATATTTTCTTCGAACATCCGATGAATTCATAAAAAACTAAATAAGATTCTCAAATCCCTCCAATGACTTAGCCTTTCCATGCTCGCGAATACGCTCAAGTGCCTTTGCCTCAATTTGACGAATACGTTCTCGAGTAACGCCGAATACCTTACCAACCTCCTCAAGAGTATGACTGACCCCATCTTCAAGTCCAAAGCGCATGCGCAGTATCTTTTGTTCTCGATCAGAAAGATCTGACAAAATTTCACCGATTAAATCGCGCAAATAAGCACGAGCAGCTAACTGATCGGGACGAGGATTGCTCTGATCCTCAATAAAATCACCCAATACCGAATCGTCTTCATCGCCAATAGGAGTCTCAATGGAAAGTACTTCCTGGGAAATTTTTTGAATATGGCGAACTTTTTCAACATCAATACCCATCTCCGCGGCAATTTCTTCGGCTAACGGATCCCTGCCGAGTTCTTGAATCAACTGGCGTCGCGTTTGCGTGTACTTTGAAATAACCTCGACCATATGAACAGGAATACGAACGGTACGCGACTGGTCAGCAAGAGCACGATTGATCGCCTGGCGAATCCACCATGTAGCATAAGTGGAAAACTTAAATCCCTTTCGATAATCAAATTTATCAACAGCTCGAGAAAGTCCGATATTCCCTTCTTGGATAAGATCAAGAATGCCAAGATGCGGAGTACGGTTAATGTAACGCTTCGCGATCGAAACAACGAGTCGTAAATTCGCGCGAATAAGCTTCTGTCGGGCTTCTTCATCGCCTTTTTCAGCGCGACGCGCTAAATCTTTTTCTTCATCCTTGCTCAAAAGAGCGGTTTTACCAATTTCCTTGAGATACATCTGAACAGCATCGGGCACGTCTCCTTCGAATCGTAATGCATTCTCAAGTTCTTTAGCACTCACCTCATCAGTGCTATTTGGCAAAATAAGACTTCCGGTTTCAAGCACCTTAAGTCCAGCTTTCTCAATGCGCTCATATACTTGTTCTAAAAACTCAATATCATCCTCAATATGAGGAAACGCATATAAAAGCTCGTTGTCAGTTATAAAACCACGCGGCTTGCCACGGGCAATAAGCTCGGCGAGCGCTTGTTCATTAATTTTGTCCTGTTCGACGGTGGCAACGGCAACCGATTTCTTTTTCAAAGAGTCGCGCCCAACAGAATCACGCGGTGAAGCTTTTTTTGATTTCACGCGAGGAATCTGTTTAACCGTTTTCTTTGTGCGTACTGACTGTGACTTAGCTTTAACCGCCCGAGAAGAGGGGGCTTTCTGCGTTTTTTTCACAATACCACCCTGCAATTTTTTTCTCTTCTGAGAAGATGCTTTTTTGGAGAGAGACCTTTTTTTCATAAGAATAAGTAATTAAAATGATGAATCAAAAAACAAAAAAAGAAAGAGTAAGAATACGTATAAAATGTTACTCACAAAAACGCTATAGAAATGCGTTGAATGAAATTACAATACAATACTTAAGGCAATAAGGCAAATAATAATAGCCCTTTATGTCGTAAAAAAGATTAACCATTCAGACCGGCAAGATCAGAAAGTAGTCGCCGCAACTCCTCTTCGTTTCCGTTCTGCTCGGCGACACGAACAGCGTCAATAAGGTGCTGGCGACGCGCCTGATGTCCATACGCTTGAATTTGTTCTAAGATTTGAGAAAAATCAAGCGCAGTGTAGGTTGCAACAGAGAGGATGATAGCATGTAACGCGGCGTCGATATCCCGTCTATCGTGATGGAAGTTATTATCCCGAAGCAAAGTCAGCAGCGTAGAAAAACCCGGAGCCAACACCGATTCCGGAATAGCATCAAGACAGCGCAATTGGTATCCTGCCGATAAAAGTTCAAACGAGAGAAGCTGGTGTCGGGTCATGGCAACAGGGAGAGGTAAAACAGGGACGCCCGAATGATCATTCTTGGCAGAAACAGGAGCAGTAACAGAAATATCGTTTAACTCTTGTTCTAACACTTGCAAACTAATCCCCGTACGACGGGACACTTCCTGCATCCAAATACTACGCGCAGTGATACTTTTAACTTTGGCAATTTTTGCCAAAACCAATCGCAAATTCGCCAAACCATCATGAGTAGCAAAATAAGATGAAACAGGAGATGCGCCAAGAGTGCGATCAAGAAATAACGCAAGAGCCGGCACGGCATGATTGAGAGAATCGTGTAATATACGAGGATTACTCAATGTTGCCTCAGCGGGATCTTTAAATGGCGTGGGTAACGAAGAAATAAGAACCTCGAAATCAAGCTCATAAGCCATATCAACCGCGCGATCACTTGCCGCAATCCCAGCGTCATCATTGTCAAAATTGAAAATCAATTTGCCGCACACCTTGGAAAGCGCTTGTAAATGCTCATAGGTAAAAGCAGTTCCAGAGGAAGCAACTACCGTAGAGATACCCGCCTGGTAGCTTGCTAAAAAATCCATCTGCCCCTCAACTACAAAAGCGCAATTACTGCGATGGATTGCTTCTTTCGTTTTATAAAAACCATACAAAATACGAGATTTATTAAAAATGGGAGTTTCAGGACTATTAACATACTTACCCACATCGCCAGTATCAAAAGACGGAAAAATCCGTCCGGTAAATCCGACAACTCGACCCAAATGATTGCAAATAGGAAATACAATGCGCCCGCGAAATCGATCAAGCACCATTCCGCGCGCGGAACGAAACGCTACGCCAGCAGTAATTAAATCATCCGGAGAAAATCCATGTGATCGGATCAAGTCAACAACAAGAGCGTCCGGCTCATTCGGAGACCATCCGAGACAAAACTCATCAATAGTATCATCACGCAATCCCCTGTCTCGAAGATACGAACGAATAGTCGAAGCCCCAAGAAGATTTTTCTGAAAAAAAGAAGTAGCCGCGGTGTGAATATCATATAACAATCCGGCTGCCTTATATTGAGCAGGTTGTAAACGCTGCAAGGCAACGCCGGCTCTCTCTGCCAAAATTTTCAATGCCTCGGCAAACTCAATATGCTCATACTTCATAAGGAACTCAAAGATATCACCACCCGAACCACACCCAAAACAGTGCCATGTTCCTCGGTCAGGAGAAACGCTAAAAGAGGGAGTTTTTTCGCTATGAAACGGACACAATGCCTTAAAATTGCGACCAGCAGGAATAAGGGAAAGATACCCTTTTAAAAACTCAACGATATCTATTTTTTCCTTAATAAGTTGTGTAACGGCATCAGCCATATGAAGTCATTGTACGACATCAAAGAGAACCAGCAAAAAACAAGTCAATACACATAAGAAATCACACTATATATAACAATATATGCAAACTATCGCCAAGTACGTCTCATAGGAAAATAGCGCACCGTGAATAATCATATATAATAGAATACATGATAAAATTTGGATCACACTCAAATAACAGTAAAAAGTTTGATGTTATTCGTTATCGCTTACAACGGCAAGCTAGCTAAATTAGAACTAAGCGGTTTTAATCGGAGCGGATAACGGGAATCGAACCCGTGTCTCAACCTTGGGAAGGTCGCATTCTACCATTGAACCATACCCGCTTGTAAGTAAAAATAAACAAAAAAAGGGAAATATTCAATAATATAATTACAATATCACGAGCTGACCGCCATTCCATCGGTACGCAGAAGAAAAAATAAACACACGAGCCGAAATTTTCTCTGTGCGAAGCCATGAAGATAATGACTCATCTTTCAGTAAAAAACGTCCAGACAATAAGTCTTTTTCGGCTTGAGGAATCAACACATAGTCTATGAAACCGCGCTTGGTAAGTCCGTATACATTCTC
>JBDKGD010000053.1:0-7148 GCA_039798365.1 Candidatus Parcubacteria bacterium
GAGTATCTGTTCGCTCGCCGAGAGCTTCAAACAGAGGTGGCGGTTCTTTTTTCCAACTCCAACGGAGCGAGCTTTTTATCTCAAACAACATTGAAAAACCATACTTTTTGCGTATTTTTGCTTCCTGTTTTATCAACAAAAAAACAAGACAGGCGCAAGAGATTTGCTGGCTCGGACCTGGTGACAGCGTTTTTGTGTCGTTACCTTCTACTCTTCAAACCAATGTTCAGATTCCGGTATCGGTGCTTGTATATGATCGTCCACCAAACTTTCAGACAGGCGGTGTCGTACCACAAGAGAATAGCTTTGTCGGATCATTAACTCGTGTTATTTATTTAAATACACGCCAGCACCAAACCTACCCGATTCCAATCAACACGTTTCAGAGAGCATATAATCCTTCTAAAAAAAGTGATGACTCAAAAAATCCTCAACAAACCGCAGTATGGGTCCCATCTTCGTATAAAGAAAAATTTCCGGGTGGATTTGGCGGTGGTGGGCGGCACATCGTCCATATCATCAATAATACCGTAGACTGCCAAATAACGATTCTTGATTCGATATCCACCAAAACTGTTACCCTTGAACCCGGCCAGCTCTATGCTGTCGACTTCATCAATTACGGAACACGAAGTGATAGCAACAATATTATACGGGTCAGTTTTTTTACTCGACAGAGACAGAGACAGAGAACCCCATTGAGTCCCCAATATGTATATGTATTTGATAAGGCTCGAGAGTTTCGATTCACTCTCAATGCTTACGGCATTCGTGCCAGTTGTTTTATTGCTACTCCCTAGCCGTGCCATCCCAGCCACTTCTTTTGATCTGGCTGGATTTTTTTGCCTTGAATCCTTTTGTTTTTTTACGCTACCATATCTGTTATGGCAGGACACTCCCACTGGTCTGGAATTAAACGAAAAAAAGAATTAACCGATCAAAAGCGCGGCGCGCTCTTCAGTAAACTTGCTACCGCAATTACCGCTGCTGCCGCTTTCGAACCAGACCCGCACTTTAATCCCCGATTACGCAGCGCCATAGAAAAAGCCCGGGAAGCTCAGATGCCCGCCGACAATATTGAACGCGCTCTTTCTCACGCAACTGAAAACAATACGCAACTTCAAGAACTCATATTTGAAGCGTACGGCCCCGGAGGATCAGCACTTATTATTGAAATTACAACAGATAATCGAAATCGAACTGTCCAACAGATAAAAACTATCCTCGCTGATCACGGTGGCAAATGGGCAGAGGTCGGGAGCGTGCGGTGGGGTTTTGAACCACCAACCAGTACTCATCCCTACTGGCAGGCAAAATTCCCTCTTATTCTTACTGAGACGCTATTTCAAAATCTCTGCGATCTTACAGAAATTCTCTACGAACACGTCGATGTTCAAGAGGTGTATACGAACGCACTCCTTCACTCATGATTATTCTCGGTATTGATCCTGGCACTCAACGCATTGGATATGGTGTTATTTCGGCGAATGTGGGTTCATCACCCATCTACCGCGAAGCGGGTATTTTTTCTCTTACCACCTCATCTACGGATATCACTCTTTTAAAAGATATTCGTCTGCGCTGCATTGATCTCTGCTCAACTTTTCGTCCCGATGTTATTGCTATTGAAAAAATATTCTTTTCTAAAAATCAAAAAACCGCCATGGCGGTGGCTCACGCGCGAGGAGCTCTTATTTCTACCGCAACTGATTTTTGTTCCACCATTCTAGAGTTCTCACCCAACGAGATTAAGCTTGCCGTGTGTGGATCTGGTGCTGCTGATAAACTTGCTGTAGCGAAGATGGTTCGTCTTATTCTTCATATTAATACCAATTCTTTTATCGATGACGCTGTTGACGCTCTTGCTATCGCCCTCTGCGCACAACAACATCTGCGAACCATTCACTCCTTCTCCACTCATTAATAGTTACACCACTTCTTGACAAATATTGGTTATCCCCTATTCTGATTTGGATATTGTACATTTTTTCCGTACCATACTAACTATTCAAAGGTCGCTTCCGTATCAATTCGATATATTATACGAATGGCGTTTAGAAAAATTAACGAGGGGGAAAGTGAGGGCATTGATCTTCCTGGAACCGGAGACTTACACCAAGAAGTTGATGATGAGTTTTCATCCGATGACCTTGCTACTCCCCTAGAAGATTCTCCTGAAGATCGTTTTGCTGACATGGAGGATGGCGGTGCATCAGATTTTTAAAGTCTTTACTTTGTGTTCACCTCAAAAAACCCTTTGACCAAAAAGGGTTTTTTGTTTATAATAGTAATATTCCTTTATTTTTTAATACACTCCATGCGTCTTTCAAAACGTTTCTTTTACTGGTTTCGAATAGTTATTTTTACTGCTATTGGATTTCTTTTTTTTGGTACCGCCGCTTTCGCGTATCTTGTTTTCTCGGTATCGAAGGATTTGCCAAGCGACGATCAGATTATTAACCGAACTGTTGCGGAATCAACAAAAATATATGATCGCACTGGCACTGTTATTCTGTATGAAGTTGGAGATGATAAAAAACGGACAATCATATCTCTCGAAGAGATTCCTCAATCCCTAAAAGACGCTACTATTGCTATTGAGGATGAGCGTTTTTATACGCAGCCAGCATTTGACTGGCGCGGCATCATCAGGGCAGCACTCACTGACCTGTGGCATGGAGAAATAGTTCAAGGGGGATCTACCATTACCCAACAGTTAGTCAAAAAAGCATTTTTGACCGATGATCAGACCATTACTCGAAAAATAAAAGAGCTTATTCTCGCTATTGAAATTAGCAAGTTTTACACAAAAGATAAAATTCTTGAATTATACCTCAACGAAATCCCCTACGGACCGACACTCTATGGAGTTGAGTCTGCGGCCCAGGGATACTTTGGGAAATCAGCAAAAGATCTCACTATTGCTGAGAGCGCTATATTGGCGGCGATACCCAAGGCACCAACATACTACTCGCCATGGGGTAGCCACATAAAAGAACTAGTAACTCGACAAAGAATTATTTTAAAAAAACTGGTTGACGCAAAAAAAATAACTGAGCAAGAATATCAATCAGCACTCTCACAACCC
This sequence comes from Candidatus Parcubacteria bacterium, assembly GCA_039798365.1. GTDB lineage: Bacteria > Patescibacteriota > Minisyncoccia > UBA6257 > 2-01-FULL-56-20 > JBDKGD01. The sequence goes on from JBDKGD010000053.1 coordinate 3,089, forward strand.
CTCTCTTTTATTGCCCGTGGCACCGGAGTCAAAGCCCCTCATTTTGTATTTATGGTTCTTGATGAACTTTCGCAAGATAAACAGTTGTACGGGGAGGATATCATCAAGCAGGGTGGTCTTCGTGTGATTACTACTCTCGACTGGGATCTTCAACAAATCGCAGAAAAAGCGGTTTCAGATGGCGCGGCGCGCAATGAAAAATTCTACAAAGGATCAAACGCTGCCCTCGTGGCACAAGATCCAAAAACAGGACAAATTCTTGCCCTTGTTGGATCACGCGATTACTTTGATCGCGACCATGAGGGGAACTTCAATGTGGCGACACAGGGTTTGCGCCAGCCAGGTTCCACGCTGAAACCATTTATTTACATGAGTGCATTCGAAAAAGGGTACACTCCTGACACTATTATTTTTGATACTCCGACAGAATTCTCAACACGCAGCGAATCGTGTCCTGCGGTTGTTGATTTTTCAAATAACAATCCTGCGTGCTTTCATCCAGAAAATTTTGACAACGAATTTCGCGGACCTGTTCCTTTGAGGAAAGCATTAGCGCTTTCACTTAATATTCCCGCTGTCAAAGTATTGTATTTAGCCGGACTATCAACCGTTATACCTCGCGTACAAAGCCTTGGTCTTACTACTCTTACCGACCCAAATCAGTACGGTCTTTCTTTAATTTTAGGAGGTGGCGCTGTTCGTCTTGTTGATCTTGTGCAGGCGTACAGTGTTTTAGCGCAAGAAGGAATAAAACATCCGCAGGTCACTATCCTTGAGGTAAAAGATCGCAAAGGACAAATAATTGATCATTATAAAGAAAATAAAGAAACTGTTATCAAACCCGAATATCCTCGCGCCATCAATGCCATTCTATCTGATTCTAGCTTGCGTGCCGAGCTATTTGCGGGGAGTCTTTCTCTTACTCAGATCCCCGGATACTCGGTTGCTTTAAAAACCGGAACTAGCAACGATTATCGCGATGCCTGGACTGTTGGTTACACTCCATTTTTGGTTGCTGGAGTTTGGGCGGGGAATAATAACAATACTCCCATGCAAAAACAGGGTTCTAGTATTTTAGCTGCTGTGCCTATTTGGAACGCTTTTATGAAAGAAGCGGTCCAGCGATACCCTGCTGAGTCATTTACTGCTCCTGATGCCATTTCCAGCCCAACAAAGCCCATGTTGAATGGATCTTACTTATTTGAAGGACAGATACACGACATTCTCCATTATGTAAATCGAAATGATCCACTCGGACCTATCCCAAGCAACCCAGCAGCCGATCCCCAATACACTCTTTGGGAAACCGGCGTCTCCTCTTGGTCTCAAAAAAATATGACGACCTTATTATCTAATTTCGTGCAACAGCTTCAAAATATTCAATCATCATCGACATCTCCTTAACACTATTACTTACGCCTTATATTCAAGTACGTTATTTTCCATTAAAAAACCCACCATTGGTGGGTTTTTTAATGGATTACCGGCATTACAATGTAAATCATACTATGTTCTTTTATGTCTCGTATTGCCGCGGGTTTATTTTCTTCAGAAAGACCAATAAATACCTCGCTCCCCTCCATAATACGCAAACCATCCATAAGGTATTTTGCATTAAACCTAATTCCGTCTGACATTCCTGTTATTTTTGCTGACACTGTTACCTCTGCAGCCCCCCGAACCTCATCCGCCGCTTTTATTTTTACATTCTTTTCATTGATAGATGGATCTATAATCACTTCGTTTGATTTACCCGATACAATACTGGCCGTTTTTATCGCTGCAATCATTTCATCCCGATTAACAATAATTTCTGCTTTGAATGTTTTGGGTATAATCGACTGATACTCTGGAAAATTCCCTTGATTTAACCGTGAGACACATTCTTTTGCTGGTGTTGTAAAGGCAACCTGATTCTGATCACACCGTATTTCAATAACGTCTTTGTCATCGGAGAATATTCTACTAATTTCTTGCGCTGTTTTGATTGGTATTAATATCTTGAACGGATCCTGGCTGTACGTATCAAATCCATCGCGACTCATTGTCTTTTCGCATAACCGAAAACTATCAGTGGCTGCCAATACGATCGAATCAATCGTAAAATCAAGCAAAATACTTGCTAACTCTGGATGCAAATCGGATTGCTGCGTCGCTACCGCAACCGATGAAATATACTCCTTTAAATCTGCTGCTGCTATATTCAATATCCCTTTTTCCCCTACTACTTTCGGGATAATGGGGAAATCCTCCGTTGGTGTTGTTAATATTTTAGACTTTACCGTTTCTGATTGAACTTCAAGATTCCCTTGCACTGTTTCAATGTTGATTCGCTCGGATGGTATTGCTTGGATTAACTGGCTCATAACCCCCGCATTGACCGTTATCTCTCCCTGCGTAATTACTTTTGCTGGTATATTGTATTTCACCGCAACCTCGAGATTTGTCGCTGATACCAACAGCGCATCGTTTTCCGCCTTTATAAGGATATTTTTTAATATTGCCAAATTGCCGTTATCGGTAGCTATTTTTTCGAGAACCAACAGCGCATTTTTTAGATTTGTTTTTAAGACTATTGCTTTCATATATATGTAATTAATACAAAGCAGGAGTAGTAACAGTAGTGCTTGTGGATTTTGTTGATAAGTTCATTTTTTGTTTCTGTTACCTCACTTTTCTTTGTGGATTGATTGTGTACTAACTCTTATGAATCAGTTCTTTAATCTGGAATATCTTTTGGTTTAATTTGGAATTTTTGCTGAGCTCAGTATTTATTTTTTCGTACGAATGAATAGCTGTGGTATGATCTCTCCCCATCTTTTCCCCAATAAATGGGTAAGATAGTCCCAACATATCCCGAAGCAAGAACATTGCTATCTGACGTGGTTCGACCATTTCTTTTTTTCGACATCTTCCCGCTAAGTCGGCAACTTCTATGTTGTAAAATCCAGTTACTGCTTGGAGTATTTGGTTTTCGTTGATAGGTTTAGCGCTCGGAGTCCCCGATTTATCAATGATCTCATCAACTATTTTTTTTGTAACTTCCGCCTTCTTGCTTTCCTTGTAGAATATTATTTTATTCACGATACCTTCGAGTTCTCTGATATTTTTCTTAATTCGTCTGGCTATCGCGTCAATTGCTTCTTCTGTTAGTGATTGTTGGTTTTCTTGCAGCTTGCTTTTAATAATCGCAACACGGGTTTCGTAATCGTAGAATGAAATGTCGGCGATAAGTCCTCCCTCAAAGCGTGACCGGAGACGATCCTCTAGTGTTGGTATCGCTTGAGGCGGTCGATCTGATGAAATGATGATCTGCTTATTGTTTTCATAGAGCGTATTGAACGTGTGGAAGAATTCTTCTTCTGTGCGTTCTTTCCCTCCAATAAATTGAATATCATCGATGATGAGCACGTCGACATTCCGGTACTTGTTCTTCATATCTTCCATGCGTTTATTTCTCATCCCCCAAATAACATCATTGGTGAATTTTTCTGATGTTACATACCGAGATTTCACGTTGCCGTTGTATTTTTTCTTCACCTCGTTGCCAATAGCTTGAATAAGGTGTGTTTTTCCGAGTCCAACTCCACCGTATATAAAAAACGGATTATACTTCTTGCCGATATTATCAATAATCGCGGTTGCCGCTGCGTACGCGAGCTCATTGGATGATCCAACGACAAATGAATCGATGGTGTATCGGGAGTTGAGATTTGTTTCCGGGTCTATCTGAAACTCAAGGCGAATTTTATTCTGCGTTATCTGCGATGTATCAGCGAATATCTTTTTTTGTACCGTTGTGTGATTGTTTGCTACGCAAAATTCCAGTTTTCGCACCGTATCGTCGTGAATTCTGGTAATACCAAGCAAATCTTTCTGGTATTTGTTCTCAACCCATTCTTTCGCGAAGTTGTTTGGCAATCCTACCAGCAACACCCCACCATCTTTTTTATCGATCGCGTTACTGTTCTTTAGCCAGGTGGCAAAATTTGCTCGAGAAACCTTCTCTTCCATTTCTCCGAGTATTTTTTTCCACAAATTTTCAATTTCCATAATAGTG
>JBDKGD010000054.1:0-5130 GCA_039798365.1 Candidatus Parcubacteria bacterium
GCACTCGCCCATGTAGATGTAGCTCACCGCGCCGCCGAAAACCCGACCAGCTTCAGCGTAGCGCTTCTCAACCTGCTTATCGGTCATGAATCTCTCAAGCATTTTCTGCCTCCTTTGTGAAGAACGTTCACTAAAATTACTATGATGAATTTAGCACAGGCACACAAAAACTACAATAACGAGAACAGAAACCCTTTCGAGTTTCTGTTTCAAAAAATTTCTTTTGCCATTCCAAAATATGGTTCGAGCCGATTTGTTTTCAGGTTCTTTGGCAGTTTGGAATGCTCTCGGCTTCAGAATTCATTTTCCCAACTGGCGGGGACGATGTCCCGAAGTTTGAACCGACTTGTCCTGAGCAAAGTCGAAGGAAAATATGGCTTAATTTCAGGACTCTTGATAAGAGTATACAGGAATTAAGGGTTATGTATAAAGTCCATCCAGAATGGTTTGAGGTGCCACAACCTAAGTCGGTCAAGGGTAAGAATGAGATTGATTATTCTATATAAATTTTCCCAAGTGCGTACACAAGCGCACCAACCAAAGCTGACGACCTCTCTAAACAAACACTATCTTCTTGAGTGCAAGTATTAATTCTTTTGTTTTCTTCTCTTTTTTATAATTTGTGATGTATGTACTGAGTTTTTTCTTCTCGTCTTCGGTGATGGTATTTTTTTCATCCTTCTCCAAAAGTGCCATAAGCTCGTCATTTATATTTTTACGAAAATTAGATAGCTGAAAAAAATTCTGATTGAAGTAACAAACATAATCTGCAAACATAATTCCGGGATTATCCAAAGATGATTTAACTGGCAATGGAGACTCAAATAGGTTTAGAGACCTTTGAGAGAGTAGTTTTTCAATAGTTTGCTGAAAATCACTTGCATCGATACAATCATTTTCGTCGTAAAAAATCCCTACTAAACTTTTCTTTTTTGATTGCGCCTTCGGTAGTTTTTTAATGATCTTTTCTAGGTTTTTCTTATAACAGTCATATTCTGTATGTTTCTTCTCATACATTTCTAGAGCGACAAAAACATGAATTTTAGCTGTCTTTCCGGTCTTTGATTGAGACATGCCAACAACATCGGACATGAAATTAACTCTCTTTTCGACTGAAACTGACTTGTCTCCAGATGCCGAAAACATTGATCTCCCTTTAAGCTCAAGTTTTTTATCCCACCCCAATTTTTTTAGCGAAGAAGAGAAGGATTCTTTGAATGATAGATAATATTGAGCATCAATAACAACACCTGTTAATCCGTAGACTTTGTGAGATTGTGAATAGTCGTACTTAAACTCATCTAAAAATAAGAATTTCATAATTCTTACTGGGGTTAATTTGCCACCTCTTGGAATGCGGAAGCGACTCTATTCGATATGCCTTCGTACCACTCTTGTTCATGTGTAGCTGTTTGGGCCAATCCCGATAATTCCTCAAACAATGACTTCAAATCTCTTGAGCTTGGTCGTTGTGTAGAATTTTTTGCATTTTCCAACAGCTTCCTAAAATCAGCAAGTGCTAAAGGAATAATTGCTGATCTGCCTCCGTAATATTGCACCTCGGTTCTGGATAACACGAAATAATGTGCAAGCGTTGCCGGATTTATCTGAGGGGCAATAAATATCGCAAATACTGGTTTTGTGGTGGTTCTTCGATAATTACCATAGTGTCTAGAAACAGGCTCGCCCTCCATTTCATATTGGCGTTGTCCTGATGAAAGTGTTACCTCAATAATCGTCTCAAATTCTGCGTATTTACAAACGATATCGGGAGTATTACCTGGAGCTGTATATAACGGCGCACCATTGTTATCAACTCTGAAATTTCCCTCTATTGTGCCGTCATCAATCATTTCTAACGCCCTCCACGTATTCCATTCTAAAAAGAGTGCAGGGTCTGCGATATCGGAAGCTCGAATCCTGTCAAAAATATCTTGTATGTCTTCGTATTCGCCATAAGTTCGGAGTTGGCTACGCTGTTCTGTAATAATCCGCTCAAGGTTTTTATTAAGTGTGTCGGAAAAAATATCCTTTAGCTCATCGATGTTTTTTGAGCGCAACACTTCTGCTGTATAGTCGTTGCTTTGTGCCAGAATACCCTGAATAATTTTCTCCGCATTGTCTGTAAAGAGTGTCGGGGTTGTTGCTGGGAACAAGAAATCCCCGTATGTCTCCTCTGAGGCAAATGTTGCTGGTTCTCGCGGAATTGTTTCAAGTATATAAGCGACATCTGCAATTCGCTCAGGCATTACTGATACCCTCAAAGAGCGAGCATTAAAAGTAAACAGATTTGTTGCTCGCAGATAACGAATTGCGGCATCTGCATAATCTGTATGATTTCTCTGTTTTGTTTTTACAAATTTTTGTAGCGTTGCCTCATCAGATTCCCTTGTTGAAATTTCTCCGTTGTTTATTTCTTCCTCAAATAATTCTCTAAGTTCTCTCTCAAAATATTGAGCAACAAATTCCCTATAATTTATTCTCTGTTGTTCGCGATTTTCGCGTGCGGATGTACGAAAAGATTGGATTTTGTTCTTTATCGTTTCGTAATTCGTATAATTCGTGAGTTGCATGACAAACAATGCAATTTCTGTTTTCGTTAGTCCGTCTAGATCTCGTATAAATCGCATAAGTTCTAGATATGGTTTAACAGAAAAAGTGCCTCCCGTATCAACATGGTACGGAGATGGAAATTGGAATTTCAACATTTGTTTAAGCAACACCTCTTCTGGTCGATTTTCGTAAATAAACTCATGTCCAGCGGAGGTGAGAGTAATAACTGGCTTAAGATTGACTAGACCGAGTGATTTTGGTCCTCTAGTAATTCTGTCGCGTGCACTAAACGCAGGGTCAGCAGATTGTCCACCCTCAAAAAACGGCTGTGAAGTAAGTGCCTCGTAGTATTCTCGCTGTGTTGCCGTTGTCCATTCGCGACCGGAAAAATTTTCAACTAAAAACTTTATCTCCTCTATCATTTTTAGGGGAGAGCGAGGTGAGGTTACGCTGAACCACTTCCAAGAAAAGGATCGCAAACAGTATAATTTTCTCCGCCACTTGCTGAAATCATTATGTCAAAAACTTCAACAGGTTTCTGCGTTGGGTATTTTGCGTTATGAATACGCTTTATTTTCCAGACATCAGGAAAGGTCTGATTCTTTAACTTTCTTTTATTTCCATTTGTTCCAAAAATAATAAACTCGTGTTGTCTTCGGTAGTAATGCCCCATTCCAACATTGACCTTATCCCACACAAGAACATTTTTTACATCAAAATACTGACGAACCAAAGGCGCGAGCGAAAGAAGAGAAAAAGAATCGAACATTATATACAAATGCCCCGTACTTTTTTTGAGCACTCTTTTGCATTCGGCAAGAAATTCTTTGTAGTTTTCTTCTGTATCTTGAAATTCTGAAAACCACTTTCCATTTTGTTGACCTTTATCCGCATATTTGCCGACAATCCTTCCGTTTCCGAGTTTAAGATGTCCGTTCATACCTGAATAGGCAGGATCGGTAATGATTAAATCAACACTTTCATCTGGGAGTTGTTTCAAAAAACGAATGCAGTCGTTTTGAACGACTTCTACTGTACGATTAGAAGCATACTTTTTTGTATATCGTTTTTCTTTGATTGCTTTCATAATCTTGAAATGTCCTTATTTTACTTCGGTTCTAACTTGGTAATCTAGCGGAGGCGGTATCCTTCGCTAAAGCTACGGAGTACCACGGAATGTATGGTCGCTTTGCTATGCATTCCCTATATTTCCGTTGCCTTCGGCAACTAAATTATTGCGTGGTTAAGATTCTCGCCCAAGGGTTCGAATCCATTCAATTCTCAACCACAATATGAAAGCAGTATACCACTTCGGATATACTGCTTTCAATTTTGGCGGAGGCGGAAGGATTCGAACCTTCGGACCCCTTTCGAGGTCGACTTCTTAGCAGGAAGCCGCTTTCGACCGCTCAGCCACGCCTCCATATATCACCGGATTTAGTATGCGCAAAAATCAATAAGTATTCAAGAACAACAAAAAAAGACAGCCGTGCGCGTGCTGTCATTGATTATGCGGATTTAGTGTGGCGGGGGAGACGACCGAGAAATGGGATAGATTGCGCAGATTGTTGCCATTTCAAAAACAAGATCATCAAGAGAGGGGTCTATATCAAACAGAGTGGCATATTGTGGGTGGTGCTCAGGCAGAAGCACTGCTTTGCGTTTATTGGCAAGGAAATTGTTTGTCCGTCTGGCGACCAGGCGCATATTTTTCGATGCATGCAAAAGAAAGCAATTTCTTCGGCGGTTGTCATGTGGAATTCCTCAAGTGCCGGAAAGAGAGAAATAAGCACAGGTTCGCACGACAAGAAATAACAAAAATGATGCCACTGGGGAGCAGAAAAAGGCCATACCAGTAAAATATCGCGGCGGGCAAGCGATTGCAGGATAAGTTGAAATACATCAACAACGCTCAGCTGTCGGGCCGCAACGAAACAAGAAATAGGCAGGGTAGTACCAGAGCTCATACAGAATCATCCTTTCGATATCTGAAACATGCTAAAGCAGTTATGGAAAAAGAGCGCATACTATCAATCTGACGCTATCATACGGGTACCAGCAAGAAAGTCAAAACCCTTGTCAATAAATGATTTTTTTGATATGATGAAAACCATTGAATCAAGAAATGACAGAAAACGCCCCACAAGAAATAAAGAAGAGACCGCCTGTTGTGGTGGTGATGGGGCACGTCGATCATGGCAAGACGAGTTTGCTCGATTATGTGCGCAGAGCTAATGTTGTTTCCCGTGAAGCGGGGGGGATAACGCAGGCAGTTGCCGCGTACGAAATTGTCCACGCCGATCAGAAAATTACGTTCATTGATACGCCGGGTCACGAAGCATTCGCCAGCATGCGCAATCGGGGCGCGAAAATCGCCGACTTGGCGATTGTGGTGGTTGCCGCCGATGAGAGTATAAAACCGCAAACGCTAGAGGCGGTTACGATATTGCAAGAATCAAAAACCCCGTTTGTCATTGCCATTAATAAGATTGATCGTGAAGATGCCAACGTTGAGCGAGTAAAAAATGATTTTACCGCTGCCGGTATCTATTTGGAAGGATACGGCGGTCAGATTAG
>JBDKGD010000055.1:0-11830 GCA_039798365.1 Candidatus Parcubacteria bacterium
TTTATTGACTATTATAAAATATATTTTATAATATTTCTTATTTTTTTCAAATGATGCCATGCTCGAATTCTTGACTATTTTTATATTATTCGTAATAATTATTTCGACTACAATTTAATAACAATTTAATATTTTCACATATGTTTAACATTAAAGATTTGGGTAAGGCTATTCGTCAGATTGCTGATGAGAAAAGTTTATCAGAGGAAAAAATTATTGATGCGATCGAAACATCGATTGCTGCCGCTTATAAAAAAGAATACGGCAATCGAGGCGATATCATTAAATGTCGTTTGCATTTAAAAACTGGCGACGTTGATTTTTGGCAAATCAAAACGGTTGTTGATGACACGGTTGTTCGCATACCAGTTGACGGAGAGGAACTTGTTCCTGATGTTGCCGATGGTGAAAGCGATGAAGTTAAATTGCCTCGTTATAATTCTGATCGACACATATTACTCGATGAAGCGAGACAGATTAAAGCTGATGTTTCTGTTGGTGATGAATTGACGTTTCCTCTTGAGACACATTCTGATTTTGGACGTATTGCCGCACAAACCGCTAAACAGGTTATTTTACAAAAGCTTCGCGAATCCGAACGTGATTCTATTTTGTCTGAATGGAAAGACAAAGAGCAGACTCTTGTTTCTGGTTTGATTCAGAGATTTGAACGCGGGCATGTCTATGTTGATCTTGGACGTACCATTGGCGTTATGTTTGCGAATGAATCTGTTCGAGGTGAGCATTATCGACAAGGAGAGCGATTACGGTTTCTTGTTTTAGCGGTTCAAGAAGATACTCGATTACCAGGAATTATCCTTTCTCGTTCTCATCCTGATTTTGTCCGCAAACTTTTTGAGCTCGAAGTTCCGGAGTTAGCTGACGGTACTTGTGCCATTGCTTCCATTGCTCGTGAAGCGGGGAGTCGAACTAAAATTGCCGTTTCGTCGACTATTTCAGGAGTTGATCCTGTCGGCGCTTTTGTTGGTCAACGGGGTACTCGTGTTATGGCGGTTAACAATGAGCTTGGTAATGAAAAAATAGATATTATAGAATACTCGGAGGACCCTGCTGAATTTATTGGATACTCACTGTCTCCTGCTAAAGTTGAGAGTGTTGAGATTTTGCCGCGCCGTGAAGCTCGCGTGTTTGTTGCTGATGATCAACTCAGTCTTGCTATTGGTCGTGGCGGTCAAAATGTCCGATTGGCGGCGAAACTTACTGGCTGGAAGATTGATGTACGTTCTATCGCCAAACCGGATGAAGTCCAAGATGGTGGTGTTGCTCAAGAGGTTGCAGAACCACTCTCTGATTCTTTAGGTGAATCTCCGGTTGCTGATTCTGGTGTTCAGTAGCTTTTCGGTGTATATAGTATAGTCATTATTTTATATTTTTATGGAATCAATTTACGAAACATTAACTATCGGTGCTAATGCGCCTTCTGTTGTTTGTGCTGTTATTGAGGTGCCAAAGGGATCTCATAATAAGTATGAGTACGATGAAAAACGCGGTGTTTTTGCTCTTGACCGAGTTTTGTATTCTCCTGTCCATTATCCGCTTGATTACGGTTTTATTCCTGAAACTCGCAGTGAGGATGGCGATCACCTTGATATTATGGTCATTGGAAGTGATCCAGTTTTTGTTGGTTGCGTGCTGGATGCCAGACCTATTGGTTTGTTGAAAATGATTGATGGAGGTGATGAGGATTTTAAGATTTTAGCCGTTCAAACAGCTAATCCTCGATTTTCCCATATTACTGATATTGCCGACATGCAGTCCTACAATCCCCATCTCTTGAAAGAAATATCCCATTTTTTTAAGGTGTACAAAGATTTGCAAGGGAAAAAGGTTGATGTTTTGGATTGGCATGGAGCATCCGTGGCGCACGAAGAAATAGAAAGAGCTTTAAAGCTGTATAAACAGTAGTGCGTTGTTGGTCATAATCAACATAGTCGTGTTTATTTTTTTTACCTATGAATATTATTCCAACGGGTATTGAAAAAAATCAATTTGGTGAACGAGCGTACGATATTTACTCGCGCCTTTTGCGTGAGCGGATTATTTTTTTAGGCGGACCGATTGATGATATGACTGCCAATATTGTTATTGCTCAGTTGCTTTTTTTGGCTCATGAAGATCCAAAAAAAGATATTCAACTCTATATAAATAGTCCGGGTGGTTCCGTAAGTGCTGGTCTTGCTATTTATGACACGATTCAGCATATCAAACCTGATGTTTCGACTATTTGCGTTGGCATTGCCGCGTCCATGGCTGCTGTTCTTCTGACTTCTGGAAAAAAAGGCAAGCGATTTGCATTGCCAAATTCCGAAATTATGATTCATCAGGTTATGGGAGGAGCTGAAGGTCAGGCATCTGATGTTAAGATTGCCGCTGAACATATTTTGAAAATCAAAGATCGACTCAATCAGATTCTTGTTAAACATACTGGTCAGTCGATGTCTCGCATCGAAAAGGATTCCGACAGAGATTTCTTTATGTCTGCGACCGATGCTCAAGAATATGGCTTGATTGATGAGGTTATTAAAAAGTAAGTACGCTTTTTAATCGCATAAGACGGGAGGTGAACATAATTTTACCTCCCGTTTTGTTTTCAAAAATAGCTATTTTGTGTTTTAATTACGGATATATGCACGATTTTTCTTCTTTATTAACGCGCGGGGTTGATACTATTATTGATAAAGACCATTTACTGGGGGCGTTATCATCAGGCAAGGTTTTGCGAGTTAAGTTTGGTATTGATCCGACTGGTACTCATATTCATATTGGTCGTGCAGTGCCACTATGGAAGCTGCGTGCTTTTCAGGATGTAGGATGCCAGATTGTTTTGATTATCGGTGATTTTACTGCGCAAATCGGAGACGCATCTGACAAACTTTCAAAGCGTCCCTTTTTAAATTCCGCTCAGGTTCAAGAGAATATGAAGGGGTACCTTGAGCAGGTCGGAAAGATTTTAGATCTTAAGGCGTGTGAGATACATTATAACAGTACATGGCTTTCGAAGCTTACCTTTCGGGAGATTTGTGATTTAGCGGAAGTTTTTTCTGTGGCGCAAATGATAGAGCGTCGTAATTTTAAAGAACGCTGGGAGCGGCGAGAGGAAATTAGCGTTCGTGAGTTTTTGTATCCACTCATGCAAGGATATGATTCTGTCGTGGTGAATGCTGATTTGGAAATCGGAGGAACTGATCAATTATTTAACCTTACTGCTGGTCGGCGTATTCAGCATTTCTATGGAAAGCCACAGCAAGATATCTTAACCACGCAGATGCTTAATGGTCTTGATGGTCGTAAGATGAGTACCAGTTGGGGGAATGTTATTAATATTGTTGATACTCCAGAAAATCAATTTGGCAAGATCATGTCAATGCGAGATGAAGAGATTATTCCGTATTTTCGACTTGCTACCGCTGTTGCTGATTACGATATTGATTCCTATGTCCATGCTTTATCTACTGGTAAAAATCCGAAAGATATAAAAGAAATTCTTGCCTTTGAAGTGGTTTCTCGCTATCACGGCACTGATGCTGCCTCGCGCGCGCGCGCGCAATTTTTGGCATTGTTTCGCGATAAACAGGTTTCTCGTGATATCCCTACTCTTTCTTTCCCTCAGAAATCGTGCAGTATTCTTGAAATTGTTTTAGCTTCGAATGTTGCTAAAAGTAATAGTGATGCTCGGCGGCTTATTGAACAGGGGGCTGTTGAAATTAATGCAGTTACCCATGCTGATCCCCGAAGTATTATTGATTTGCGATCCGATGATGTCTTGAAAATTGGTAAGCGTCATTTTTTTAGAATTCGGGTGTAGCTATTTTGTGGTATACTTTTGGTATTATGGCTGATGATATTTTTCATTTAAACCAACACGCGCCTGATTCTGCTAATGATTCTACGCCGCAAGGAGAATCGATTATTCCCTTAGCTCAAAATGATATCGTCATTCGTACTCTTGCGTCGGATATTGCTTCTCTCGCAGCATCTGGCGGCAATCGCGTTGTTGGTGAAGTCATTTCTTCTTCGCAACACACCCCTGTGTCTGCCAATAATACTCCCGCTTCTCTAGGTGGTTCTCTTGCTGATACTCCTATTCAGCATTCTTCTCGATCGTATACCCCTTTGTTTTTGGCTATGGGTATCATTGGTCTTGGTATTATCGCTGCTATTGGCTATGTAATATGGGTTTTTTTCTGGCAACCTCGGATGTTATCTGCCTTGCCGAGTGGTACTGAACCCACTGCGACATCCTCATCGTCATCAACTCTTACTTCTCCCTCCATTGCCCCGGCGGTTGGCGTTTTTAATTTTTCACACACATCTTTTTTGAAAAAGGCCGCTGACCAGATATTTACATTAGCTTTTTCTCAGTCGGTCACCGCATCAGAAGATCTCCAGACGTACACACAAAAAGTTTCTTTGGCGTTGCAGGACATGCGACCACAAACTTCATTTGTAGAACTCCATGCTACCCAATCAAATGGCTCAGATGTTCGTCCTATCGGCTTTGGTGAATTCATGTACGCTATCTCTACGAATTTGATAGATCAACAATCTTTTGCTTCTTATTTCAATCCTGATTTCACTTTTTTTATTTACCGCGATGCTAATGGATATTGGCCCGGATTTATCCTTCAATTGCAACCATCAAAAAATTGGCTCTTTGTTAAAGAAGAAATCCGTCGCATTGAAAAAGCAACTGCGCGCGACAGTATCTTTCTTACTCAACCAGGAATTCCTTCTGGTGATGGTTTTCGAGATGATGTTGTTTCTGACTTGCCGGTGCGTTCCTTAAACTACAGCAATCCTTCTGCTAGTTTTTTGTATGGATGGGTTCGTAACTATCTTATTATCTCAACAAGCCGTGATGGCATGAGAGAGGTTTTGCAGCGTATATAACCACACTGTTACTCCGCTGATTCGCTTTTTTCTAATGAATCTTCCTGCAGTTCAAACGGAGATGTCTCTTTTATTTTTATGAGCGTTTCTTCTTTTATTCTTGCCAATACATCTTTTTCTGTTTTTAGTTTTTCCCTTGTCGCGTCAAAGCCGGTGCCTATTTTTTCTGATCCAAGACTATAGCTAGCACCTGATTTTTTGATAACGCCATATTTTATCGCAGCATTTAGAACATCGGCTTCGTATGATATTCCCGTACCATACATAATATCGAATTCAGCTGATTTGAAGGGGGGAGCAACTTTGTTTTTTACTACTTTTGCCTTGGTTCTGCTGCCAATGACATCCTCACCTTTTTTTATTTGCGCCGTTCTTCGAACATCGATACGAACTGACGAGTAAAATTTTAGCGCTTTTCCTCCGGGTGTTGTTTCTGGGTTTCCAAAAAATACTCCAACTTGCATTCTGATTTGATTGATAAAAATTATTAACGTATTTGATCGATCGGTGAGAGCTGTTAGTTTTCGCAGAGCTTGTGACATTAATCGCGCTTGCAGCCCTATTTGTTGCTGGCCCATCTCGCCGTCAATTTCTGCTCGTGGCGTTAATGCCGCGACAGAGTCAATGACCACGACTGATATCATGCCAGACCGAACCAGACTTTCTAATATATTCAGTGCTTCTTCGCCGTTGTCGGGTTGTGATATGAGGAGATCTTTTGTTTGTACTCCAATTCGAGCGGCATATTCTGGATCAAGCGCGTGTTCCGCGTCAATGAAAGCAGCTTTCCCCCCCTGTCGCTGTGCTTCTGCTACTACATGCAGCGCCAGCGTTGTTTTGCCGCTTGATTCTGGTCCGAAGACTTCTACGATTCTTCCTTTTGGCAATCCACCCACACCGAGTGCTATATCAAGAGAAAATGATCCTGTTGGTATGACTCCAACATTGGTTTTTTTTACTTCACCGAGCTTCATGATGGCTCCTTCGCCAAATTTTTCTTGCAGTGCGGATATGAGTTCTTCTAGTTCATTTTTCTCCTTTAGTTTTTTATCGGTTCCGTTTGTTAATTTTTTTGTTGATTGTGCCATATAGGTAGAGTGTAACAGATTTTTTGTCTTTTTTATATTGATTTTTTATCTTGTTTTGCTGTCAATTTTTACTGAAGATGTCGCTGGTATTGTTTGGTTTGTTGATGATGATTTTACTGTTGAGGTGCTGTTTGGCGTTATCGGTGTTTCGTATACAATCTGTTTTGTAATTATTGTTTCTGAACCCAGTAGTTTTTTTGCTTTAATTTCAAATGTATTTATGCCAAATTGCAATAAAACTGTTTTTTGCCAAAAACCATCTTTGTCGGTCGCAACCGCTTCGTTGTTTATTGTCACGGTATCGTTATTGCTTTCCACCTTTCCCTTGATGATATACGTTTCGCTGGATACGATTATTTCTGTTTGAGATGGCGTGGTAACAAGCAGTTCTGGGTTTCCAAATATTTTAGGTAATCTCCATATCAGTATGCTGACTACTGCTATCACCGCGATGACAATTACAATTTTTTTCCCTTGATCTTTCTGCGCAAATCGATTGTTTGGCAATGAATCTTTTGTGCCTGATTTTTTTATCAGCATACCTTCTTTGATTATTTGCCACCACGGCTCAGCATCAAAATTGAGCACTGCTCCTAGTGTATATATGTATCCTCGCAAGTACGGCGCGGGAGGAAGTTCTTTGAAGTCCGATTCAAGCAAACTTTCTATATGTTTAACTGCGATTCCCGTGGCATCAACTAGTTTTTTTACGGTAAATCCCTCTTCTTTCATTTTGGTATGAAGGAAGACCGCAAAATCGTATGGCTGGTAATGGGATCCTTTCTCTATCATTTTCTCAGTATACGGCACTTTAGCGCATACTGCTATTTGACAAGTATTAAATTTATTCCTCAATAAAAACTTCCCGTGGTTTTGCTCCGTCACCAGGGCCAATGATTCCTCGTTCTTCCATTAAATCGAGTAATCGAGCGGCTCTTGCGTACCCTACCTTTAGTCGTCGTTGCAAGAGAGAAGCGGATGCTTTTTTTGCTTCTTTAACTCCCTGAAGTGCTTCTTCAAGCATTTCATCATCGTTTTGCGATCCTTCCATGAAGTCATCCAAAACTTCACCTTTTATAGCATTTGTTTGCTGTGGCAGAGTGTTTTCGAGAATAGATTCTTGTGTTTTCGGTATGTCTATCTTGTTATTTTCTCGAATAAATTGTGTTACTTTACCTATTTCATCTTCGGTTATAAAGGCGCCCTGTATGCGTTTTGGTTGAGATAGCTGAGGAGAAAGAAAGAGTAGGTCGCCACCACCAAGTAATTTTTCAGCACCGGCGGCATCAAGGATGGTGCGAGAGTCGATTTGGCTTGCTACCTGCAACGCAATTCGGTTTGTTATATTTGCTTTAATAAGGCCAGTAATTACCTCAACTGACGGTCTTTGGGTGGCAAGAATAAGGTGAATGCCGGTGGCGCGAGCCATTTGAGCTAATCGAATAATTGATCCCTCGACTTCCCGGCCGTATGTTGCCATTAAATCGGCTAATTCATCAACAACGATAACGATATAAGGAAGGGCTTCATCTGGATTTTTTCCATTGAAACTGGCGATATCACGTCTTCCTGAGGCGGCGAGTAGCTCGTAGCGGCGCTCCATTTCTTTAATGGCCCACCGAAATACCGCAATGGCTTTTTTATTGTCTGTTATAACGGGATGAATGAGGTGGGGGAGCCCATCGTACATTGTGAGCTCTACTCTTTTAGGATCGATGAACGCAAACCGTAGGGTGTCTGGTGAGTTTTTATATAACAATGAGACAATGAGCGAGTGGACAAGGATTGATTTTCCTGATCCTGTTGCTCCTGCCACTAAGAGGTGAGGCATTTTATCTACTCGAGCAAACAGGGGATCTCCATTTACATCGCGACCAAGCACAAAACCAAGAGGGCCTGTTGCTTGGAAATCTGGATATGTAAACAAATTACCAAGACGTACAATTGCTGCTGTTTTGTTGGGAACTTCTATTCCTACAAGTGATTTTCCGGGTATTGGCGCTTCGATTCGAATTGGATGAGCTGCCAACGCTAGAGCAAGGTCTTGATGGAGCGCTAGTATACGGGTCAGCTTTACGCCCTCAGCTGGTTTTAGGGGATATCGAGTTACTTTTGGACCAATATTTACTTCGCCCATTTCAACAGCAATGCCAAAGCTTTCGAGCGTGCGCTTGATAATATTGGCGTTGGCGCGGAGATCGCCTGTCGTTGGTTTTTCTACTGAAGATTTTAATAAATCCAGCGGGGGCAATATGTAGTTGGCAAAGCGCAGCGGTGGAATAGGGTTTATTTTTTTATCTCCATCATTTTTCTCTCCCTCTTGATGAATTTCTGTTTTTTGTTCAATTTGTTTTTCTTCTTCTTTTGACTCCGCATCTTCATTTTTTTCATCATTTGTTTCGGCTTCTTCCAGTACTTCTTCTACGTCGGTTTCTTCGGCTATTCTGACCATTTCATCGTCTTGATCTATTTCTTCAGGCGTAATAACTGTTTTTGTATTGAACTGAGGAAATCTTATTTTTATTGGAATATTGAGCGTGGTGACAATTGCAATGGTACCTATCGCAATATTTAAAATTACCGCCGCCGGTGTTCCGAATGCTAACTCGAGACTACCCAATATTCTTCCCAAATAACCGCCTTGATTCTCTTGTGCAATATGGATCAGACCAAGTACTGATAATAAAAACCCTCCGGCACCTGAGAATGCGACCAAGAGAACGTGGTGTTTATCGGTTAATAAAAAAACGCCTGCTACAATGAGTAAGCTGATTGGTAATACTATGTATCCAACGCCGAGTAGAGCAATTCCTCCTAAGCGAAGGTAATGACCTACCGGTCCTGCTTGTTCAAAGTATGCTAAACAGAGCACCAAAGCGATGCCAATGGCAGCGATTGCGAGGATCGTTTTTTTTGTTTCGGGATGAAGACGACTTATTACTGGAATTTCATTTACTGAGTAATCTCTCTTGTTTCGTTTTGTTTGATTCGGTTCTTTTTTATTGTTTTTTGACGATGCCATATATGGTTTTTAGTATATATCAAATAGTTCTTATTATGTAGGTGTCTTTTGCGAATATCCGTATCTTGCATACAATCAATAGTATGAGATCTGTCGAGTCAAAATTATTTCGGTCCTATGATGTGCGCGGTTTGTACCCTTCGCAACTGAATGAATCGATTGTTCGTGATATTGCCCATGCCTTCTTTTTATTTCTTAAATCCCCCCGCTGTATTGTTGTTGGTCGCGATGTTCGTGACTCCGGTAAACCGCTTTCTTCTGCTCTTATTGAGACATTCCGTGCTCTTGGGGTTTCTGTTATTGATATTGGTATTGTTCCGGCAGAGGTGTTTTACTTTTCTCTTGTTCATTTTTCCGCGTCGGGAGGTGTTTTTGTATCCGCATCACACAATCCGGCTGGCTGGAACGGCTTAAACTTTGCTGGTTACGGTGCTGTTGGTATTTCCCATGTTTCTGGTTTGGCTGCTATTGAGCGCATATTTTTACGTCTTCGAAATGCTGCTGCAAAAAATATTCCCTCTGTTTCTCCTCAGAAAGGATCGCTTCAGGTAGTTGATATTTCAAAACCGTATCTTTCTTTTTTTAAGTCGCTTGTTCGATCTTTTCCTAGACCTATTCGACCTTTGCGTATTGTGATTGATGGTAATTTTGGCGCTAGCGCACAGTGGTTTTCTCGTATCGCGCGAGTGAGCGGGTACCCTATACACCTGTATCCTATCCGCAATGATTTTCGAGGAGATGTTCCACAGAAGAAGCCGAATCCACTTTTTTCTTCTAACCGACAACAGTTGCAACGCGCTGTTGTGTCGCACCAGGCAGATTTTGGTGTTGCGTGGGATTTGGATGGTGATCGATGTTTTTTTGTAGATCATGCGGGTCGCTTTATACAACCCCCCTATATTTCAATGCTTTTGACTGAAGCAGTGCTGCGTCGATACCCGCATTCTCTTATTCTGTGCGATAACAGATTTTGTTTAGGTGTTCGTTCTGTGGCACGCAGGATGTCGGGGCGATTTGCCTTTACCAAGCCGGGCATGACAGTTGTCTCTGGAATGCTTTCCCGGCGTCGCGGGGTTTTTGCCTGTGAGGCAAGCGCTCATTACTATTTTTCTGACACTTTTTATCGCGATAGCGGTTTTTTGCCTATTTTTTATATTACATCTCTTTTTATTGATCAGAATGTTTCTTTGCAGAGCTTGGTGGCGCCTCTGCAGAAATCTTATCCCGTTTCGGCTGAGATTAACTTCCCCCTCTCTTCGCCCCTTGTTGCTAAAAAAATTTTAACTAGTATTGCCGCTAAATACCGCACGGGAACAATTTCTTTTTTTGAAGGACTTTCAGTGTCGTTTAAGCACTGGCGTTTTGTTGTGAGGATTTCTTCAACCGAACCCTTGCTTCGATTAACCGTTGAGGCAACGTCGCGCCCTGTTCTACGAAAAGAACTTGCGTTGTTGCGCGGGCGGATTCGATTGTTGGTTTCTGGATGAGCATCAATATAGGAGGAGTGGCGCAATTACTTGGCGAACTTAAGGTTTCGTATTTTGACAAAAAACAATATTTATTTTATTATTTTTTTATAACCGTATGGCATCGCGCGATACTCTTGTTTTCGATATTGAAACACAAAATTTTTTTACTGATCCCGAGGTGGGATGGAACAACTATGAGGCACTGAGAATTTCTGTGGTCGGCGTGTACTCGTATATTCACGATCGCTATACATCATATACCGAAGAGCAACTTGAACAGCTTGCTGACATCTTTCTTTCGGCGGATACCATTGTCGGGTTTTCATCTAATCGATACGATGTACCGGTTCTTCATCATTATTTTCAAAAACTTTCCCGACGCGAACATCTTGATCTGTGGGCGATGCGCCGTATCGATTTGCTTGAGCTTATTGAGATGGCAACGGGGAAGCGCGTCTCTTTAAATAGACTGGCGCAGGCAAATTTGGGTTTATCGAAAACCGGACATGGTAGTCACGCAATTACTCTTTATAAAGAAGGTCGCATGAGCGAGCTTGCTGATTACTGCTTGCAAGATGTTCGTCTCACCAAAGATTTGTACGATCTTTACCGTGCCACCGGATCGTTGCGGATTCCCAATAAAGATACCGGAACGCTTGATGTTGTTTCTCTCAGTTCTCCTGTTTTTTCATAGAAATTTTTTACTTATGCAATCGCGACGCTTTGGATATTATTTTGATTATGCTGCTTCGACCCCCGTGGATCGTCGTGTCGTTGAGGCGATGTTGCCGTATACAATGGATCGGTTTGGCAACCCCGGATCTCTCCATTCATACGGACAACAGGCACTGGCAGCTCTTGATGCTTCCCGTGCAACCATTGCTAATGCCTTTGGCGTGGCGTTTGATCAGGTTGTTTTTACGAGCGGAGCCACTGAGGCGAATAATTTGGCTTTGTTGGGTGTTGTTTCTTTTTGGAAACGCATGCACCCTGCACCTCCTTTTGTTCCCCGTGTTATTGTTTCGGCGATTGAACACGAAAGCGTCTTAGCTCCCGCTCGATATTTGTCCCAGCAGGGGATTGTTGACTTGATTATTGTACCGGTTGATCCCATGGGTCGAGTTGATTTTGATTTCTTCTCTCACGCTCTTACTGCGCATACCATTTTTGTTTCTATCATGGCTGGAAATAATGAGGTGGGAACCATTCAACCTATTGAACGTATTGGAGCTTTTATCCGCGAATTCCGACAAAACAATTCTGTCGCCTATCCACTCTTTCATGTTGACGCGGCGCAAGCGGCCGCGTACACGCCGTTTTTTATCAATGAGCTTGGTGTT
>JBDKGD010000056.1:0-28532 GCA_039798365.1 Candidatus Parcubacteria bacterium
GGGTCAAGACGCCCCATGCGGATAAATACCGACGGGCGAATCATGACGGGTGGCACGACGGGCATAAATGGTTTCGTAGAAATGGTGCTTCCTAATTTTTCAGCAACGCCTTTTAGTATCGTTTGATTAGTGAGTACGTTTAGAGCGTGGGTAATAAGGGCAAATTCAAGCAGAGCAGCATCGCCTTTTAGATAGCAAAACCGAGAACCCGATACGTTGCCGGCGCGGGCGGTATCGATAATTCCCAACTGTTCGCCTAGTTCCATGTGATCTTTTACCTCAAAATCGAAAACGGGCGGCGTACCCCAGGTTCGTATGACCTGATTCTCGCTTTCATCGCTGCCAACCGGCACACTGTCATCGGCTATGTTTGGAATACGACGCAAGATAAGCTCCCGCTCTTTTTCTAAGATTGCGATCTCCTCTTCCTGCTTTTTTATTTCTTCTTTGTTACGCTGCGCCTGGTCAATTTCACGAGCCGCGCTTAATTCTTTTTGACGTCGGCGATTTTCGTCGATGCGTTGTCCGAGCGTTTTCCACGCGGTATCAATTGCAAGGAATGAATCGATCAATGCTGGATCGGCTTTTTTATCGGCAATCTTTTTTTTAATATGTTCGGGTTGTTCCCGTAATAATGCGACGTCTATCATAATAACTAGTATTTTTATCATACCGCATCCGCGGTTGATTGTGAAGAAACACATTGAGATTTTGAAAAGAAAACACCCTACACCGTGATGGTGTAGGGTGTATAAAGGTCATTTTGTTGGGCTAATCACCTTCGGGCATCGTACTTGTCGGCTGTTCTAAAACTGCCAAGTTTTTTTCTTCATATCCCTCTGGACCATGCACCAACACTTGAGGGATATCTGCCCAAATATCGTATTCTCCGTTTGAATCTGGTATTAGGGAGAAACGGTTTTTCCTTCTGGTTTCGTCAAAATAGATATCCGAGGCTGCCTTCTGTTTTTCTTTCATCCTCTCAACAACCAAGAGAGCGGCGTAAATTGCTGCCTGTTTTGATGTGTAGTCCACGATATCGCGACTCAAGAGAACATCTTCAATGTCTCTCACGATATCTGGCAGTTCTCTTTCTAATTCTTGTGTGGCTCTTTCGCACACACAAGAATTACCACAACCAACTTGTGTGGCGAAAAATCCGAGACATACATCTTTTGCTATCTGTGTCATTACTTTTCATCCTTTCTATTAAATCGGTCATTGTTTTTCTGAAGTAACGATAAAATCATTATTATTTTTTTGCGCTGATGGTCTTACTTTTTGCCACCAGTCAAAGCATCTGGGACAGAGAAAACCAACTCTTCCCCATATTGCGCCGCCTACCGCTCTACAACGTCGGCAGCTTGCCCTGATCAATAACGATGAGGATTGCTTTCTATCATTATATCCCATAATATCCTTCTTTCTCTTTGTTGCCTGTTTTTGAATATTTAAAATATAAAAGAATCTTCTATCATTATATTAAATTTAGATATAAAAGTCAAGTTTTTTCTATCGGATAACCGTGCTATTATTTCCTTACTATGTCATCTGCTCAATCCGATTCTCCCCTCGTTGATATTTCTTGCATTCGCCACTCCCTTGCCCACCTTTTAGCGGCGGCGGTTTTGGAAAAATTTCCCGACGCGCAACTGGGTATTGGTCCGGCCATCGAAAACGGTTTTTATTATGATATCAAATTCCCTACGACTGGATTATCTCCCGATGATCTACCCATTCTTACTGCTCGTATGCGGGAAATGATACAAGAGAATCTCGCGATAACGGGCAGAACGGTATCGTTACAAGAAGCTCGTGCCATATTTTCTAACCAACCTTTTAAACAGAAACTCATTGATGAGTTTTCCACGGCTGGACAGACACTGACCGTGTACTCAACCGGAGATTCTTTTTCCGATCTCTGTCGGGGAGGCCATGTTGACTCGACCGGCGCTATTTCCCCAGATGCTTTTCTGCTTGATCGGCTTGCCGGAGCATACTGGCGGGGAGATGAAAACAAGCCGCAGCTTACCCGTATCTACGGATTGGCGTTCTCTACCAAACAGGAACTGGATGCGTTTTTGAACGCACGCAGTGAAGCAGAAAAACGAGACCACCGCGTCCTTGGTGAAAAATTAAACCTTTTCCATTTCGACGAATCAATTGGCAAAGGTCTTCCTATTTGGCTCCCCCACGGTAATGTTATAAAAGAAGCTCTTGAGCAGTGGGCGAAAGAAACAGAGGAGGCGTGGGGCTACCAGCGAATCACCACACCTATTATCACAAAAGAAAACCTGTTCTACACATCGGGACACCTCCCTCTGTACAAGGACAGTATGTACGCTCCGATTGTTATTGAGGATGAGAACTACTACATCAAGCCCATGAATTGTCCGTTTCACCACAAAACGTTTGCCGCGCGTCCGAAAAGTTACCGCGATTTACCGGTTCGCTTCGCGGAGTATGGCTGGTGTCACCGATACGAAGACTCCGGTAGTTTATTCGGCCTCATGCGAGTTCGCGGTATGCAGATGAATGACGCCCATATTTATGTCCAGAAAGAACAAGCCATTGAGGAGTTTGTGCGCGTCATACAGCTTCACGAGTACTACTACCAAAAACTTGGCATCACCAACTACCAGATGGAACTGGCATTGCGGGATCCCCAGAACATGACCAAGTACCATGGCAATGAAGCCGATTGGAAAGAGGCAGAGGAAATGACTATTGAGGCGATGAAGCAATCAAAGGTTCCGTACACGATTGTTCATGAAGGTGCCGCGTTCTATGGACCAAAAATGGATTTTCAAATTTATTCATCAATCGGTCGATCTTTTACCGCTTCAACGAATCAGCTCGACTTGTTTATGGGAAAACAGTTTGGCTTGGAATACACTGACGCCGACGGGAAACGCAAGACGCCGGTTGTTATTCATCGCGCGCCTTTGGGCACGCATGAACGGTTTATTGGTTTTCTTATCGAACACTTTGCCGGAGCGTTTCCATTATGGCTTTCCCCGATTCAAGCGCATGTTATTCCGGTGAGCGGCGCGTTTGCGTCGTATGCCCAGAATATCTCCGATCAGTTGCGCCAGGCGCGTATTCGCGTTGAAGTGCAACCAGCAGATGAAACGCTTGGCAAGCGTATCCGCATCGCGCAGGAACAAAAAATTCCTTACGTGTTGGTTGTGGGAGAAAAAGAAGAAACCGCCAAGACTGTCAGTGTGCGACACTATCGCACCGGACAGATGGACCCGATGACGGTGCCTACTCTTATTGCGACTTTGACGCGAGAAATCACCGAAAAAGTTCTCTAGGCAAGACAAAAGAGTACGCGTGAGCAGAAAAAAACCGCCTCATTTCGAGACGGTTTTTGATTATTTAGAAAGGGATATTTCACTTACTTTTTTTATGACTGGCGAAGACAAACTCCAAGATGCTGTTTATTATATTCAACATCCTGGGTGATGTCTGTTGCAGGTAGCTGATACCAACCAGTACCAAATACAGAAACCCTGCGCACAGGTTTCTTATTGGACTAGACTCCTTCTTCTTCATTTCTACTCCCCCCTCTGTTTGGTTGTTTCTGGTGGACCGAATATCATCCAAAGTATGATGATATAGCAGAATAATTCATACAGTACCATTACAATCGCCGTGAGTGCACTTTTCATTATTGTGTACCTCCCTCCTCGTCTTCATGGTGCTGCGATTGGTTTGACTCTATTTCCTGAGCAGGAAACAAGAAAAACGGCATCAATAGTGACACTCCTAAAATCAAGATAGGAAGGGCTGCGTCCATAAGCATTCATTGTTCTCCTTGTATTGATACTATACAAAATGGTTTTTATTTTGGCACTTCTTCGTACATAGTTTTGACGTTGAATTGCGGATCATCGAATGAGCCGTTTGGCTGAGACAGATCTTCCGAAGTCCGGTGACCTGGTTTTTGTATTTCCTCTCCACAGGGAGCGTTCATTATCTTTACTATCTGCCACGCAAATAGCAAAAGCAACGCAAGCCCCACAACAAGAATAATCAGGCCAGGCGTGTTTTGGTCCATACTTATTTCACCCCTCTTTTTTACGTTGAATGTGGTGGTAGCAACCAGCAACAAATGTCTTGGGTATTTGTATGGCTCTCCAGAGTATCATACCTACCCATGTCATTGTCGTGATTACACCAATGAAAAACAATACGCCTATTGCTATCTGAAGCCAGCTCATACTTCTATTTTCTCCTTTCAATTTGATTTTCTAATAACTACCTATTATTATAACAAAAAAATAATAAAAGGTCAAACATGATGCCCCCAAAAATTATCGCGGTTGTTGGACAGACTGCCACAGGAAAATCTGATCTGGCAGTTCAGATTGCCCTGGCGATTGCTGGCGAAGTTATATCAGCAGATTCACGCCAAGTCTATCGTGGTCTTGATATTGGCTCCGGCAAGATACTACCGACTGAGATGGCTGGCATCCGGCACCATTTGCTTGATGTGGCTGATCCCCGCACGGTATATAGCGTATTTGATTTCCAACGCGACGCGCTTGTTGCTATCTCTGATATCCACCAGCGAAACCACATTCCTATTATCTGCGGTGGAACTGGTCTTTTCGTAGACAGCGTGCTTTTTGAAATGCCCCTACCAAACGCGAGTATTAACTACGCATTCAGGCACCAACTGGAATCTATTTCCACCGAGACATTATTTGAACGATTATCACGCGTTGATCCACGTCGCAGTCACACCATAGACCGTCACAATCGACGACGACTCATACGCGCGCTTGAGATTATTGAGGAGACCGGCATACATGTTCCCGCTACCCCTCAACGAACCCCCCGCTTTGACACGCTCTTTTTGGGGATTCGATTCGATGATGAAACGCTGCGCGCCCGCATTCGGCAACGACTTATGGCGCGACTGGATTTGGGTATGGTTGATGAGGTGTATAAGCTGCATGAAATTGACCACGTCAGCTGGGAACGGTTGGATGATCTTGGTCTTGAATACCGATTTGTCAGCCGCTATCTGCGCGATAGCATCTCGTATGATGCTATGGTTGCATCCCTTTGTACTGCCATCTGGCAGTACAGTAAACGACAAATGACCTGGTTTAAGCGGAATAAAGATATTGTCTGGCTGGATGACCCATCTTTGGCTCTGGCACGAGTTCAAGAATTTTTGGCACGATCCTAACTTATAGATATGAGCAAAAAAGGAAAAGACCCAACAAACTGGTTTGTTGGGTCTTAATAGGTCTTGGGATGTCAGGATTGCTAGCAACTCTTTCGATCTTTTTCTAGGCGTCGCCGCAGGTAGCCCTCGGGATCTTCTAAATATTCATTGGTTTCTTTATCTGCTTCCTTGTTGAAAGCCAATGAATCCTGCTCAATCTTCTTAAGTTTTTTTATCCCACGCACAATGCGTGGTGGCAATGTGCCCCCGTTGGAAAAACGAAAAAAATCAGCACTATTACCAAAACTTAAATTATTGTCTTTCATAATCATTCTCCGTGTATTTGTGATTTGGGTTTGGTTGTTTTGCCGATTTCGCGCGCTCTTGAAAAATGGGCGCTTTATTCGGCTGCTACCCACCAGTATATTCAGCGATATTATTTTGTCAAGTTTTTATGACATTTACATGCCGACGTTTTTCTTATTCTTAAATGACTTTTTGATTTAACACATATATGTTGTCATATATTTACAACATTATTTACTGTCAGTATTTGACAACATATTTATTCTATGCTACCATTTACTACAGTCCTTGTTTGCTCGTAACTTATTACGAGTAAAAAACTTTCAACATCGCACCCTTATACTGGGGTGCATAGGAGAAGATATGTTGTACTAATATGAGTTCAAACGCAAAGATCTGATGAAGCGAAAGCGCATCAGATCTTTTTTAATATCATACACGTCCCTTTCTTCTCTATTATTTTTCTCTACTGCTTTGAGAAGATTGCTGCAATCCATTCCATATAAAATTAAATAATCCTCTAAATGATTCCGCTAGTTGGGTGTGTTCTATAAAAACACCAGAGATGTTTGAAGTTTTTAACGATATAAGCGCGATAGTATTGCCGTAGATAGCAACATCAAAATCAATCGGCATCTTGTCTGATGGAATGTATCGTGCTTCCCCGTTCTCATTTTTTGATAGCTCCGCTATAGGACCGGTGGAGCTGGTATAGATTAGTTTTGATGTTATCTTATTTTCAATGCGGCGCGGGGAGAATGACTTTAGGTGATCGGGAAACAATCGCAACACGTCGTCATAGGAAGATATTTCGTACACCACTTTTTCTCCTGAGCGCAAAAACTCTTCCTGCATTTTTCGTATCCCCTCTATTCCTTCCAAAAAACGAACCTTCGGCCGACCGCCAGAGGCATCAAACATCGCCAACAGATCGGGTAGGATATCTGATAATTCTTTTTTCTTTTCCTCAACGCCCGCCTGTTCTCTCTCGAGTAACACGTTAAACTGATCGGGGCTTTCCGCCTGGAATAACTGCTTCTTGCCCTTTGTCTGGATACTCACTAACCCCATGCGACGGAGGGATTCTATTTGCACATACGTTGTCGGTCGGTTTACTCCGGTGCGTGCTGATATTTCCAGCACCGATGAGGGACCCAACTCGAGCATGGCAGTGTACACTTTTGCTTCTTTATCTGACAACCCTAAATTTTTTAAATGATTAACCATGTGATATTTTCTTCAGAAGTATGGAGTGAATTATTTTCGGATTTCCTTTTCCTTTGAGCGCGCCCATGGCACGACCAACGAGAAACTGCAGTGCCGCGGTTTTGCCGTTTTTATAATCTTGCACGACCTGCGGATTTGACGCAAGGACGTCATCAAGTACGGCGCTGATTTTTGTTTCATCTGAGATTATCTCGAAATCACCACTTTGCATGAGATTTTCCGGGTCTTCTCCGGTTTCATACATTTTCGCAAGCAAATCTTTTGCTTGGCGACTCATCACCACGCCCTGCGCCAGATACGCCATGAGGTGCGCGAAATGTTCGGGGTTTATTTTTGTGTCAGTGATTGCTTCGTCCTGGCGCGATAGCATGCCTTTCAGATCGGTGGTGAGGTAATTAAATGTTTCCTGCAACGGCGCAGCAGGTATTTTTTCCCGTAATTCAGAAACTGCCGCCTCAAAATAATTCGCCAGCTCCGGTTCGACAATAAGTGCCTCAACTTGACCGGTGGTTAGGCTGTATTCACTCGCCAACCGCGCCCGTTTCTGATCGGGTAGCTCTGGTATGGCGCTTTGCATGCTGGTGATATCGAATGGTTCGGTCTCAAATGGCGGAATGTCTGGTTCGGGGAAATAGCGGTAATCTTGCGCGTGCTCTTTGTAGCGCTGGTGCACTGTTTGTTTTTTTTGTTCATCCCATCCCCGCGTTTCCTGACGGATAGTGTCGCCGGCCTCATATACGGCGGTTTGTCGAACTATCTCGTACTCTATGCCTGCTTCCACCGCTTTGAATGAATTAATATTTTTTAATTCAACTTTGGTCTGCATGTTTAGACTGACATTCGGCTCGATGCGCATGTGTCCTTTTTCCATATCGGCATCCGATACTTTCAGATATCGCAACAAGAGTTGAAGCTCGCGGGCAAAGTGCGCGGCTTGAGCAGCACTTCTGATATCGGGTTCGGTGACCAACTCCATAAGCGGCACTCCGGCACGATTGTAGTCCACCAGCGTACTGTTTTTTTGTCCGTGCTGTAGTTTTCCTACATCTTCTTCAAGGTGAATTCTGGTGATTCGTACTCCGCACAACGTGCCCCCCGTTACCAAGGGGAGGTCATACTGGGAGATCTGGTATCCCTTGGGCAAATCAGGATAAAAATAATTTTTTCTATCGAACTTTGAATACCCGCTGATCGTTCCTCCAAGCGCCAACCCCACGGTGATAACCGCCTCAATTGCTTTTTTCTTTGGCACCGGCAGTGTTCCCGGGTGTCCGAGACAGATTGGGCAGACGTGTATGTTTGGATGTTTCTCGGTTGGATCGTTAGTGCAATCGCAAAACATCTTGGTTTCGGTTGCCAGTTCCGCGTGAATTTCCAATCCGATAGTTGGCTGGTACTTCATGAAGCTGTATACCGTGTTAGTGTACACCAATTTGCCTATTTGATAAAAATTGACTTTTTGTATTATATATGCTATAATGTAAATAGTTCATTCTAACTGTTATGTTAAAGAAGGAGGTTTTATGACTACTATTTCTTTGTTGCTTGCAGTTGGTGCCGGAGTTTCCGGACTTTTCATTCTTGCAGTTGCCTATGCTGTAACCGGAGAGTTCTTTATATTTTTGCGCAACCGAGCCCGGGTTATCCAAGATGAATCCTCAAAGCGTGACGAGGGATTCACCCATGGGCGGGTTATATTTTTCCATCATAAAGGCCCATCCGGTGCTGACTGGGCTATTATTTCGAAAGAAATTCGCCCGGATGATTATGCGGTGGCCACCTGGGCATTTACGCTTTTGCCCACTATGCTTTCCGGGTTAGCAAAGCTTACAATTTATCATTTTGAAAAAACAGGTGAGTTGTGAGCTTTGTACTACATCCTCCCACATTCTTCCGTGTCACATAAATATGTGACACGGTTTTTATTGACACCATGTGACTCTGTTGTATATTACTGGTAGCTGATTTTCGTGAAAACTTAAAAAAGGAGTTTTGTATGTCGCCTACCCTTGTGATGTTTGTTGTGTTTGGTTGTTATTTTTTTGTCGGCATATTTCCGGCACTCAAGGTTGTTTTCTTTGCCCGACAAGTATGCCATGCACAATACTTGTGCCGCAGCAGTTTTTACTACTGCTCTTTGTTTTTGGTGTCCATTATTGGATGGCCCCATTTTATTCGGATTATTCACTCGGATCGCGTGCGATCGGATATTGCCGAATTTGTAATTACTGAGCCATACATTTGGCGATGGCTGTTAACCGCGTGAGGTGTCTATGGTTCTGTTACTCTTCCCCTCTTTTGATCGCTTTGTTTCGCTGGTACAGATAACGTATTTTTTGATCGGATTTATTGTCGTGATCCGATTACTGTTCTTTATTCCTATCCCTAGCGAGATGTCGCGCGGCAAGTACACATATCGCTCGACGTCGTTTACCTATTGGCATCTATTGTACTGGCATTGGATGGATGTTGTGCTGATAGGAATGGTTCTTTGGCCATTGTTTGTGATCATATTATGGTGTGCGAACCGACCGAGATTGGGCACGACCTTAAACAATCGTTGGCATCACCGCACACTCCTGAGCACTTCTTGAATTTTATTCAAAAACTGTTCACAATGTGATTCTTATAAACGCTAAAGCTGATATATGATTCAGCTCTTTTCAACCGATAATCCCCGCACACATGCGGGGATTTTTTTAATACTGATATTTTTCGCGATTATTACTTTACTTCAATACCCATGGAACGGGCGGTGCCGGCAATTATTTTTTTCGCGGCTTCGAGATCGTTGGCGTTTAAATCGATCATTTTTTTATTGGCGATCTCCTCTACCTGTCCCCACGTGACTGATCCTACTTTTTTCTTGTTGGGTTCGGCGGCGCCTTTTTCTACTTTGGCAAATTTACGCAAGAGTGCTGATGCCGGTGACGTGCGAAGTCGAAATGAAAAGCTGCGATCTTCGTATATCGTGATTTCAGCGGGAATGATATCGCCTGCCATCTCGCGAGTTTCATCGTTAAACTGTTTGCAAAAATCCTGTATGTTTACTCCGTGCTGACCGAGGGCGGGACCAATTGGCGGAGCGGGATTCGCCTTACCTGCTTCAATCTGGAGTTTTAAGTTTGCCTTTACTTTTTTTGCCATAAAAAATTAGAAAATTCGTAGTTACGATTATAATGGAAAACTATAAGAAATGCAAGGGGTTATGGAGGGATGACCTTTCCGCGCACCTTAAAATGGCAATTCTTCTGTCTTGATATCGCCCTCGTCTTCTACGTCAATGATTGGAATATCTTCTTCCTTGATTTCCTGGGTTAATTCGTTTCCTGCCGACTCTTGAGATGCGGGTTGCTGATCTGAATCGCTTGATGTTGACGATTTTGATCCCCAAGACTGTCCGGCTGTTGCTCCCGCGGCACGAGGACCAAGCTGTAGCCGTTCGCAGATAATTTCGGTTGTTTTTCTTGTTTGACCCTGCTTATCGGTCCAGGATCGGGTTTGTAGACGTCCCTCTACCATCGCCATAGCACCTTTGGTGAGGAACTTGCTTGCCACTTCTGCCTGTCTGCCCCACACGACGATATTGTGGTATTCTGTCTCATCTTGTCGACTTCCATTTTTATCAAGCCGCACCCGATTTGTCGCGATACTAAACGTACCAACCGCGGTTCCGGAGGGCGTTGAGCGCAACTGAGGGTCAGCGGTAAGACGACCAACGATAAACACTTTATTGAGATTCATAATACCTTACATCATACTGCAGTAGATCCTGATAGACAAATGCCCCGCGTGTCTTGTATGACACCACGGGGCATTTGTTTTTTTGTATCCACTCAATGAAACAGATTACGCCATCATGTCCTGAATCTGCTTCTCCAGTGCTTCATTTGTGAGATTTTCCTCTGACTTCTTTGCTGTTTTTTCAGCCTTCTTAGCAGCGTCTTTTTCTTTTTTGGCTGGCTTTACTTTTGGCTCCTTCTTTGGAGGAACTACAATCATCAAGCTGCGCAAAATATGAGGGTTATGGAGCATCTCTTTCTCGATCGTTTTAGCTGCCGATGGATCCATGGTTGCGTGCAGAGATATGAATGATCCATGCGTCGCTTTTTTGATCGGATAGCCTAACTGCACTCGTTTTGCCGGTGATTCGACAATAACGGTTGCGCCGGCATTGGTGATAATTTTCTTTACCTCGTCATACGAACCTTCTTCTGGCATCATAACGGCAATTTCGTAGGTACGTGGCTCTTTTTCTGATGTGTGTTGCATAGGTATTGATGGTGATCAAGAATGTAACAATGCTATAGCACTTGGCTATAAAAAGTCAAATTGGCTAGAAATTTTTTGTTATGATGCTTCTTCCTCGACTTTTTCTTCGGCAAGCATCTCATCGGACACTGACTCGACGGCAGACGGATATGGAATCAGACGACCAATGATGACATTTTCTTTCAATCCCCGCAGTGGATCGATCTTGCCTTCAATAGCAGCTTTCACCAACATGCGCGCCGTGTCTTGGAATGACGCAGCCGACAAGAAACTTTCCGTTGAAAGAGAAACGCGGGTAATGCCTTGGAGCATCTGCTGCGCACGCGCGGGGCGTAATTCTTTTGCTTTCAATCCACGGTTCACATCGAAGAATCGCGATTTACTTACTACCTCGCCGATGACAAATGGGCTATCGCCTGATTCTTTAATGCGCACTCGAGAGAACATTTGACGCACGATGACTTCTATGTGCTTATCGTTGATAGAAGCGCCTTCTGAAAGATAAATTCTTTGAACCTCATTCACGATATACCGGATTACGTCACCCATTCCTTTTAAGGCAAGCAACTCTTTCAAATCGACTGTTCCCTCCATCAACTGTTGTCCTTTTTTAATTTCTGAACCGACCGCAACCAACAGTAACGCGGTACGCGGAATGACATATTCAACCATTTTGCCTTTTTTACTATCGTCCCGAATAGATACAATACGCATGTTCTGATCGTCTTCGATCTTTTCTACGTAACCATCTACTTCCGAGAGAAATGCCTTTCCTTTTGGCGGACGTGCTTCGAAAATTTCTTCAACACGCGGCAATCCGTGGGTAATATCCGCACCCGCAACACCACCTTGGTGGAATGTGCGCATTGTCAGCTGTGTTCCTGGTTCGCCGATTGACTGAGCCGCCAGCACACCAACCGCAACGCCCGTGCGAATTTGCTCATGATTCGAGAGATCGACGCCATAACATTTGACACACAATCCATACAATGTCTTACAGGTTATTGGAGAGCGCACTTCTACTTCGGCAATGCCTGACGCATCAATTGCTTCTGATTGCTCTTTGGTTAGTATGTCGCCCGCGCGCGCCAACACTTTATTACCTATCTTTACATCGTGCAGAGCAGTGCGACCAAATAAACGACTCGAGACTGTGCGATTGAGACGTTCGGTCTCTATTCGATTTACCACCAATCCTTCCTTTGTTCGGCAATCTTCTTCCTGCACCATGACATCTTGCGCGACATCAACTAACCGACGCGTCAGATATCCGGCTTGGGCAGTTTTTAATGCTGTATCGGTTGTACCTTTTCGAGCACCGTGAGTTGAGATGAAATATTCAAGCACGCCGAATCCCTCTTTGAATGATTTCGTGATCGGAAGTTCAATTGTCTCACCTTTTGGATTGGCAACCAACCCTTTCATGCCCATCATCTGCACGATTGACGCCCAGCTCGCGCGCGATCCTGAGTTTACAATCTGGAAAATTGGATTCTCCGATGGCAATGTCGTTGTCACTAATTTCGCTACTTTTATTTTTACCTCATCCCATACGGAGATAACACGAGCGCGACGTTCGGCAACGGTCAGCAACCCCTGACTGTACTGGTCGATTATCTTCTCGACTTCTTGCTCTGCTTTCGTTATCAATTCAGCTTTTTCTTTGGGAATTACCAAATCGGCCATGGCAAACGTAATTCCTGATCGTGTCGCCATTTCAAATCCGAGCAACTTTAGCCGATCAATAATCAACGCGGTTTTCTCAAACCCTTCAGCTGCCAATACTTTCTCAATCGTTGCCATCATTTTTTTCTTTGTCAGCGTTTCATTGACGAATGGAATGCTGTTGTTGATAGCGTTGTTAAATATCATGCGACCAATTGTCGTTGTAACACCATCAATAGCTACCTTGTCACGCAGATGAACAACGTCATTTTCGAGCGCCATCATTGCCTCATCAACACCGGTAAAATGTTTCCGCGGCGCTTCTTCTTCATCGCGCGCAGAGGTGAGATAGTACAGTCCTAAAATCATATCGTTGGTTGGAGCAGTAATCAGATCACCTGTCGCCGGCGCTAATAGGTTGTGTCCCGCATCCATGATTTCTCGTGCTTCCTGCTGCGCGATATCAGACAACGGTACGTGTACTGCCATCTGATCACCATCAAAGTCGGCATTGAATGCTTTACAAACAAGCGGCGGCAACTGAATTGCCAACCCTTCAGTGAGGACGGGTTTAAATGCCTGAATACTCAAACGGTGCAATGTTGGGGCGCGATTGAGCAATACCCGGCGATCGCGAATGACCTCTTCCAGAATTGCCCATACTTCGTCACCTGCCTGTTCAATCAATCGATTCGCCGCCTTAATGTTGTGCGCCATTTCCCGTCGAATCATTTCTCCGACTACGAACGGACGGAATAATTCGAGCGCCATTTTCTTCGGCAATCCACATACGTTTACCGGCAATTTTGGACCAACCACAATCACCGAACGACCAGAGTAGTCAACACGTTTGCCGAGCAAGTTCTGACGGAATCGACCCTGTTTTCCTTTCAACATATCCGCGAGCGAACGCAAGGGGCGGCGTTGAGCGGAAAGCTGTTGCGAACCAAATCGGGCGGAGTTATCGATGAGCGCATCAACTGCTTCTTGTAACATGCGTTTTTCATTGCGCACGATCACATCGGGAGCTTTTATTTCTAACAATTTCTTTAATCGATTATTTCGATTGATGACTCGACGATACAAATCATTTAGATCGGAGGTTGCGAATCGTCCTCCATCGAGGGCAACCATTGGGCGCAAATCAGGTGGTAACACCGGCAAGACTTTCATGAGCATCCACTCCGGACGAGTGCCATTGGCGATCATCGCGCGCAACATTTTCAAACGATTCAATGCCTTTGTTTCGCTTGCAGGATTTTTCGCGCGAGAAAGCATCTGTTCGATATCTTCCACTTCTTTCTTCAAATCCATCTTCTCTAAAATCTCAACAACGGCTTCGGCGCCCGAACCAGCACGAAATACATGAGCAAACCGACGCGCAAGACTAAAGTATTCCGTTTCTGCTAATACCTGTCCGGGACGAAGATCCTGTAACAGCGACTTTAGCTGAGCGGCGTTTCCTGTTAGCTCGGTGCGACCCTTCTTATCTCCTTCCTCTACTTTTTCCAACTTCACCTTCAACTCACGATCCAATTCAACCAAAATCTGATTACGCGCCTCCTCATCAACACTTGTCACGATGTAGGCGGAATAGTAGATGACTCGCTCCAACCGACTTGTCTGCACGTCCAATACTAACGACAATCGGCTCGGTACGCTCTTTAGGAACCAAATATGGTTCACCGGTGATGCAAGCGCGATATGACCAAACCGATCTCGTCGCACTGATGCTTTTGTTACTTCAACGCCACACTTATCGCATACCACGCCCTTATAGCGAATACGACGATACTTTCCACAGTAACACTCGTAATCATTTGTCGGCCCGAAGATGCGCTCAGAGAATAATCCATCTTTTTCGGGACGCTGTGTTCGATAGTTGATTGTTTCTGGTTTTATCACCTCTCCGTGGGACCACCGCAAAATTTCATCCGGTGACGCAACGGAAATTTTGAGAGCCTTAAAGTTTGGTTTCACATCCGGATCACTTGATACCGCCTGCATCATTGGTTCGATATTGAACGCAAGCGCCTTTAATTCATTCACCAAAACATTAAATGATGCTGGAATGTTTGGTTCTTTTATTTGCTCTCCTCTAATAATTGATTCATACGCTGAGGAACGACCAGTCACATCGTCTGATTTAATAGTGAGCATCTCCTGCAAGGTGTGGCGAGCGCCGTACCCTTCCAGTGCCCACACTTCCATTTCACCAAACCGCTGACCTCCAAACTGAGCCTTTCCTCCCAATGGCTGTTGGGTAATTAACGAGTACGGACCGATTGAACGAGCATGCACCTTGTCATCGACTAAGTGATTCAACTTCATTACATAAATATTGCCGACTGTTACTTCTTGGTCGAAGTTTTTGCCTGTTCGTCCATCGCGCAACGTTATTTTTCCGCTTTCTGGCAATCCTGCTTTTTTCAGCTCTTCTCGAACTTGTTCTTCGGTTGCTGAATCAAGTCCGGGGGTAATAGCACGATATCCAAGAGTACCTGCCGCCCATCCCAGATGAGTTTCCAATATCTGTCCGAGGTTCATACGACTTGGCACACCAAGCGTGGTTAAAACGATATCAACTGGCGTTCCATCCGCTAAACACGGCATGTCTTCTATCGGCCGGACCTGACTGATGACACCTTTGTTTCCGTGACGACCAGCAAGTTTATCACCTGCCTGCACTTTGCGTAATACCGCAATTTCAACCTGGATACGACGGATAATACCTGGCTCTAATTTATCGCCCTGCTCCCGATCGAATATTTTTACTCCGATGATACGCCCCCGTTTTCCGTGTGGCAGTATCAGTGATGAATCTTTCACATCGCGCGCTTTCTCGCCGAAAATAGCACGCAACAATTTCTCCTCGGATGTGAGCTCTGATTCGCCCTTCGGTGAAATTTTTCCAACTAAAATACTACCCGCTTCTACCTCAGCACCAATGCGAACAATACCTTCTTCATCCAGGTTTTTTAATCTGTCTTCTGATGTGTTTGGGATATCTGGCGTTGTTATTTCGGGACCGAGTTTGGTGTCGCGAACATCAACTTCATAGTTTTCAATATGAATAGACGTAAATAAATCGTCGCGAACAACGCGCTCGGAAATAACGATTGCATCTTCAAAATTCGCTCCATCCCAACACATAAACGCAACCAGCAAGTTTTGTCCCAACGCAAGCACTCCATTATCGGTTGAAGGTCCGTCAACCAAGACATCTCCTTTTTTAAATTTCTGTCCCGTGCTTACTAGCGGACGCTGCGAAATACAGGTGAATTGATTTGAGCGTTTGAATTTTTCTAACGGATAGTTGGTTATATCTTTCTCTTTTCCATAC
Source organism: Candidatus Parcubacteria bacterium (assembly GCA_039798365.1). Lineage (GTDB taxonomy): Bacteria > Patescibacteriota > Minisyncoccia > UBA6257 > 2-01-FULL-56-20 > JBDKGD01. The sequence continues at coordinate 15,996 of JBDKGD010000056.1, forward strand.
TTGACTTTTACGTGGTTGGCGTCGACTGATATGACTTCTCCGTCTTCCCGAGCAATCACCACATAACCTGAATCAGCGGCAACTTTAACTTCGTGCCCCGTTCCTACTAATGGCGCTGACGGTTTGATGGAACCAACTGCCTGACGTTGCATGTTTGAACCCATCAGCGCACGGTTGGCGTCATCGTGTTGTAAAAATGGAACCAGAGAGGCGGCAACGCTCAAGAACTGCACCGGCGCGACTTCAATAAATTCAACCTCAGACGCAGGGCAGGTTCCCGGGGTGCCAGCAATGCGCGCTTCAACGATATCCTCGGCGATGGCACGATTGGCAGTGCATTTTATGCCTGCATGGGTAATCTTGTACTTTTCTTCCTCAAGCGCATCGAGCCAGACTATCTCATCGGTTATTTTTTTATTTTTTACCCGGGCATAGGGGGTTTCCAAAAATCCAAATTTATTGAGTCGGGCGTAGTTTGCCAAATGGTTAATTAAACCAATGTTGCTGCCTTCTGGTGTCTGAATAGGACAGATTCGACCATAGTGACTGCGGTGCACATCGCGCACTTCAAAACTTGCTCGTTCTCTCGTCAGACCTCCAGGACCTAATGCCGAAATACGACGCTTGTTTTCTATTTCAGCAAGCGGGTTTACCTGATCCATGAACTGAGACAGCGAGGATGAGGCGAAAAATTCTTTCACCGCTGATGAAACAAGCCGGAAGTTTATTAACTGGGAGGCGGTTATAGAGTCTTTCTCCTGAATTGACATGCGATCCTGAACGGCGCGACGAACACGTGCCATGCCAATGCGCAATCGACTTTGCAAAAGCTCTCCGACAGCTTTTAAGCGACGATTTCCTAAATGATCAATATCGTCAGCTTCGGCGCGGGGATCGTTGTTGAGCTCAATAATGGTACGGACAATGGCGATAATATCTGAAACCTCCAACATTCGATTTTCACCTTCTTTTGATAATCCGAGCCGCTGATTCATCTTGTACCGTCCCACGGGAGATAAGTCGTACCGGTCAAAGCGCTGGAACATGCCATCAATTAAACTTTTTGCGGTAGCGGGAGTGGCAGGATCGCCGGGACGTAATCGATGGTATATCTCCATGTACGCATCATCGATATTTTGCGCGGTATCTTTTTTGAGTGTTGCCTGAATATGAGAAAGCGTTCCTGTATCAACTTGAGAAAACTGTTCTACTATTTGTTCCGGCGACATTCCAAACACGCGCAACAATTGGGAAACCGGGAATTTGCGCCGACGATCAATTTTTACCGCGATAGAACCATCTGATTCTGTTTCAAATTCAAGCCATGCGCCACGATTTGGAATAATTTTTGCGCCAAAAAACTGCCTTCCTCGAGAAATGCTTGCTACAAAATAGACACCAGCAGACCGTATCAATTGAGGGATCACCACGCGCTCAACGCCGTTAATGATAAATGTCCCCCGCGGAGTCATCACCGGAAATTCTCCCATATACACCTCCTGTACCTGTTCTTGACCGCTCTGTTTATTTACCAAACGAACCTGTACCCGTAATGTTGCTTCAAAGGTTGTGTCTTTCAGCCGAGATGTTGTTTCGTCGTATTTTGGTTCATCAAAATGATACCCATCAAAAAACAACTCGAACTCTTTCCCTGTATGATCTTTAATTGGAGAAATTTCATCAAACAGCTCCTTCAGTCCTTCTTTCAAGAACCAGTCGTATGACTGCAACTGGAACTCGATGAGATTTGGAAGCTGGATTAGGGGTTCAAACTTTGCGAAATTTTTTGTTGGCAGAAGCGATGAGGGGATTATTTTGTGAGGCATAGGAGTTTTGTATAATAAATGGGACGAGGATTTTTATATGACTTCAGGACAATGGGACGCTGTTTTTACCAAAAAAAGGCACTACGCGCCTACCCGGGCGGACTTCCCAGAAATCCAAAATGATCCACTGTGCGGTGGATTGTGTATATGTGTTGGTTATAGATAAACGCGATATGCATGCAACGGGCAAGCTAAGTGAGGGTGGCTTAATGTTTGCAAAACGCTCTACAGGATATTTATTGAAGATACTTTCGACGATTAGCAACATGTTCGTCGAAGTCTCTTGAAAAAATTGTTCTGTTAGTTTCGGGATCCGTCAAATAAAACCAATATTCTGAAGCTGTTGGACTAGTAGCAGACAAAATAGCAGACAAACCAGGGTTCCCTATCGGACCTGGCGGTACATCTCTATATAGGTATGTATTGTAAGGTGATTTTATTTTAAAGTCAAGACTTGACAGTGGATAACATCCCTTCCAATCCCCAGGTGCTGTTAGCGCCATACGTTTCGCGTAACATACGGTGGCATCAATTTGCAGCGGCATTGCGGCCTTCAGCCGTTTATAGATAACTCCTGCCACTAATTTTTGATCGGTTTTGGTAATAACTTCCTTTTCAAGCATTGAGGCAATTGTGATTATTTTTTTTACCTGCTCGGGTGATTCTGGCAACACTGATGATGTTTTTTCATGAAATGTGGCGAATAATTTTTTTGCCACATCTTCAGCAGTTGAATCGGTAAATAAAAAATATGTATCAGGGAATAGGTATCCTTCCCATTGCTGTTTATCCACATACTCTACAAATGACCCAGATGGCGTAATACCGGCGTTGGTTAGTATGTCGTCGATTTCATACTTATTAGATCCTTCTGGTATCACTACGCTCACCTGTCGGTGCGGACCTTCTGTTAGTATTTGATACAAGCTCGTGATTGAAACCGGCTGCATCAGTCGATACACTCCTGGCTTTATTGACCATGCCTGTCCCGTTATTACTCCGTAGCCAATGAATACTGCTGATGATCGTATGATATCGGCATCTTTCAAACTCATAGCAACTTCCATAACCGACTGCCCCTGTTTGACGGTATACGTTACCGTGCCTGTTCCTTTACTGTTTATCAGCCCACCAACAATTACGCTTATTAATAAAAATATGCCCAGCACCCCTACCGCGGCAATGCGGGGCATGTACATTCGTTCAAATAATTTTGAAATCATGAATATTGGAATCGCCTAATACTGTTTATAATAGCCAACAAGAGAAAATTTATCAGCAAACTTGATCCTCCGTAACTTAAGAATGGGAATGTTACCCCGATAACCGGAAATAATCCAGTTGCCGAGCCGGTATTAATCGCAAAATTAATTCCCCATACAATAGCAGTGCCTAGGCATAATAATTTTTCAAAATTACTGTGCGCGATCATACCAATGCTTAACACGGCGCCCTCTAGCGCGATAAACGCGCCCAACACCACCAACCCACCCAACCACCCCCACTCTTCAATAAACGCTGAGAAGACAAAATCGTTGGCTGGTTCTGATAAAAATCCAAGTTGTGTTTGCGTTCCCTGTCCATACCCCTTCCCCCACCACCCCGCCGAACCAATGGCGATACGAGATTGGATAACACTGTAATTTACGGTTAACGCATTCTTTTCTGGGTAAAATACCCCGGTAATGCGTTCCTTTTGATATGGACGTAATGCGTACATCCATATCAGTGGACTCACGATTGCCACCAGCAAAGCGGCACTGGCGATATAGCGCCACGGCAATCCGCTGGCTAACAAAAACCCAACCCAGATGCCCATTAGAATCAATGCCGATCCCAGATCGGGTTGTAAGAGTGTGAGCGCAAACGGTATGAGCACAATAATAAACGAATTGATAATACTTGAGAGTCTGGCAATGACAATGTGTCTGCGAGCGAAATATTGAGCGTAGACAACAATCAACGCTACCTTTGCCAGTTCTACCGGTTGGAAAGACGCTGCCCCAATGGTGAGCCATCCTTGCACGTTGCGGATCGCCGCGCCGTATATCACGACGAATACCAATAAACAAACTGATACGCCGTACAGCAATAACGCGAACCATCGGTAGTGAAAAATTGTCCGCCAATCAATCAGAAAAAATATCCCAACTGTTGCTACACCGAGTGCCGTCCAGGTTGCTTGCAAATAAAATAATTTACTTGAGATACTGGAGAGAATCAAAAAACTGCAGCACAGCAATATAGTAACCGGAGCAAATAGACGCACCATGCCGATTAGTCAGTTACCACGCTATCGCGCTGGCGGGATTATGATTACCTGGGTCGATGAGGCAACCACGTCTTCGACTACGGGATGGATAATAGAAAACTGCCGGATTTCGTTTGAGCGAACGTTGTCGATATTGGTCTGTCCGAAACCGACGATCTGACCAAATCTGCCGTATAAAATTGCCACCAGCGTGATGCGTCGAAAATCGAGCGCATCCTCATTTATTATTTTACCTGTCGTTGTTATGTCGGCGTGATCACTGCTAGCTTGAAACTCCTGCATGCGCAATGATGGCTTAGCAAACTCTGATGCTGGAACCCAGGTGGGATTGGAAAATACTACTTCAATGCGTGCTATTCTCGCCGGATGTATGTTGATCGCCCCACTCGTATCGATGCTGGTTATGTATTTAACTTCACCAGCGTAGCTATGACTCACTCCCGATAGCTCGGTCACGGAACCGGCGATATCGAAAATTCGAAAGGTGTAAGTAAACTGCCGTGCCGCAAATGCCAAGTTTGGATTTTGGATTCTGGCAATCACGGAGAACACTCCCCGTTTCGGCGCGAATGCCTGGGGAACTGATACGGTCTCTAATCCGCGGATATCCGACGGTACGCACGCTCTTTTACATGGTCCGCCACAGTCAACACCCTCTTCGCTTTGATTGCGAATCTGATCCGTGCAGGAGGGTGCCGGCCTGATGAATATGTAGTATGTCGGAACCACTACCGCTGCTATTACTACGGCATAGAATATGCCGTATGCCAGCTGTTTGATCAGTCGTTTCATAGATACTTTAAGCATACTCACAAGCATTCAAATGAACAAGAAATTACACACTCCTGAACGCGCCACTCTTCTTGCCTGACCGAGAAACTACTCCGGATCGTCACTCGTTTAATAACGACGCTCAGAACTTGAATCTGTCACGTATATATTACACAAAATATTGACTTTTTAAATATAATGTATTATAATATAATAAGATTTTTAACATATTGCTTATGGAGGTTTCTATGTCAAAGTTTAAAATTGTACGAGAATCATCGGCAAAACGATGCGACATCTGTCACTGCGCTGACCTGTTTGATCCGGAAACGAAAATCTGCACGCGATGCGCAAGTCTTGCTATTCCCGCCGTGAAAGATATTTTGGCTGATGATTTTCCAGAAGTTACTGATCAATCACCAACCGAACTATCGTCTCCTAGTCCAGTTAGCGCGGTTACCAACGAGGCGTCGTATTCTTGGTCCTATTGGTCCGTAGTTGCGCTTACCAGTATTGCCTATTTTTTGGCATTACCACTATACCTCAGATTTTTTCCGCACGATGTTCTTGGAGGTGGAATATTAGCATTTATTTTGGGACTGGCTCCGGGGCTTATAGCCATTCTCGTTCCCGAAACTTCACGAAAAATACTACTCTTTGAAAAATCTGTTTTCTCTGTAACCTGTATTAGTGTTTTTGTGATGGATTTGTGCATGCTTAATTCAGGATTTAGTAATCTGCTTTGGAGAGATTCCTCTTTCCTGTTAGTTGTCCCTTTGTTTATTCCAGGTATTATTTTGGGGTTTCTTTATGAAAGCATCTACAGGAAAATTCGAAAAACAATAACTAGGCTTGAGGTGCCCATAATAGCAGCAATCTATTTAAGTGTTTTTGCTCCCGTGGTAGAACTAATAGGCCGAGAAAAGACAGCATCCGTATTGAAGGGTATTTCTTTTGCCGCGTTTGCGTTTTTCGCATATTTTTTTATTGAAGAACTTTGGAAGAAAACGAAAACAAAGTAACCTTAGCCCTGCTTTTCATATTCCGCGCCAACGCTATTCTGGCGCGGTTTTTAATTCTTTCATTAATAACTCTTCCCCGTCTTGCACCTTGAACATTTATTCCACCGCTGTCATTCCTCATGTTCTGAGCGAAGATAGAATTCTTGCCGAATGCTATCGGGATCGTCAAACCACACATAGTCTCGATCTTGATAGCGATCCTTAATGATTCCGCTGTTTTTTATCCCAATTTCATCCAACCGATTCTTCCATTTTTTCAATTCGTCTACCGTTCTTACTCCCCACGCGCAGTGATTTAATCCGATTCGATTTCGATCAAAGGTGTTGGGCGCTATTTCCTTGAACGGATGCCCGAAAAATATTTTCGTATTCTCGAACTTCCATGATACCGAATCGGCATCTTGGTGAGATGGATTTCCGAATAGCTTTGAATAAAACTTTGACGTTTCATTTACGTCTTTTACCATAAGCAGAATGTGGTCAATATATGGGGTCTTAAACTCGTTTTTAGGACTCTCTGACGTTTTTTTGTTCTTTGCGGAGTTTCTACATTTATCCAGATGTCATCTGTTTTACACCAGTACACTTTACGGTTGTACTGCTTGTTGTCTCTAGAATCTGAGGCTGCGTAGTCTGCCTTCATCACCATCGACTGACTACACTTTGGACACGTCATGTAGTTATTCGGCTTTATTTCTTGCTGTATCATGCAAAATACACTCTCCGGTTTTGATATTTCTTATTGCTTTTTCGGGCGCATGAGAGGAAATATAACCGTTTCGCGAACTGGTTTATCCAGTATGACTGAGAATAATCGCTCGGAAACACCGAATCCTGCCGCCGGAGGCATTCCATACTCGAGCGCCTCGACAAAACTCTCATCCATAAATTGCGCTTCAGCATCACCTTGCAGGCGAAGCTGCGCCTGCTGTTGGAAGCGTTCTCGCTGATCTACGGGATCGTTTAATTCAGAAAATCCCTTGCCCAGCTCGGTTCCTGCCGCCACTACTTGAAATCGCTCCACTACAGCGGGGTTTGCGACAGATCGCTTTGCCAATGGCTCAATATCAACCGGGGGGTTTATCAGGAAGCAGGGTTGAATGAGTTTTGTTCTGACCGTTTTTTTAAATATCATATCGATCAGCCGACCACGTCCGGCATGTTCTTCGGGTGTCAGCCCAAGCTTACGAGCGTGATTAAAAAGCGAGTCACGCGAGACTGTTGTTGGGTCAAGCTGATTGGCTTTTTCAAATTCCTTGCAGTAGTCAACTGTCTTCCATTTTGTCGCCCACTGTATCTTGTTGCCATCTCGCATTGTCACCAAACTGCCTGTTACGTTTTTGATTGTCTTTTTAAATAGCTTCTCTACCATCTTCATGAGATCGCGGTAGTCGTGGTAAGCCCAATAAAATTCGAGCTGCGTGTAATCTTGCAGATGCTCCGCATCAATTCCTTCATTGCGGAAAATACGCCCTATTTCGAACACTTTTTCATATCCGGCAACGAGCAGTTTTTTTAATGGCAACTCAAGCGAGATGCGCAGGAAAAAATCGACATCGAGCGCGTTGTGATGGGTTTTAAATGGCTCCGCTTCCGCGCCTCCTGGAACGGTTTCAAGTACTGGATTTTCAACTTCTAAAAATCCGTCATCAAGCAACGCATCCCGCAGCGTTCTCCAAAAGACGGCCTTCTTGCGAAACAGCTCTTTTGTTTCGGGGTGCAACAGAATATCAAGATACCGGTTACGCAGTCGCGTATCTGTTTCCTCTATGCCGAACCACTGCGATGGGATCGGACGAATTGATTTCGTGACGATCTGAAAATTTTTTACTTCTACGCTTTTTTGTCCCCGCTTAGTGATAAATAACGTTCCTGTTGCACCGATAAAATCACCGACATCGACGGAATCTCGCAATACCGCGAAATTAGCCGTGGTATCTTTCTTACAGACTGCCTGTAAGGTTCCGGATTCATCAGCTATATCGAGGAAAATAACCGCGCCCTGATCGCGAAACGCCATGATCCTCCCTACGATTGATACTTTTTTCTTGGCGCGCTGCAGAGAGCTGAACGAATCCAGTGCCGCGGCAATCTCGTGTGTTCGCTTAACGGTTATCGGATACGGATCAACTCCCTGTATCTTGAGCGCTTCGAGTTTTTTCAGCCGTTCCTGTATCAATTCTTCTCGCATTGCTTCTGATGAATCGCGTACGGCGTGTTAATGTAAATCCACTATCGTGTACGTTACCTGTCCCGTTGGAATGTGCGCCACTACTTCATCGCCCACCGCGTGACCCAGAAATGCTTTTCCCAAAGGCGACTCATTTGAAATCTTTCCGGAAACTGGATCGGCTTCTTCTGATCCGACGATGGTGTAGGTGTATTTTTTCCCGTCTTTTTTCACCGTCAACGTTGAACCAACCACCACATACTGACCGCCTTCCTGTTGGCTGATGATCTGGGCGTTCTTTACCATTTCTTCCAATTCCGAGATCTTCATCTCGAGCTGATTTTGTGCTTCGCGTGCTTCGGTATAGGCGGAATTTTCTGATAAATCGCCATAGTCCTTCGCCTGACGCAACATGTCGGCCACCTCCTGGCGTTTTACAGTTTTGAGTTCAATCAGCTCTTTTTTTAAATCCTCTAATTTTTCTTTTGTTACATATACAGGAGACATAGTGTGAGCTTAAATAATTATGATACGATTTTTGATTATACTATATGACAACACCCCCCACAACAGTACTACCGGGGGTTTTGATCTGTTATTTGATGTGGTACGCATTCGTCCACAACCACCACCGAATTGTAAGATTTTCGACAAAAACTTTCAAGTATGCCGATAGTTTGACGTGTGATCTGATGTCATTGACCCAGCGAACAGGAACCTCCTTGATTCGGTATCGAAGCACCCGCGACAATGCCAGTATTTCGATATCAAAACCCCAACCCGGTATTTTACTATATCGAAATACATCTTCCGCAGCCTTCTGCGAAAATGCCTTAAAACCGCATTGCGTGTCCCAAATACCTGGAACATTCACAAGCTGGATAATGATGTTACTTGCCTTGCCGAGTAACTGTTTATAGAACGGCTGCGGTGGTTCTAACTTGGCTCCTTTTACCGCTCGCGAACCAATAACTACATCGTATCCTTTATCAAACCACGGTCGCATTGCTTCAAACTGATCCACAGTCGTTGAGTTGTCCGCATCCATAAACAATCTTACCGCTCCTTTTGACTCCAACATTCCCTGTCGCACCACCCCACCTTTTCCTTTGTTCTGCGTGTTATCAATTAATCGCAGGTTGCGAATTGTTGTTTGCGCTGAACGCACTACCTGTCCGGTTGTATCTCGCGAACCATCATTGATGACCACAATTTCATACGGATAGGAGACGGCTTGCATCTTCTCGTTGATGTCTTGCAATGTTGGCAGAATGCGCTCTGCTTCATTGTACGCAGGAATAATAATTGAAAGATATGGTTCCATATTGATCATTATACTCGCGCGCGCGTTAAAACACTACCGTGTTGATTAATATATTTTCACCATCAAAGACACCGTAATAAAACCCGGAACCATCAGGCATATAGGTAACGCCTAAAATATTCATGTATGCCGGCAGTTGAATTCCATCAACCAATATTGCTTCAATATCCTGTATGCGCGCGCTGTACACGACATGAACTCCGTCTGGCGAAAATATTCCTGTATGCACTGGCTTCTGCACCCGATTATTCCAACTATTAATTCCATCAAACTCACCTTGGCTTCTCCCATCAACAAAAACTGCTTCTTTGTTTTTCACGCGGGCAATGTACACCAATAATCCTTTTTCGGTAAACCCAAAGCTCCGAACGAAATCAAATGATGGTCCCTCCCGCCCCGTGTCATCTACGACACTTGCGCTACATGAAAACCCTTTATCAACTCCCCTATTATAATCGTCCTTGCAGGTATCATCGGCATACACAAACGCAAACTTATTCGTTATAGGAGAGAATGAACCGACTACAGGAAATTTCTCAATTCGCTGTTCTTTATCATCGACAACAAGCACCAGCGTGCACTCTTGGCGACTTAACTTTTTTATTTTTTCCTCCGGCGTGCTCTCGTTTCTCTTGCAATTCGAAAACGCGCTGTAGGCAATATGACGGCCATCACGGGAAACCCATAATTTAAATATTGCGTCATACGAAGGTCCGCGAACTCCTTTGCGTATTACAAAAAACTCACCATTATCACTGGCAATATAGGGTATTTCTCGTGTAACAACCGGAAGAAATGCATTCTGTTCAAATAGCGGTAGTTCCGGCAACTGAACGAAATCAAAATATTCACCAAAAGCAATGTCCGATGCCGCAAATCCGGTTTTAACTCCCTGATTGACCAGTGATATGTGCTGGTAAGGATTTGGTGGGGCAGGAGTTGCTGCTGGTGGCGTACCAATAGTTCTTCCCGTCGTTGTTTGTAAATAAAAATTCTTACTACCCTGTGGTGAGAATTCGAATCGTTCTATTGCTTCATCTTCTAATAATGTCGCCGCGATTGTGGAGCTTATCTGCGTTGGTACTGATTGTTTATTGTCTTTGATTGATTGGTTGGTACTGGCAATCCAACCGCGTATCGTTTGTCCCAAAGGGCCAATACCTGTCTGTGCTGAAATTACCACCAGCAAGGCAGTTATAATGATTGCGCATCCGACAAATACCCAGATACCATGCTCATGAAACAATAGCGGATGAGACGTGGCTTCTACGCCTTTCGATTTTATCAGCGAAACTGCATCGGCATCGACAAATGCAAAACCCGCTTCAATATCTTCATGTTTCCACCCAACCTGTTCTAAACTTGCCTCAATTTGGCGGTCACTAAGGGAACGCTGACGCGCGGCTTTAATAAATTCTGCTAATTGTATGTAGTGCTGCGGATCGTGCGGATGCATACTATCTTTTATTGTATCGCATCAGCTGACAAAACGTTACTCTTTTTTGTGAACAAGAATTTTTTCGCACATATCATTGCGAACTTTACCTTGTCCCTGTTTGCATCTTTTCCTATTTTTCTTATTTAGATTTTTGTCGCAACAATTGGATCCTTATCAGTTACTATAATTGTGTGCTCAAAATGCGCGGAGAGCGAATTGTCCGCAGTTACAAAGCTGTCATCAGCCAATTGTTTCATCTGTGACGTACCGATTGCTAACATTGGTTCAAGCGCCAACGTCATTCCTGGGCGTAACACATGCCCATGTCCTTTTACTCCGGTATTGGCGACGAATGGATCTTCGTGAAGATGCTTACCGATTCCGTGTCCACCAAGACCTTCTATAACAAAAAATCCGGCAGTGCGCGCAGTTTTTGAGATAGCAGCGCCAATATCGCCCAGTGTGTTACCCGGCATCGCCTGCGCAATTCCGCTGTAGAGGGCATCGCGTGTTGCGATTACTAATTTGCGAGCGTCTTCAGCTATTGAACCCACTGCCACTGTTACGGCTGAATCAACATACATTCCGTCATAGATTAACCCTAGGTCTAATTTGATTAAATCGCCTTCTTGGATACAGTATTGTCCGGGTAGTCCGTGCACGATTCCCGCATTAACCGACGCGCACAACGTGGCAGGATATGGTTTTGCGGCGCCAAACGGTTTGTAATGCAAAAAGGCCGGTTTGCATCCGGATGCCGTAATCAGCTGAAACGCCAGATCATCGAGATACTTCGTGGTAACGCCGGCTTTTGTTTCTTGTGATAGGCGCGTGATAACACCCGCAAGAATCTTTCCACCCGCGATGATCGCCTCAATTTCCTTGTTGTTTTTGTACATACCCATAGAGTTTTTTAAATAATGCAAAAGGAGCAGGGCTTCCGTCAAATTTTTTAATATGATATCCCCGACTGCGAAGATATTTTAAAATCGGTTTTGTCCGTTCTTCGAATTCCTGCTGTCGTGTTTTTATAACACTCGGATTGTCTAACGTTCTTTTATACAACATGCCTCCGCATACCGGACAGTGCGTTGGTTTTGTTTTTGGATAATAGGACGAAAGAAATGGCCGAGAGCATTCACGGCATATCAAGCGGGCACTGTTGCGTCGGATTGATTCCGTAGATGAGACATCCAAGTAGCAGGCATACACATGCTGTTTGCTATACAGCTCCTCCAACAGAGGAACTAATTCATGTGCCTCGCCAATGGTGCGGGGAGATCCACTAAATACCACCCCCAAGCCCGCGCGCGCGATTTGACGAGCATGATGCTGAAGTTCTCTTGATACAAACTCTGGGGTCATTAATTTTCCGGTGTCAAAAAAAGTTCGCTCACGGGCAATGACGGGATCTTTCTGTCGTTTTGGATCATGCACCGCCGCTTCCAGCACCTTGCCGGTGTCAAAATGCACGAGTGCCAGTTTTTCTGCTAAAAAATTCGCCTGCGTCCCCTTGCCGCTACCAGGAAATCCATACAGCATAATAGCTATTTTGTACATAATACTACTTAGTTTAGCGTAAAAATCCCCGATCCTGAAATGGAACGGGGATTGAGTTGTATTTGTATAATCATTAAACGACAGTACTATCAGTAACTGCCATTATTTCCTGAGGTTCTTGATTTTCTACTTTTACTCCTTGCTCTCTTTGTTG
>JBDKGD010000057.1:0-5508 GCA_039798365.1 Candidatus Parcubacteria bacterium
GAGTTGTTTCTCTTGAGGAGGTTTTGAAAGAAACAGAAGAGATTTAGTATTTTTGTTAGGATATTGACTATTGTATACTCTTTCCTCTATAGTCTGGGGACGTTTCGTTTGTTTTTTGAAAATTTGCCTAACCTCGGAAGAAGGCGTTTCTTGTGTGATGCGCAAGCTTCCTTCGCTCTTGACTATCAGGAGGATTCCCATGAATAACCTTGATGCTACGTTTACTGGACAACAGATTGCCGCAGCCAACAAGTTGGGACAGTGTTTGTTGCAATGTCCTCTTTTGCCGGATCAACTCCAGAAGATTATTGAGATGCCAAATGGCGATCTCACTAATCTTCTAAATGCATTGTTTCAAAGAGAAGTGCCTTCTCGTTCTCGCCAACTGGTTGACCCATCAACTGTCAATGGTTTTTCTGGATGGTTTGGTGAGCCGCTTGCTGTTGTTGATATTCCGGCGCGACCTAAACCGTACACTCTGGAGACTTTTTTTACTGAATGTCGCGGAGGGAATGTTTTTATTGAGCAAAATTCACTGAGTACTCTTTGGAGATTTTTTGGGGATAGTTACTGTGAGTCAGTTTCTTTGCCAACCACCATAACTTTTCGATCGTTGTTGCACAATAATCGGGCGGAATGGCTTGCATCTTCACTGTTTGTGTCTGTCATTACTCTTTCTAATGTGGGATTTCTTATTGCCAATGGCAGGTTGCCACAGTTGGAAAAGAAAACCCGAAATTGTTTTGTTTGTTCGGTGAAGAATACAGCCGCCGTTTCGTGTATTATTTCTTTACAAAGAGGTTTCTATGGTGGCAATGAAGTTGACTATCTTTTTTGTAAATTACCATATCATAAAGGAGACAAAGATTTTTTGTATCCTGCTGGTACTTCAGTTATGTCTTCTACTTAGCGCAGATACTTAACTTTGAAGCTTAGGTTTTTCTACTTTTCCCGTAAAGCAGCATGCTTTACGGGATTTTTCTTTTTATACGGCAGGTATTGTTTTGTTTTGAAGGCGGATTCAAGCGTAATTATTGACAAATACATTTTTTTATGAATAATTAGTGCAGTGTTTTTCTTGTTGAGGGCGTTTCTTGCCCTTTTTGATAATCAGGATATGTTATGGGTTATAGGAGGATCTGTATGTACGAAACTGCTCAGGCACATCTTGCGCCATGGTTTTATCGTTTACGCCATAGTCAGATGGGAACGAATGATTCTTGTCTTATCCCTCGATCTTGGACATCGGACTATTTTCGGAGATTTTTTTTAGGTTCGACTGTTTTTGTGAATCGACCCGCAGATCTCAATTTGAATTATCTTCATGTTGATGTTGGCGATGCGAATATGCAACACTTTGTTTTTGGATGCGAGGAATACCGACTTGCCCGTCCCGAAGCATCAATGTTGCTGCGAGATTTGCAGTCTATTCTTCCTCACTGTCATTGTGTCGACCCTTTTCAGGTTGCTACTATTATGCGACACAAACTTGACCCACAAGAACCGTGCCAGCGATTTTTATTTTTTACCAAGTCTATCCTTGTTGAGAAACCCGTTCCGCTTGTTGCTAACTGTACGCGGCTTATTGTTGGGAATAAAATAATTATCTGGAATATACATTTTAAATTTATAGTTCCCGTGTCGGAGTCGGTTTTGAATCGAATCGATTCTAATTGGTCTGTGTGGTGTTTAGTGCAGTGATTTTTTTACAAGCTTCGACGATATGTCGGTGCTTTTTTATTAAGACCGCGGCAATTTCTATTTTTTGCTATACTACAAGTACGTTTTATATATTTTATGTCCGCATACACTGAACAACTTAAGAGTCTTTTGGTCACAACCGCCAAACAGGCGGCGTCTGATCTTCATATTTCGGTTGGTACGCATCCTACTATCCGCGTTGATGGTATTTTGGTTCCCTTACAGAAAGAGGGTATGGTTACTCCTGAGGTCGCCGAAGGGTTGGTTGATGCTCTGTTGACGCCTGAGCAAAAAAAGAAACTGATCGCGGAGCGTCAAATTGACTTTGCTTACGCGCTTGAGGATAAAGCCCGTTTTCGCGTCAATGTTTTTTACCAGCGGGGATTTTTATCGGCCGCGTTGCGTCTTGTTCCTGCCCGTATCCGTACCCTGGAGGAGCTGTCGCTGCCGGCTATCTTGCACGATTTTACTAAACTTTCCCAGGGCTTTGTTTTAATTGTCGGTCCGGCAGGGCATGGTAAATCAACCACGTTAGCGGCATTTTTGGATGAAATCAACCACGCGCGAACCGATCATATTATTACCATTGAAGATCCAGTTGAATACTTATTTTCTCAGGATCGTGGCATTATTTCGCAACGCGAAGTTGGTTCTGATGTGTTGTCATTTCAGGATGGATTGCGAACGGTTTTGCGTCAGGATCCGGATGTAGTGATGGTTGGTGAAATGCGTGACGCGGGGTCTATTTCAACTGCCATGACGGCTTCGGAAACGGGGCACTTGGTTTTTTCAACCCTTCACACGAATTCGGCATCGCAAACTATTGACCGTATTATTGATTCATTCCCCCCTGAACAGCAGGGACAGATCGTCTCTCAGTTGTCAGCCACGTTGGTTGCTATTATTTCACAGCGACTGGTTCCGCGTGTTTCCGGTGGACGTATTCCGGCGACCGAGATTATGATTGTCAATCCTGCTATCCGCAACCTCATTCGAGAGCGTAAAATTTACGAGATTGATTTGGTTATTGAGACCAGTTTGCAGGAGGGGATGATTTCGTTAAATCGCTCGCTGGTTAATTTGGTTCGAAATAAAGAGATTTCATTGGAAAATGCCGAGCTCTACTCTTTGAACCCGGCGGAACTTCGTATTTTGCTTGAGCGATTTTAGTTTGTTTTTGTCTGTTCTCCATAATAAAACCACCATGATGCCATGGTGGTTTTTGTTTTATGTGATCTTGCTTAGATCTCCGTTAAGGATGACAGGTTCGACGGCAAGTATCTCCGACTTGTATAGTGGCACATCCGGGATTGGATTGAGAAGGAATATTTTCCTACCAAATATATGAGCAAATCCTATCTCCCAAAATGTGTTTCCGCCTATGTAGTTTTCTATTTGGTTGCGAGTGACATTGACCACCAGAATGGCGTCGCTGTGTTGTATTTCCGCGGCATATCCTCGGATAAAATTAAAAGTTATTTTTCTTTGCGCACTTTCGCTGCCATGAGTTGATATTAACACTCCGTTTTGGTAGTCTTCTGTCCCGACTGGTATGGTAACTGAGTGCCCCATTGTTACGAGCTGCTTGCGTATTGCAAGCATTTCCGTCGCGCAACTCATGCTTCCGCAAATTACGATATGCATAGAATGCTCCTTTTCTTAGTGCATGGTCATTGCTGACGCCATTTTAATCGCATAGGCGCTGTGCGTCAATATTTTTTTGGTGTGGTATGATACTATACATATATAGCGTATCGGCAATCTTTGGCGAGTGCTACATGTATTTTTTATGCGATTTAAATACCAAGCAAAAAATAAAGAAGGGGAGTTACAGGTTGGTTTTGTTGAGGCGGTTACCAAGGAGGCGGCGGCTTCTATTCTGTCGTCGCACAGTTTATTTATTTTAAGTATTGAATCAAATGAAAAAACCCATCTGTATGATCGGATCGCATCTTATTTCTCCGGTGTTGGCGCCAAGGATTTAACTGTTTTTTCCCGTCAGATGGCGACACTGCTTGAGGCGCGGTTGCCGCTCTCTTCTGTATTAAAAACCCTCTATGAACAAACAACGCACCCTTCACTGAAGCAGGCGATCGGCCAAGTTAACGATGATGTTACTGCTGGACTTTCTCTGTCGCAGTCACTTGAACGCCAGAGTGATATTTTTTCTGGATTTTTCGTGAGCATGATTCGATCGGCGGAGGTCATTGGAAATTTGGAAGAAGTTTCTGGTTTTTTGGCTGATTACATGGAAAAAGAGTACGCGCTTACCATTAAGGCGCGTTCCGCGCTGATCTATCCCGCGATCGTTGTTTTTCTGTTTTTAGCCGTAGCCTTTATTATGATTACGTTCGTGTTTCCTCAGATCGGGCCTATTTTTGAACAATCAGGGGTGGCGCTGCCTTTCTTCACTCAAGTTTTGATTGGTAGTGGAGTATTTCTTGCTACATGGTGGCCTCTTTTCCTGATTCTTGGATTACTGGTTGTCATTGTCGGTCTTGATTATTTTCAATCAAGCGAGGGAAGGGCTTTGTGGGATGATGTAAAAATTAAGCTTCCCGTGGTGAATCGCGTGTATTTGCCTCTTACTATGGCGCGATTGTGCAATGTTATGTCGATGTTATTGCGCGGTGGCGTGCCGGTGAATCAGGCGCTTGAGATTTCAGGTCAAACTATCAATAACGTGCTATACCGCGACTTGTTCAATGATATTTCTGAGGATGTTCGCCAAGGTCGTCCGCTTTCTGCTTCGATTGCTCGCTACCCTGAATATTTTCCTGTTCTCGTATCGCAAATGCTGGTTGTCGGTGAGGCGACGGGTCAGATTGATAAAATGTTTTCTCGGTTAGGTAAATTTTATGAACGAGAATCTGACAGCACTATTTCGAATGTTGTTGATTTGATTCAGCCGGTATTAATGATTGTGATTGGACTGCTGGTTGGTATTTTATTCGCATCTGTTCTCGTTCCCCTGTACAAACTTACATCAGCGATCCAATAGGTGATCCCGCGCGCGGATCAATTATGGTATACTGTTACTATTATAGATTTTTTTATTACTATCCATGAAATTTCTTTCTTTTCGTCGCGGTTTTACTTTAATTGAAATTCTTATTGTGGTTGCTATTATTGGCATTTTGGCTTCAGTCGCATTGGTCGGTTTGAATCCGGTACAAAAAAAGGGACGTGATGCTCGGCGTATTTCCGATATTCGACAAATTCAGACGGCTCTTGAGCTCTATTTCACCAAGAATGGCGGATATCCTCAGATCAGCTGTTATTCTGGTTCCGGGTGTTTACAGGATGTTATTACCGGTGCTGATATAGGCGTGCGCACCCTGCCTGATGATCCCCGCGCTAATTCTGGCGTCCATTATTTATACGGATCTGACGGAAGCACCTATGTTTTGGGAGCGCAGCTTGAAGAAGTAACCAACACTGTTTTAAATGATTCTTTGAAATCTGACTCGTATGGATTTAACTGTGGTCAGGCGGGGGTTTACTGTGTTTCGATCTAATCTCTTTTTTTGATTTGATTTTTTTCATGTCCCTTTTTGATTTGATTTTTTTGTTTTGCTTCGGTGCGATTTTTGGGAGTTTTTTGAATGTTGTCGCGATGCGATACCAGGTGGATCGTTTTGTTTTTTCTCCCCGTGTTATCGGCGGTCGATCGCATTGCACTTCTTGTCAGCGGATTTTATCTTGGTATGAACTCGTTCCTGTTTTTAGTTTTCTCTTATTGCGCGGTGCCTGTAGGACTTGTCGCGCTCCTGTGTCTTTTCAGCATATTCTGGCTGAGTTGATAAA
>JBDKGD010000058.1:0-4953 GCA_039798365.1 Candidatus Parcubacteria bacterium
GACTTATTTTATAGTATATGTATTAATATGAACTAGTAAAAGTTTTGAGAAGTAAATGTGTTTTCAGTACATTGATAAACAAAAAAGGAGATTGTATGAAAAAAGAACTAAGTCTTTCCCGCGTATTTGTCAGATGCATTGGAATTGTTGCTCTATTGGTCTTAACAATACCCATGCTTGTTATATACACAGGCGGATGCGACGAGGTGATTCGAATCGACGATCCAAATGCCACGCCACTCTGGCGATCTCCCGGAATGCCTATTGGGTCATCTGTTGGATATATCGATAATCACGGCGGAGTAAACGATCAAATTCAGTTTTACGATGATAACGCCGATGGGTGGTTGAAAACGGCAGGGATGGAACGAAAATTGGTGGGAGGAGATGCTACCATAAAAACACGATTTGAAATCGTGGAAAAAAATAACAACTACGGGTATATTCCTCAACAAATATACACCAGTGAAACCGGAATATATATTCAGGGTGATACCTGGTTTGTTTTGCGAAATTCACCACTTGGCAAAGAATTGCAAAACCGCTATCAAGAAGTACGCAAGACATACGCGAATCATATCGGCGCGCGTGACTTCCCAGAAAACAGACCGCCAGAGCCATCAGAAATACAAACAGCACAACGAGATGAGAAAAAAATACGCACATTTTGTTTGTTACTTGATGAGTATCTCGACAATAACAAAAAGTGCGTTAAAAAATATATATCAAAAAGAAAAAGCGAGATATACGCGTGGCAGGCAGCACTCGCGTTTTATCAACTAAAATGCTGTTACCAAACACTCAATGAAGGTGAAAAAGCGGCAGTGTTAGCCAGTATGGATAAACAGAAGAAACTGTTGTATGGGATGAAGATCGATAGCGGTCCCGAGATAATCGGGATTGGCGAGTATTCATTGCGCCAGAAGACCGACAGGGATGATTTCGAGTTCTTTCTTGCCAATAGCTACAGAGAAACCGACTACATGTCGGTGTGGAGCATTGCGTGGGACGGACAGATGGAAAAAACAAAAACTGCATACTTTAAAGAGTTGCAGAAAAAAGGCATACAGCTACAGTGTCAGTAGAGAGTTTCAACGTGCGCCCCCAGACAAAGAGTCTGGGGGCTTTTATTACTCCCAGCTGCCGCGCGGAAAGGCCGGTGCAAGAACTTGCAAAAATAAAAATATTGTGGTATAATAAAAAAAGAGAATGTCACTCGTTCGCGTATGACAGGTAACGGGTAAAAATCGACTTTACAATCAAAACAAAAAAGGAGATTGTATGAAAAAAGATGAATATTTTCCGGTATTTCTAAGATGGGTAATTACAAAAGAATTTCAAAAACTATTAGTTAAGAAGGAATTTTCAGAAGAGCTGCTATTGGATTTATGGGATATGTGGATATTCCGCAGAACTGAGATACTCATCTTGGCGTTATTGGTGATTTTCGCGTGCCTTATCCCGCCCCTGATGGCAGCAACGGCGGTACTATTTTTCCAAATTGGCCTCTTGTTGATGTTGGGTACCATACAAATTCCCGCATGGCTGTTCCGCTCCTTCGCGATAGCGCCCATAGCAATGCTATTGATAACATTTTTTATCCTGTACGGCTTAAGATTAATGACCATTGCGTACCAGGATGAAAACGGAAAAAGTGTTGATGTTGAATCATTAAAAACATACATCAAAAAAAATATGTCCGAGACCGGGATATGCTAGGTTAAGAAACCGCACAAAAATAAATCCCCTGACTCTTTTGAGTCAGGGGATTTGCACATATAAAAATATGGGCAGTTATCCAGGCAAAACAATCTTCATCAGTGTTCCATTATTCAATCCGTATACCGTGTTGGTGGTGGGATCATACCGAAACAAAGTACCGGTTAATACATCGTCAAATTCCTGCAGGGTAGTGTCGGATACATCAAGCAATCGAATCACCTGCGGATATATAACAAGCAAATGCCCCGACCCTTTATGCCATATAAATCCGGTAATGTCAGTGGATTCAGGAAGCGGGACATAGCTGTCGGGTTCACGATCGTCCAGGGAGATAACATGAATACCATCCGACACCAACAGAGCCAGAGATCGTCCATCAGGAGAGAACGATGCCAATCGCGATGCCGGTGCTACCAACTCTGCCGCGCCAGTGTCGGGGTGAATTAAGAAAGTTGCTCCCGTATCTTCTTGAATAACCGCGAGCATGCCGTTAGGGGCGCTGGCAATAGACTGAGTTTTTCCGGGAAGGGGTTCCAGAGAAGTCGTCATGAAAGAATGTTTATCAAAGATGCGCACGGTCGATGATTTTTTTTTGCTGTCATACTGAGCCCAAATAACACTGGTGGCGGTAGGGGTAATTGTTGAGCGGATAATAGTGTTTGATACGGCAGGAGTCAGTGAGGCAATGACGCGTTTTTCATTTGTTCGGGGATTTACGGTTGCAATACCGCTTGAATCGGCAAGCAGTAGAGAGTTATTGGCAAATGAATCGACGACAAAAAACGGATTGCTAGCACTCGATCCGCCAATAGACAGAGCAAACGATGTATTGGTGACTCGATCAACCCAGACATAAGCACCCGTTTTTTTCTGGCGCACCAGCAGTGATGATCCATCGACAGTATGACCCAGAAGCGTGCTGGCGACCGGCATGGTTGATGATCCAATAGTGAGCGTGCTGGTTGCTGATTGAATCGCTAGAACGCCGTTTGGCAAAACCCAGAAGTGGGAAATATCAGACAACGCGGACGCCTGCTGAGCGCGCACGGGGATAAGAATGGCATTTTTAATTTCGGTTACCAACGACGGCGCGATAGTAACGGTACGCTGCCAATCTTTGTATTCAGGAGCAGATAGCGCCAGCAGATACGTTTTTGGAAAAAGATCGTTGATAAACGTTCCATGTTTTAACAGCCACGATTCATTCTTTACCGAGCGGTCATCAATATAAATTGAGGCATCCTTCGGGTAGCTGGCTACATATAACGCGCCGACTTTTGTGACCCGCCAATCACGAAAATCGAGACGGTATCCCTGTGAATAAAAAACAAATCCGCTGCCTAAAATAAAAAAAACAATAACAAGACTATAAAAAACGGTACGGCGAAAGGCAATAGTCATGACAATAATAGCTATTATTGTACCATAAAAAAGCAAGTACGGCCAGTATAACGCACTAAAGAGTGCTTTTGCGCCCGCGTGCTGTTTGGATGTATACTTAAAAACGAGGTCATACAATCAAGGTAAGATTCTGGATTAAATAATGTATATCGGGAGAACTAGATCGTCGGCGTCCCGTGGGATACCGACTGCGTTCACCCACCTGGCGTAACAACCGGGACATCTTATCTTGAGACCTCACTAAAATCGCCAAACAATATCAGTCGCGATAGACCTAAGTTGGCAGTTTTCGTGAGAGAAAAGAAAAAGCATTATAACGCATACTATGCTTGCAATAGGAACGTATAGACATTACAAAGGAAAAGAGTACAAAGTAATTGGATTAGCCAAACACAGCGAAACGCTGGAGGAGTTGGTGGTGTATCAGGCGCTCTACGGCGAAGGACAGATGTGGGTCAGACCGCTTCCAATGTTTTTGGAAGAAGTTGAAGTAGACGGTAAAAAAATTCCACGATGTAGTCTGGTGGGATAACAAGGAAGTCAAAACAATGACGCGAATAAGTCCATGAATATCGATTTTGTGCTGACAACGATTGTTCTAGAACAAACCTATCAGGCGGCGCTATACGCCATGGCGACGGCAGCGCTTACCGCGCACGGTTTTTTTGTGTATAAAAAAATATCACCACAAACATATCGCCGGATACTGTACACGGCATCGGTGACGTGGATGATACTGTTGGTGTCGCGCGCGGTGTATTACGCGTGGGCGCAATACAGTGTGTGGATAGAAAACCCAGTTGGCGCTCATTTAGCCCAGCTTGGGTTAGAGCCAGGTGTTGCCAGTACTGTGCTGGCCGGCTGGATACCAGTTTTTTCCCAATCAGGAGGGTACTTTCTGTATTACGCGTCAATCAGGTTCTTTCTCCCGGTACTGCTTACCATCGCGGCATCGGCGGCGTGGTACAGTTTCTTAAAATCACTCAAAACATATCGCAGTCGATTGTTCGAAGAAGGGGAGGTTGAGCTGGGGTGGCTGTGCGCGCTTTTGGTTGGCTGGCCTCGGCTGGTTGTGTTTATCCCAACCGTTCTTCTCATCTTTATCATCACGGCCGTAACACGTCGAATCGTATTAAAAAAAGAATTTACAACAATCGCCCTATCGCTGTTTCTGGCGCTGTTTACCATGTTGTTGGCAAGTGGCATCATCATGAAGATGAGCGTAGTACGGGTTTTGGCGTTATAACAAAAACCCCATATGGAAAAATTTTTCCGTATGGGGCAGGGAGTGACAGGCGCGTCGTTCTAGACTAGGCAGAGTTATAATCCAGCTTGCCGCGGCACTTTGGACATGATTCAATGTGCAGAATTGCTGCGGTAAAATCATCGAGGTTGCGGTTATCATTGATTTGTTTTTGTGTTAATGCACAGTCCGATGGTAGATGCAACAGGAAGAATGCTGATTGGAGAACCTCCTGGGTATCTACGTTGAACTTAATAGAATAGGTTCTTAGAAGCTCGTCTTCTGCTGTTTTTTTTGTTATTTCTTGTAAAAGATAACAAAAGAGGTGATGTCGCAAAACTTTCAATCGAAAATCCCTTAGATATTTCAATTGTTCTTTGGCGGTTGTTATTTGTAAATCAATTTCTTGAATCCGTTGCTGAAAAGCAGTTGTAGCATCTATAGCTGCTGTTGCGGTTCGTTGTTGATTGATAACGGTAGTCATGGAACCTCCTTACAATATCTGGTTTGGTGGAAAGAAATTAAATTAATGTTAAAAAATTAACTACCGTTAATTATAACTGTTTTTTGAATAAAAGTCAAATATC
>JBDKGD010000059.1:0-7201 GCA_039798365.1 Candidatus Parcubacteria bacterium
CTAAATAACCTACCTACCATTTTTTATTTATTCTATGAAACAACATACAACTATGATCGGGGTGATTGTCGTAGTAGCGCTCTTGGCTATTGGAGTGTATTACTGGATCACAATGCAACCATTCACCGCGAAAGCTCCTCAAAATCAGGAACAAGTGGATTCAGGGTCGCTACAGAAACAAGCAGTAAGCGAAAATGCTGACATTTCAGCAGAGTTAGACGCAATCGATGTCGGCGATAGTATTGAAGCTGACATCAAAAAAACGGACAGCGATGTAAATCAGCTATAAGGGAAATAAACTCTGCAACTCACCAGAATAATAGAAATCATACGCGAGCGAGCCAAATGTGTGGCTCGCTCCGTTTATGTCAATAGTCGCGCCGCCAACACGAGGATTCGGGTTCGGCAAAGAATGAGAAAAACCAATATTAAAAAGCGTGCTGAGAATTTCTGGTCTATCGGAAATATCATATCCCGCGCGCTTCCACTGCTGGATAATCTGCTGAAGATAAAGACCTGTATACAGATAGGAATAGTAATGATCACGCGGATTCGTCAATCTCTGAATGCGTTCAGTATCCGGATTATCCGTCTCGAAACGCAACACATGCTCATAAGCAACACCACCGTAAAACTGGCTGGCAGAATCAAAAGCATTGCGCTCAATCTGTTTTGCTGTTTCTTCTTTAATGCCAGTGACGCCAAGAGAAAACTGGGTTTCGTTTCCCAATATCTTAAGCGGGGAAAATATTGCTTTAAATAATGTTCGGTCAGAAGTAAAAAGTCTCATCTGCTCAGCAATTAATTGCGCGACAATAAGCCGTGCTGGAACTCCCGAGGCACGCGCGGCGCGATTGATCGTTTCAGAGTCTTTTGAAATCGCCTGCGCAAGAGTAGTCCATTCAATAGTATTCATCCATGGAAATACCCGAGAGGAATATGAATGCTTGGGGGAAGTTTTGCATGTCGTAATAGCAGAGCGGGTGAAAGTATCGATAGAGCCACGAAGCAGTACAGCGGCAATCATGCGCCTGGCAGTATCCGCGTCGCCGCCACTGAGTAGAAATTGAAAAATGCCGTAGCCATCGATGGGATGCGTTTGCGCCAGAGCAGAGGCGGCGCACCAAGGATACTCATCGAAAGAATTCATTGGAACGGCGGCATCTCGATAAAGAGAAGAGAACTGTCGATCGTGCAAATCAATCGCGCCAGGGACATTCGTAAATCCAAACCGAACCGCAAAAAAAACGCTAGTTAAAGCAAACCCAAATAGCGCAAAGAAAACAACAGTAATCCGGCCGAGATGCCAAAAAATACTGCATACGCGAGGAGAAAAAATAACCATAGAACGTGACTATACCATAAAAAGATACCGAGTAACACAATAAGATAGCATGCTATAGCGAAGTAATCGGACGCGGTAAAAATATGTGCTGTTCACCAGCGGCATACGCGGCAACTTGGTATCGAGGGAAATACCAAACAATACCATTACGGCGAATAGCAAAATAAGAAAAATTATCAGACTCGGGTTCGGTGCCGCGTTCGAGAGAAGGAACAACAGCGTCGGTAATACTCTGTCGCTGCACGTCTGAAGTAGAATCAGACAAGCCATACGCCGTCATAAGACGGGGCAAAAGTTGTTCGCGGGCAAAACGAGATAAAAACGTAAGGTATGCTGGGTCATTCGGAAAAAGATCGGAAAGCGACACCATCCGTCCACGGCGAACATCATAGGTCAAAGTAAAAATATCTTCGTACCCATGCGCGCCGCCAGAAAAACCACCATATCGCAAAGTAATACTGATCAGATCAGGAGAAATGTATTCGGGAACCCAGTCTGCGTAAAATTGAAACTGATTCGGATCAGCAGGAGTAGAAGAAATGTTATCCGTAGGAGATGCTGTTGCAATCCGGGCACGCCAATACTCTTGGGCGTGTTGCAAATGTTCATTAGCAGCAGTGCGAATAACGGATGAAATAGCAGTATTTACGGAAGCAGGAAGAGAAGGAAACTGGGGATAGAAAGCATCGACGACACCGTAATCAGTTCGATCATGCAAATGCACAATCGAAACTTCGACTGCGACAGGGGGGCGCAAGGAAGAAACAGCTGGGGGATCAGCAGGGGCATACAAAATGGCGATGTACAATGCGGATGCGACAATGCCAATCAGTACAAAGCTGCTTACAAATCGAAAAATAGCATACACAATATATACAGTATAGCAGATGGAAAGTAGCGGAAAATAATAGAAAAACTGTGCAAAAAAAGGATTAAAATATATACTAAAAGAATGAAAAAACAATTCGAAGCAAAAAAACTAGAAATCACCGAAGATCGACCGGGACTAAGCATAAAAATGCTTAAAAATCACTTCACGCTCTACGAGGGATATGTGAAGAAAACAAACGAGATTGAAGAGAAACTAGAAACCGCCGATCGCAGCAAAGCAAACGGGGTGTATAGTGAATTTGGCGAACTAAAACGGCAAGAAACATTTGCCGTTAACGGAATGAAATTGCACGAACTATACTTTGACCATATCACCGATCCACAACCTCCCGTCGGCGATATCGTAGAAATGATTGAGCAGGAATTTGGCACATTAGACTATTGGAAAGCGGATTTCATCGCCACCGGCTTATCGGCGCGCGGGTGGGCTATTTTGTCATTTGATATAGCAGAAAAACGTCTCCACAATTATGGAGCAGATGCTCATAATGTAGGCGCGGTATGGGGAGCAATACCGCTGATTGCACTTGATGTCTACGAACACGCCTACTTTATAGACTACGGGGTAAGCAGAAAAGAATACATTGATGCATTTTTTACCAACCTAAACTGGCAACACGCGAATAAACTGATTGAACGATATCACCTCAAACAGGCATAAAAAATGCTAAGAACCCTACGGTTCTTAGCATTGATGGAATAATGAATCATCACTGCGCTGATTCATTATTATGTCGATCAAGGTAATCTTGAATTTCTAAAGGAAGCTCCCTCGCAAGCGGCGTCTTGCCGGATCCCGATACCGGCGGAACAGGAAGCGCTTCTTGCAAAAGAAAAGGTTCGTCATCGGGCAAGACTATGGGAGCTTGTTCTAAGTGGTAATCACAGTCCTCAGAATCGTTAGGTGCTGCCCGAGGAAGCACAATGGGCGTATTGCTTAAGGGATCATAAGAATATGCCCAATAAAAGATACCTACAAAAACAAACATAACACAGACAATAATAAATTCACCCACAAAAAGAACTCCTTTCGCGTATCGTTACAAAATCAATAGCCAATCAAAAAGTTGAGAATAAAAATATACTACAAAAAAAATAATACGTCAACAATCAAAATACTGCAACGAAAAAATCAAATACGCATCGGCTGTTTTCCTTCAATTTGAATGTACAACAGAACAAGTCCTTGCGGCGTAACAATGGCCTCTAATAATTTAACTCGCTTATTCTGTATAGTAGTAGTTCCCAAAACAGCATGTTCGATAACAGTCCAAACGCCAGGCTCTGGAGTAAAGGCTCGAATGGTACGCTCAATAACAGATGCTTTTTTCAAATTTCCATTCATCGCATCATGGAGATCATCGAAAGAAACAAACGCGTCACTTGTCTGAATTTTTTTTGTTTTTGTTGCCAACGATTCATCCTGTGGAATAGGAGTAATCTCACCGGCAACAAATCGAGGCAGTACATCAACGAGCAATTCTCCGCCCACCAGCGCCAACTCTGCTTCAAGATCTTTATAGTATCCTTTTAAAAGGGGAACGGGAGCAGAGGTAGCAATAAGAGGGCCATGATCAACCTGAGAGTCGACCACAAATAGACTAACACCAGTTTCTTCCTCGCCATCGATGATAGCGCTCTGAATAGGCGTCGCGCCTCGATACCGAGGCAAAAAAGAAGGATGTACGCCGACGGTACCGCGTCGGGGAATCTGCAGGACCGATTCGGGAATAATCTGCGCGTATGCTGCAATCACAAAACAATCCACGTCAGGTATCGCTTGAAATTGATCTATCGAAATACGCTCTGGCTGTAAAACAGAAATACCGTGTTCTTGTGCCAACGCCGCAATAGCAGGAGCAGTAATAACTTTTTTTCTCCCGACGGGACGATCAGGATTGCACACAACCGCAACCGGCGGCAACCCGGCACGCAACAGAGCGTGGAGCACAATCACCGAAAAATCACCCGATCCAAAAAAAATATACTTCATTTCAGTGCAGATACGCTACGCACCATCGCGCGTATGGGATGCTTTGTCGACAAAAAGAGTTCCGTCCAGATGATCTATCTCGTGCTGAAATACCCGCGCGAGCATACCCCACGCCTTTATCTTTAACGGTTTGCCGAATTTATTGTGACACCGGATAGTAATTTCTCGCGGTCGCTCAACCGGACCAAATTTTTTCGGAACACTCAAACATCCCTCCTCAAATGCAATACGCGCGTCACTGACGCGCTCAATCGTAGGGTTAAAAACGCTGTAAAATTTCGTACTACCGTTGGTGTCTTGAATCTCAGCAACAAACACCCGCCACGGAAGGCCTATTTGATTCGCCGACAGACCAATGCCATGCGCTTGACGCATCATTTTTTTCATATGCGACACAAGAGCGGAAATCTCGTCTTTTGAGTGTTGCGAAAAATCAAAAGGAATAGTTTTGGTGCGCAGAAAATCTTCGCCTGATTTCTGAGCGATACTTACGATTGAATGATGTGCAGTTAAATCCATAAAAAAATTTAAGAGGGAAGTAGTCGGGCTTTTTCTTTGTATAACTTCATGAAATATGCCCCTTTATTTTTAACAGTACCAAGTTCTGCTATCTCTTTGGCAAGACGCAAAAGATCTTCATTGTTATACTGTGTTGCCAATTTAATGTATAAACCAGTATGCGTTGCATCACCTAACACAGTTGCTATCTCAACGCCCATATGTTGATGTTTCTGGTATGCCTTTGACTGTGACGCGCGGGATCGAATTGAAGAGAGATATTTTTTTGCATCCATGGCACATATGTGATTATTACTATAGCAAATTTTAACGAATTAGTCAAAAAAATACTGGGATCGCGCACCTCGTATTTTTTGATTCAGTGTATTACAATAGATAATAAATAACAGACACAAATTTCTGCATGATATCAATCAAAAATCACTGGAAAAAAATTGTATACGGCGCAGTACTAATCTGCGCGCTCATACTAGCAGGAACCGGGGGATTTTACGCGGGGCAACAGTATCCGAAAAATATAACCGTAACGGGGGTTACCAATATCAACAATCCAGAAAAAGAGGATGCGAACTTCACTACCTTCTGGGAAGCGTGGCAAGCAGTAAATGACCTGTATCTCAAAAATAGCAGTATCGACAATCAACAAAAAGTTCGAGGTGCTATGCGTGGACTCGTAGCGGCCCTCGGCGATCCCTATACCCAGTATTTTGACCCGCAAGATGGAGAAATATTTCAACAAGATGTACAGGGAAATTTTGGAGGAGTTGGAATAGAAATTGGATTGCGAAAAAATATACTCGCCATTATTGCTCCCCTAAAAGATTCGCCCGCCGATCGTATTGGTTTGCGTAGCCAAGATTTGATCATTGCTATCGATGGAAATACGACCGAAAACCAAGAAGTCGATCAGGCAGTATCAAAAATTCGCGGCGAAATCGGATCAACGGTAACGCTAACAATCATGCGCGACGGATGGGAAAAACCAAAAGATTTCAGCATCACTCGTGAAAAAATATCCCTCCCGACTCTTTCCTATGAATTGAAAGACGGCAAGATCGGGTACGTACAGATATACAGTTTCAACGCAAATGTAAATGAACTATTCTACAACGCCATGGTACAGGCACAAAAAGATGGCGTAGAGGGAATTGTTCTGGATTTGCGAAATAACCCGGGAGGATATTTGGATGTCGCGGTTGATATCGCCGGATGGTTTCTGAAGAAAAAATCACTCGTGGTATCCGAAGAATCTCGCCAGGGAATTGGCAATCAGTATCGAACACAGGGGAATGAAGCGCTCGTCAACGTACCAGTAGTGGTGCTAATAAATAAAGGGTCGGCATCGGCATCGGAAATTCTTGCTGGAGCATTGCGCGATCAACGAAAAATACCCTTAATTGGGGAAAAAAGCTTCGGAAAAGGGACGATTCAGCAAATAAAGAATTTAACCGACGGATCATCCATAAAAATAACCATCGCGCATTGGGTAATGCCATCAGGAAAAATAATTGATCACGAAGGAATTGAGCCGGATATTATTGTCCCCATAACCGACGCGGACAGAGAAGAGAAAAATGACACTCAACTAAACAAAGCTCTGGAGGTTTTGCGATTGGAAATGAAAAAATAATTACAGTATTTAAAAAATTAATGAAAGTACTTCTTTTAAAAGATGTTCGCCAGGTTGGTCGTAAAGGAGAAATAGTAGCTGTCGCGGAAGGATACGCGAGAAATTTTTTAATTGCAAAAGGATTGGGAAAAATTGCCAATGAAAACATACAAAAAGCTGCCGCGCACGGTGCTGAAATAAAAAAACAGAAAAACCACGAACAAGAGCTCTATCTAAAAAAACTCGCGCGAGAATTGCATGGTAAACAGATAGAATTTTCACTTCCCCAAGATGAAAAGGGGACTCTGTTTGGAGCTGTATCAACCGATATGATAAAAACAGCGCTTCGCGAGCAAGGATATACGGATTTAGAAAAAGTGAATGTACGCATGGATCATCCACTCAAAAAAGTAGGTGAGTACGAAGTTGTAATCGATGTTGGAAAAAACACGAAAGCAACAATACTCGCGCGTATTCTAAAAAAATAGCCAGACAATCCTTGTTGCTGTCTGGTATGTACCGTTCCCTTACGCTGCCTGAACCGCTACCGACTTTACAATACGCTTGGTTCCATCAAAACGTAATTTACGAACAGTCGAGAATTTAACAATACCGGAAACAGCAGCATACAAAGTATCATCAGCGCCTATTTTGACGTTGTTGCCCGCCAAATATTTACTGCCTCGCTGGCGGATAATGATATTACCAGCATGAACTTTCTGCCCATCGTGAAGCTTCACGCCAAGCCGTTTAGCGGCGCTATCGCGTCCGAGTTTACTAGTTCCAAGGGATTTGGTATGTGCCATAGCAAATTAAAATAATGGATATATAATAAGAAATATAC
>JBDKGD010000060.1:0-8074 GCA_039798365.1 Candidatus Parcubacteria bacterium
GCTTTTCTGTATCTGCAAAAATCACAATCGGAGGCGGAGGCGGGTATGGTATCACTCTGCAGACACGTCTTAATATCTAACAATGTTTGTTCAATCCATTCGGTTCTGCCTTCATAGGGAATTAATTTGATATCAAACTCCAACCTTGCATCAAATGCTTTTGCGTCCGTGTTCCCATTGCAATAGACAAAATATCCAATGGGCGAAACAGTAAATCCATTTTGACGGAATAACCACTGATATATCTCCATCTGACGTTTATATCCGATCTGCCAGTCAGCATCGATCGAAACTTCTCCGTCTTTCGCCGTTGCCTTGTAGTCGACTATAATCAATTCCTTTTTGCTATTCAGCCACACATCGTCAACGCCACCTGTTATTACTAAATTTGTTGGGATGTGAGTGTATTCGATACCAGCACGCAGTGAATCGCGCCATACCTCCAGTTGTGGATGCGGATACGGCACCGCGTCAATCCCATACGCCCGCATCAATGGGTGCGCGCTGCCGGCGGCACGATGAGCGTCAAACTCCTTTTTCAAAAGAGCATCGACGGCAGAGTTTAGGTTAAACGGAAAACCTGGCGGTCTATCAACTCCCAGCCGGCGATCAATATAAAAACATCGGGGACAGTTAAGAAACAGATCGATTCTGCTTCGGGACAACCTGAATGGTTCGCTTGATTTTGGATTATAGATATTTCTTGATCTATGTGGCTTATAGTACGATGACATAATATGTGCTTGTTGAACTTCTATACATTCTATACTTACGCTCTTTGCTTTTTCGACCGTATACTAGCGGCGCACGATTGGTTAATCCACTCACCGATGAGCTGCTTATTCTCCACCACCTCATCGGGCACCTCAAAATATGAAAGCGCGACATCTTCTCCTTCTTGGTTCTGATAGGTAAAGGGGCGGCACTGACGATCAGTAAATGATTGCTTGTTGTGTTCATCTACCTTGAAATACAACTGGTTGTCAGCTACCAATCCGAATATGACCCCCTCTTTGTAGAGAATGAAACTTCCGCCGATTGTGCGACGCGAGGTAATGCCACTTATCCCTGCTAATACATCATACAGCACGTACGCCAAAAAATCGTTTTGCTCGCTCTTTTTTATCTTTTTCATACTGGCAATACTATTCATACAACCATACTACTGCAAAAAAATAAAATACCAGTATATGCTGGTATTTTCCCTTAGTGTCTATTTTTTGCTGATGTTTTCTATTGCCGCGATTCGTAATTGAAATACTAGGTGGCTGAGCATAATTTCAATTGTTTTGTAAACGATAACCGTATTACCCATCGTTATAGTCAACACGATAGTAAGCCAGATATTTCTAACAATAGTATATTGATTGGCGGCTAACTGCGTTCGTATCTCTTTATATCTCTCCATACCATATCCCTCCGATTCTCATTATTCCCCTACAGCTCTTTCTACCATACCCAATACATATTGTCCTGACAATACTTCTCCGGCAAACCTACACTATCCTGCTGTCATACGCCCAATGCAATACTGCCTGCCGTTGTTTTCGGCGACACTGCATATCTCCAATAGCACAATGATTACGAATTTGAGTTACGTGTCGCTTCATTGCGCGCCAGCGCCTTATCTGACGAGCATCATCTGGATGCCGGCGACCCATATAATAGCGGCAGTACCACTGGAACCATCCCCGCGGATCGTCCGGATGAATCCATCCATTTTTTCTCCACACCGATAGCGGCTGACTCGCATTCACTTTAAAATAATTTATCGTTGCATCCCGCTGCGCGGTGGCAAACTTTGCGTGCGTAAACCAACTCTTAGGAAATTCCTTCGTGCAATCCCGCATATACACTCCGCCAAACACCCCTAATTCCAACATCTGCTTGGGCGTTAACTCGGGCGTAAAGGTTGGATCGAACTCTTTTCCTGGCGGCGCAACGCAGTCGTATATATATTTTTTTTGCATACGATCATGTACTGTTACCGTTTGATATATTTTTGACTTCATTGCGTTATGACATATATAGATAATTAATGGCATTATCGCCACGACCTTACCTTATAATAATCCACCAAAAAAGTATTCCTGCCACAATGCGGTAGATTCCAAACAGTGAAAAATCATGCTTCTGCACGTACCGCAACAAGAATTTGATACTCATAGTCGCAACAATAAACGAAACCATAAACCCAACTCCCAACACCACATACTGATCGCTGGCAAACACCTGATAGCTCTTACTCACATCAAGCGCGCTCGCTGCCACCATGGTTGGTACTGCCAAAAGAAATGAGAACTCAACGATGCTTTTTCTATCCAATCCCAGCAACAATCCTCCTACAATTGTCGCCGCAGACCGAGATACCCCCGGAATCATTGCCACTGACTGGCATACTCCAATAAGCACTGCCTGACGGTATGATATGGTTTCCTGGGCAATAGCGCGGTTACCGGATTTTCGGTACCACCGCTCAAACACAATCAACGCCGCGCCGCCAATTACCAACGCCCACACCACAACCTGACTATTGCCCAATAGATATTTTTTTACTGTACCATACGCTAACACGCCCAGCACCGCGGTTGGCAGGAACGCTACCAGTATTTTTTTTATCTGCTGATAGTTTGTAAGTGTACGCCAATAGAGAAACAAAACCGACGTAATGGCCCCCAGCTGGATGATGATCTCAAAACTTTTTAAAAATTCGGTATTGGCGATGCGCAGCAGATCGCTAACGAGAATCAAGTGCCCCGTCGATGATATCGGAAGAAATTCTGTTACTCCCTCAACCACTCCCAATACAACACTTTGACCGATAGTCATGGTATGACTGGTTGTTTGATAGTCGCCGACATACAACAACCCGAATAGAGCCGCATAGATGGCAAGATACCACCGATATCCATTTCTTATGTTTATCTCGCGTTCGTTGCTCAGTGGGATATATCCGACAAGCACCAGGATTTCTTTCCAAAAAACGGGCTTGATATTGATCACCCAGCTATTTGTTTTGTATACCATCTTTCGAAACCGGCTCCGTAATATCGAAAACGGAATACTCCAGATCACACACAGCACAATGATGCCAACATGAAATGTCATAGCAGGGCGCAGATTATGAGCTTTTTGGAATCCATGGCACTATCATGTTTGTTTTTCTTTTGTACTCCGCAAAATCAGGGTGGCGCGCCATCTTTTCTTCTAATAATGGGACACCGGAAACTTTCGTGATGAGCCAGGTAATTGTCAGAGGTCCAATCAGCCCTACCACACCATACGGCACTGCCAAACTGATCACCCCAACCCCCCACCACTGCGCTATCTCTCCAAAATAGTTTGGGTGACGCGTGTACTTCCATAGACCCGTTTGGATCAGTTTTCCTTTGTTAGCGGGGTTTTTCAAAAAATTTGCCAACTGTCGATCGCCTACTGATTCAAAGAAAAAACCAAACAGCCAGATGGCAAACCCTACCACGTCGGTTATCTGCCAGGATCCACCCCGATAGATAGTCGTAAGAACCGCTGGCAAACTTACCACCAATACCAAGAACCCCTGCAACATAAATACCTGAAGAAAGGTGCGCAGATAAAACCATTTTCCCCAATCATGACGCCACTGTTGATAGCGATAGTCTTCGGTTTTTGATCTGTTGCGCAGATAAATATGACTTGATAGCCGCAGCGCCCAGACACCAACTAACACCACGACCAAAAAACCCCGATCTACCAGCGGAGAACCCATGACAAATGCCGCGACTGTTACCACAAAAAAACCAAGACCCCACGCAACATCGGCAACATCATTGCGACGAATGAGAAATGCTACCGCGCACCACGCCGACATATACACTGCCATGATAATCGAAAGAGCGGTGTATGTTTGCAGAAGCATATCCATGATTGAAAAAAAAATTATGAAAAGAGGCGGGCGCAGTAGGTAGCAATCACCGCAACCGTACCGGTTAATAGCGTTCCCCACACTAAATCAACGGCTGTTACAATTGTCGACCACTCTTTCAGTGTTGCCTGATTAGTCAGATCGTATGTCGCATACGCTACCAAGCCAAGTATTGCTCCCAGTATAAATACTTTTACCAAAGGAGTCTGATTACCTACCGCCGGAACAACCACCAACGCGCAGACACCGGCAATGTATATGAGATAGAATATTCCCGCCGCAACAATATTAGGCGATGATGCCATGAGCGATCCTATGGCAGGAACATAGAACCGTTTTAGCATAATGGTCAGCCATATCGCATCAATTACCAACATTGAAACCAGAGCGGATCCGTAGCTAACAAGAATAGTCTTCATGTTTTTTATTCTATCTCATTTTTACCTGCCACGCACCTATTTTTTCTGCTTTTTATTCTTTCTTTTTATCCAACCGTTCTAACCCAAGAGCTTTCACTCCATAGTAGACAACGAGGGCAATCACCAAAAAATCAATACTTACCGCCAGAAAATCACCGTACAGTATGCTTGATCCACCGAACGCAATCGACGCATTTTTTAATCCGCCAACTGATCCGAATAACCCGCTCAACACGGGATTGATAATATCATTCACAAGGGCTGTCACGACTTTGGAGATAGCGCCGCCAAGAATAAACCCGACTGCCAACCCCACCACCCCCTGTTCGCGAACGAAGTTTAAAAAACCTTTCATGCTTTGTGTCATACCACCATCATATCCACCTTTTTTACTTTATTCAAAAATTGAATCCCGCTCTATTCTATCTGCGTTACCGCTCATACCTTTTATTACAATGCACGCCTGAATTTTAGCTTACTATATTTTCCGTGCTATTAATCTTGCACTGTACCTTCTTGTTGGACCGCCATCTTTGGGATGCTCCATTTCCTCTCCGAGTGCCTCTTCGTATGAAATAATTTCCCAAGAACTATACGCGTTTCTCAACTGACTCTTTTCAAAAAGATATGCTCTTAACCCTACGGGATTCTCATTGGTGTAGACACTTACAACATTGAAACCGTTTTGGGCTGTATGCTCTTGCATTATAGCAAGCGCTTTCTGTGCTTTTTCTTTTGGTAAAAAATGAAGAACCATCGTTGAGAGCATGAGATCGTAGCTTTGTTGTGGGATAAAATCGGCTACATCGGCTTTGATAGTTTGTATATCCACTCCAAGCGCTTTGGCATTTTCTTGCAACCTATCAAGCTTGCTCTGTTCTATCTCTACGGCAGTAACGTGAAAACCCTTGTCTGCAAGAAACAAGGAGTGTCTGCCAAACCCAGCCCCTAAGTCCAGAACTGATCCTGATTGTATGTACTGCAAGACGTCATAGATAATTTGACGTGGTTTAACTATTTCTATGCTTCCAATCGTAATTTTCGGTTGCATGTGGGTTGCGTTGGAATTATTTCTGTCCCTATATTCTAAAATATATTTACTTAATACGTAAAATCGTTGAAAAAAGCCACCCTTATCCAGGTGGCGTTATCAAATCATCGATGCACGTCTATCAGGTAATGGTGGAACATGAATGAGAATCCGGAATTTGTGCGGCAGTTCGTCTCTATGTATTCGGCTATAGATTTGCTGTTTAGAAAAGCATCCGTACGCTTAGCATCCCCATCGCTCCATACAAATGCCAGAGCACTGATCATCTTCTCTACAGTATCAGTCTGGACATGGGTAGTAATGATTTCTTGATCAACGATGGCGAAAGAGCGCAGATATTCTTTCAATCTCTCCCATCGCCTTTGGGTAGAGGATTGAGAGGATTTTCTAGCGCAGAAACATGTTCAGTCGGTATAACTTCTCCGGTAGTTTTCACAACAATAAATCCGTCCCCGTCAGAGTCTTCTGTAAGCGTAATATGGTCGCCCTGTAATTTACGAAGCACAGCACAGAGCAACTAGTTCGCCCATGCCTCGCGCGGTCTTAGCGAAAAGTTTGTGAATTCTCTTCCTTTGACTAAATAGTTAGAACTTTTTACATAAGGCTCAAGATCTTTGAGAACAATCTTAAAATCCTTAATCAGTTGAGTCTTGGGATACTTAGTTAAAACTTCTTCAATTCTCATAGTCCCCATTCTTTCTGCATGTCTTCATACCGCAATCGCAATTCTTCGATCATCTTATCTGTCACGTTTTGCACTCCATATTTCTCCAAAAATTGCTTACCATATCCAGGCCCAAGATTGTATTGCAAGCTCCAAATAGCAGCCGAAAAATCTACCTCTGGTTTAGCGATCATTAAATCACCCAGGTCGATATAACCAGAAAATTCTTCTTCCCGAAAGATAAAGTTTGGCAAACATGCATCCCCATGAACAAGTATCTTGCCAGTTTCAAAAATCCCAAAAGGGCAACTTGTGGCATCTACGGCATGAAATTTGAGAAGTGCTTCAACCAACTTGTCTACAACTTTATCTTTTGGCCATTCTTTACTTAAAACCGCCAAGTTTTTACCTTCAATACCTGACAGCAGAAGAACGTCTTCGCCATCATCCATGGTAAAGCCGATAACTTTAGGCACCGGCAATTTGCCGGCAAGCCAATCGAGACGAGCGCGCTCCTTTTCGAGTCCTTTGCCTATTTTTGCGAAGTAATTTACATTAGATGCTTGTAGCCGAAAAACTTTACTCTGGTCACCATATTCTTCTTTGGTGATAATAAGTTTCTCTTTGAGTACGTTTTCTGCCCAATCAATAAGCTTCCCGGTCATTATATTATTTTAGTCCAAATACTCTGATTTTACTTGGGTTCGAATTTGGACATCTGGCGGTGGCAATGTCTCGAAATTAGAACCGAAAATACGGCTTACTTTCGGGAAACTTGATAAAAGTATATGAGAATTGATGGCGATGCACAAAGCGCATCCGGAGTGATTTGAGGTACCTAAGCCAAAGTCAACGAAAGGCAGGAATGGGGTCGATTACTCAATCTCGACCCTGAAAAGCGTTAGCATTTCCGGCAGGCTCTTTTCTTGGAATACAAAGATGATCTCGGTGTGGGTCGTAATTGTCTCCGCAAGCACGATACGCTTTTGGGCGATACGACGCAGAAGCGAAAACGTAATATTGGGCATACTGTAGTACTTCGGATCAAGCGAAAGACCGATTGAGGCGAGGCCAGATTCGATCATTCGCGGCTTATCCTTGAAGTGCTTTAAAACTGCCTCCTTGATTCGATCAGAACAGATAACTGTAATCTCGCTCGTACTTAGAGTCATTGTAAGAAAATCATCATTTGATGTCTTTACCTTCTCATAAAGGGACGACAGCTTGGCTAAAAGTTGCGGGGTCTTCTCAAAAACAACCTCTGAAAGTGGCGACTTGGTAGTAATGTTATTGATCTGAATGTCCTGTACCAAAGGATCAGGCTTCTTTATCTCTTTCTTTGCACGCGACAGAGCGACCACAATTGCCGGAGTACCAACATTCTTCTTGGTCTTCTGCCTCACCACTTTCTCAATCTGCTTAGCATAGGCAGAAAGGTTCATATATCCACGGGAAAGTGCAAAGAGGGCCTCTTCGTCAGAGTAAAGAATATCTCGAACGGTATCTTGAATCTTTATCATAGGGGTAATATATCATATATAACAAAAAGATACAAATAAGTTTTATTTGATATAAAACTTTACTTCACTTTCTATCCTTTTTACACTTACTCAAGTTTTTCATTCAAACAGGAGGAAGTTATGAAAGATGGTGAATGTCAGATAATAGTAATCGAGCATCCTGCTGGCGTTACCCAGGGATGCAAAGTCTGCAGAGAGATTCTGATGACAGGAAAGTTTCTAATCGGAATTCATGTTCGTGAGAACGGATCCGATTTCAAATATTTTCTCGGAGTTCCACCGCAGGAACATTGCGGGGAACAGAAAAAGCTTCTCCAATGCTTCGAGACAGCAGAAGATGCGGAGGCCGAAAAGCTCAAAGTATTATCACATCTCTCGGAGAAAGGAACTACCGAAGGGTTGCCACTTATAGGATTCTTTGACCCGCAACTCAACTAGACCCACTGTGGTTTGGTCGGAGTAGTTACGAGGGAGTTTCGCGACTCCCTCGTTTTTATAAAATAATAAATACAAATT
>JBDKGD010000061.1:0-11159 GCA_039798365.1 Candidatus Parcubacteria bacterium
ATAAAAAGAGCATCAAAGAGCTGGCAGAGAGAATCAGAGAAGAAAGGGGCGAAGAAAAAAGATACGGAAGATGCGAGAAAAAAATAACTCCAAAAACAACAATACACCAAGCGGAAAGAGTACGGATGGTTGCAACATGCAGTGAAACTCCCCCGCAGAACGCGATAAGACTAACAAAAATAAACCAAAAACGAGCTGGACCAAGAAATAATGGAGAAGATAAATAAAAAATGAAAAACGAAGAAGAAAACGTGAGGGCGGCGGTTATAAAAAAACCAACGCCCTCAAATCTCTTACGATCCGCTCGCGGCAGTGTCTGATTCGCCAGATTCTGGTTGTGCAGTTCCCCCGTCTGGATTTG
The DNA here is from genome assembly GCA_039798365.1 of Candidatus Parcubacteria bacterium. GTDB lineage: Bacteria > Patescibacteriota > Minisyncoccia > UBA6257 > 2-01-FULL-56-20 > JBDKGD01. The sequence continues at coordinate 362 of JBDKGD010000061.1, forward strand.
TTGGGTTGGCATCTTTTTGATTATACAACGCCGAGCCAATCTTTTGAATCTCGCTTGCCAACTGCTCATGGGCAGCAGAAATAGCAGGCGCATCATCAGAATCTTTCACTTTTTTTAATGCATCAATTTTTTCTTGAACCGCAACTTTTACATCAGAAGCAATTTTATCGCCCGCGTCTTTCAATGATTTTTCAGCAAGGTACAACGTGCTCTCTGCTAAGTTTTTAACTTCAATAAGTTCTTTTCGTTTGGCATCCTCCGCGGCGTGTTCAGCCGCCTCCTTCTTTAAGCGTTCAATCTCATCCTTGGAAAGACTAGTTGATGCTTCGATGCGAACAGATTGAGTCTTACCCGATGCCTTATCCTTTGCGGACACACTCAAAATACCATTGGTATCAATATCGAAAATAACTTCAACCTGAGGAACGCCGCGGGGAGCAGGAGGAATACCATCAAGAATAAATCGACCCAAGGTTTTGTTATCGCTCGCCATGGGACGTTCTCCTTGCACAATGTGCACCTCAACCGATGTCTGATTATCAGCAGCAGTAGAAAATACTTGCGATTTAGAAGTAGGGATAGTCGTGTTTTTAGGAATCATTGCCGTTGCCACGCCACCTAAAGTTTCCAAGCTCAAACTTAAAGGAGTAACGTCAAGCAAGAGGATATCTTTTACATCGCCCTGCAAGATACCACCCTGAACCGCAGCGCCAATGGCAACAACCTCATCGGGATTAATACCTTTGTGTGGTTGTTTTTTAAAAACTTTTTCAACCGCCTCAACAATAGCCGGCATGCGAGTTTGACCGCCAACCAAAATAATCTCATTAATATCCTCGAGCTTGAAACCAGCACCGCGGGGAGCAGGAGCAGTAACTGCCTCAACCGTTAATTGAATGGAACGATCAATTAAATCACGCACCAGCTCTTCCAAAGTTGCGCGAGTTAATTTGATAAGCAAATGTTTCGGTCCAGCCGCATCAGATGATATGTATGGCAGGTTAATTTCGGTTTCAAACGCACTCGACAATTCATGCTTGGCGCGTTCTGCTGCTTCCTTAAGGCGTTGCTGGGCAAGAGGGTCTTTGGCAATATCAATGCCCTCCTGTTTCTTGTACTCGGCGCTTAAATACTCAAAAATACGATTATCAACGTCATCGCCGCCCAGATGAGTATCTCCACCAGTCGCCTTAACCTCAACCGTATCATCGGCAATCTCTAAAACCGAAACATCGAACGTGCCACCGCCAAAATCATATACTACAATTTTTTCGTTTTTCTGTTTATTAAGTCCATACGCTAAAGCCGCAGCTGTTGGTTCGTTGATGATGCGTCGCACCTTTAATCCAGCAATCTCGCCAGCATTTTTAGTTGCCTGACGCTGAGAATCATCGAAATACGCAGGGACAGTAATGACAGCTTCCTCAACTTTCTCTCCCAACTTCGCCTCAGCATCGGCTTTCAACTTACCCAGAACAAACGCGCTAATCTGTTCGGGGTTATACCATTCATCGCCCATCTTCACCTCAACACCGCCATTTGCCGCTTCGCGAATATCAAAAGGAAACCAGGCAGCGTCACGCGTGACTTCGGGATCAGAAAATTTTCTTCCAATTAATCGCTTGACCGAAAAAATAGTATTTTTAGGATTGGTGATTGACTGTCGTTTTGCCAGCAAACCAACCAATCGCTCATTTGATTTCGAAACAGCCACGATAGAAGGAGTTGTTCGATTTCCTTCGGCGTTTTCCAGTACGCGTGGCTCACCTGCCTCGGTAACCGCAACCGCAGAATTAGTAGTTCCAAGATCAATGCCAATAATTTTGCTCATAAAAAAATAAATAAATGTTAATATTACGAAACAATACGAACACGAGCCGGTCGAATCACTTTGTCATGCAATCGATAGCCCTGCTCAATAACATCGACAACAGACCCCGATTCATACTGATCTGATTCAGTTTGAGCAATCGCCTCAGCTACCGCCGGATCATACGCAGAACCAGGAGTAATCTCTATGCGCTGCAATCCTCTTTTTTTCAATACATCCTCAATTTGAGTTCTAATCATGTACACCCCTTTCTCGACAGGCCCCTGTTTTTCCAATGAGCCGATCGCCAGATCAAAACTATCCAAAACCGTAATCATATCGCGAATAAGATCCGATCCCGCATATCGAGCGACATCCTCCATTCGCGCCATTTCATCTCGTTTATAATTTGAGAAATCAGCCTTTGCCCGTTGCCACCCCTGGAGGTATTCTTGGGCTTGTCGACGAGATTCAGCAAGCATTTCAGAAAGCTCCCCTGCAGGATCAACAGGTATTGTTTCTTGATGATCAGAAGAAGGAGTATCTGAAGTCGGAGATGTATGTGTATATTCTTCCATAGTAAAAAATAATTACCTAAAAATTATTAAGACCTTGTAATGTTGAAATAACCTTAGCGTAGTTCATGCGTTTTGGTCCGACGGCGCAAACATAAACGGTCTGACCATCACCCAAAGCATATCCAGCAACCATCGCTGCTACTTCTTCGCTCCCGATGACAGGATTACGCTTACCGACAAACACGGCGATATCATCAATAGGGAAACCGTCGGTTGCGCGAACGAGAGTATGGCTCAGTCGTTCAAAATCATACACAATCTTTATAATCTCACTCGCATCCTGCCAATCGACTCCCGCCACCACATTGTGTAATCCGTCGGTATGAATGTGTTGACTATTACTATCCCACGCAACCCCCAACACTCCAAGTTGATGAGAAAGATGTTCAACAAGCATGTCCCACGCGCGTGCTTTGAAAGAATCAACGAGGTTATTGTGGGATGAATTTTTTGAAGAAACAAGAGTGCCCGAACCACTCGAAAGCAAATCGCGAACATACCATTCATAAGATTTATTCGTTGGAATTCTGCCAGCGGAATGGTGTGGTTGCGTAAGATAGCCCTCATCTTCAAGATAATTCAATTCATGGCGAATCATAGCCGGCTTTATCCCAAAATCGTAGTGCTCAAAAAGCCAGGTAGAACTGATAGGTTCCCCTGTTTTTATATAGCTCTCAATTGAGGCCTGAAGAATAATCGTGCTGCGAGCATCAAGTGACATGATAATAGAAGAAGTATATACATAATTGTATGCTTTAGCAATCTCCTGTCAAGAGTGCTAATAGGAATAAAACCGCAGCACATCCGCAAAAAGAGATGTTTATCGAATGAGGCAAATGTTATAAACAGGAGATACATCTGCGGTATTGATATAATACAAAGCATGAAAGCAGTAAAAAAAGAACAAGCAACGTGGACTGCGCTAAAAACAATATCATCCGCAGACAGCGCCCGATTGAAAAAAAAGCTCAACGTGCACCCTATTGTTCTGAAGGAATTAAAAGAACCATCCGTTCGAACAAAAGTAGAAGTATACGAAAACTATCTTTTTATGGTATGCCAATTTGCCGTGTATAACCCACTCGAAAAAGTATCCCAAAAAGCAGAAATTGATTTTATCATTAGCAAAAACGAGGTAATTTCCATTCAATATGAACCGCTCGAAATTATCGACGAAATAAAACAACAGTTTGAACGCAAAGACCCTCTCGCAAAAGCTGATATATGCGAAAATTCGCTCACGCTCACTCATTACCTCATACAATCGCTCTTATCATATAGCGTCCGTCAGTTACACCACATCGGCAAAAAAGTTGACGAAGTGTCCGCGCAGTTATTTGCCGACCGCGAGCATGAAATATTACGCGACCTTTCATATCTCAAACGCGATATCTCAGAATACCGCATCATATTCAGATCGCAGGGACCACTCTTCAATTCTCTCCTGGAAGCCGGAATGAACTTTTGGGGGAAAGAATCAATCCCCTACATCAACGATCTTATTGCCGATCATGCGAAAATAGCTAATCTCTTGGAAGATTACAGACTAGCGGTTATAGATTTTGAACAAACCAACACTCAGTTACTAAACGCTCGAACGAACCAGGTAGTAAAAACATTCACCATACTCGCATTCAGCACGTTCCCACTGACACTCGTTGCCGCGCTACTGAGTATCCCCACCAATACAAAGCCCATTATCGGCATGCCAAACGATTTTTGGATTATCGTAGGAACAATGGGAATTGCCCTGCTAACAATGTTTGCCATATTTAAAATAAAAAAATGGCTCTAAAGAAACTGGTTAGATAAACAAAAAACCTACTGCTTTTTTCAGTGTTTTAAGATATGCTAGATAGTATTATGCTATCTCTCTATAATACGCTCACAAAAAAAATCGAACCGATAGAAAGCAAGCCCAACCAACCGATACGGGTCTACAGCTGCGGACCAACAGTATACAATAACGCGCACATTGGCAACCTAAGAAGCTTTGTTCACGCCGACACGATCGTGCGAGTACTGCAAGCGAGCGGACAATCAGTGCGGTGGGTTATGAACATAACCGATATCGATGATAAGACAATCGCAGGGGCTATAGACCGATTCGGGAAGTCGGCGACAGTAGATCAACTAAAACAATACACTCAGCAATATACAGATATCTTCATGGCTGATTTGCAAAAAATAAGCATCGCGACAGATCAAATCCATGTGGTTCCTATCAGCGAAAAAGTGCCCGCAATGGGCATCTTCATCAATGCGTTAATCGAGAAAGGATATGCGTACACAACGGAAACAGGAGACGTGTATTTTAATATCAAAAAGTACGACGAGGATTTTCACGACTACGGCGCTCTAGTTGGCAAACAATTTCTAGAAGGTCAAAAAATCGGAATTCGAGTTTCTCACGATGAGTACGACAAAAAAACTTTAAGCGATTTCGCATTATGGAAGGCCCACGATCCCGCTACCGAAGGAGCCATTGCCTGGTCAGTTGACAAACTAGTACCTGGCAGACCGGGATGGCACATTGAATGTTCCGTCGTCAACCATGAGGTGTTTGAAGGACATGCGACCGATATTCACACCGGTGGCGTTGATCTGATATTCCCCCACCATACCAATGAAATAGCTCAGGCACAACCAATATATAAGCCATTCGTCCACACCTGGTGTCATAGCGAGCATCTCTTGGTGGACAATCGCAAAATGTCAAAATCAGCTAATAATTTCTACACGTTAGCTGATATTGAAAAAAAGGGATTTGATCCAATAGCACTCAGGTATCTTATGGCAACCACCCACTATCGATCAAAAATAAATTTCACATGGGAAGCGCTAGGCGCAGCTCAGAATGCACTCCAATCGTTGCGACAAAAGTACTATGCGCTCAGTGAACCTGGAGAAAACACGGAAAAAGATACACATGATATAGCAGTATTCCTGGAAACAGTTGAAGATGACATGAATCTGCCATCCGCATTAGCACTGACATGGGAATACATAAAACCAGAGCACATATCGCAACACAAAAAAACACTGATAAAAAAATGTGCCGATATACTTGGGTTGTCGATTGAAGCACAAAAATTAAAAAAAGAAAAAATACCGGCAGAAATAATGAGTACCATCCACAGGCTCATAGAAAAACGAACAAGTGCCCGTCAAGAAAAAAAATACGCAGAAGCTGACGCCCTGCGTAAAGAAATAGACATTCTCTTGCAACAATTCCAAGCTGAATTAGTAGATAGACCAGATGGATCATCAATAATAACTCAGCAATTGTAAACAACCTAGATCATCCACAGCAGATCACCCTATTGCAAAACAGGATCTGACAAAGGAAACATCTTCGAACGCCAATCCGGATCTATGACATCACAAATAGAATTGGGCAATTCATTCAGTTCTAATGAACATCCATAAATTATCATCAGAGACCCTTCATTCGACAATTCAACCCGAACACCAAAGCAAGCACTAACAAGCCCCTGATGCTCGGACGTGAAACGCAAACCATCGGAAGCCAAAAATTGAACACTATGATCAGACATGCAAACCTCCCAAAAAGAATATGGTAAATTTTCAATGGAACGCCGTAAACAAGAAACATAATCATAAAAAATAAAAATATTTCTGTCAATGGATAGAAGCGGAACTATTTGTCAAGTATCATTTGAAATATTTTTTTTATAGAATAAAAGACACGTAAGCATGCCTCCGAAAACAAAGCAATCAGCAACAGCATCGGCAACACGAATACCTCCACAAAACGTAGAGGCGGAACGAAGCGTCTTGGGTGCTATTCTCATTGATAAAAATGCCATCTTTCGGGTAGCAGACATACTGGAACCAGCCGATTTTTATCTTCCTACTCACGAACGAATCTACCAATCGATTCTGGAGCTATATGGCAAAAATCAACCCATAGACATACTCACGCTCACAACACACCTCAAAGAACACGAACTACTAACACACGTAGGCGGATCAAGCTACCTGGCGCAGTTGACAGGGGCAATCACAACCGCCAGCCACATCGTACACTTTGCCAATATAGTCAAAGAAAAAAAAGTATTGCGGGATCTGATACACGCGTCCGCGGAAATAACAGAATCAGCATTTTCACCAGGATTAGAAATGGAAGATATGCTTGACACTATTGAGCAAAAAATACTTTCGATATCGCAGAAATCACTTCCAAAAAATTTCATAGCATTAAAAGATGAATTGAAAGGAGCATTCGAAAGAATAGAACGGCTCCAAGATGCCAAAGGAGCAATCCGCGGCATCCCGACTGGATTTAGACAAATAGACATGCTGCTCTCAGGACTTCAACGATCCGATTTAGTCATCATAGGCGCTCGACCATCATTGGGAAAAACAAGCTTCGCTCTTGATATTGCTCGTAATGCTGCCGTACGACACGGAGCAAAAGTTGGCATATTCTCATTAGAAATGTCTCGAGAGCAAGTAATTGATCGTATTATATCAGCCGAATCAAACGTCGCTCTCTGGAAACTACGGACAGGTCATCGAATCGATGATACCGAATTTGCTATGATTCAAAACGCGTTTAACACCCTCAACACAAGCCATTTATATATCGATGACACCGCCTCACCCAATATTATGCAAATGAGGGCAATGGCACGCAGATTACAGATAGAACACGGACTTGATATGTTGGTCGTCGATTACCTTCAGCTCATCATGCCACGCAGAGGATCTGATAATATGGTCCATCAGATCACCGAAATATCGCGTGGCTTAAAAACGCTCGGACGCGAATTAAATGTTCCTATCCTTGCGTTATCACAGTTATCCCGATCAGTTGATCAGCGAGATCATAAAGAGCCAAAACTCCATGATTTGCGAGAATCAGGAAGTATCGAACAAGATGCCGACGTAGTGATGTTTATCTACCGAAAGGACAAGGAGCGTAATGACTTGCCGGATGCGGAACGAAATTCAACAGAAATAATCATCGCCAAACACCGCAACGGACCCCTAGGGAGAGTGCGGCTGCAATTTGACGCCGAACGAGCAAGTTTCCGCGAAACAGATGAAAAACACGCCGGAGAGTCATACATAACGTCACAACAATCAGGATCCCTTGATATATTTGAGGAAGGAATAGCGTTATAAAAAATATGAATATTCCTCCACAAATAGAATCACTAACTGAAGCATTGCGCCACCTCCCATCACTCGGTCCACGGCAAGCAGCTCGCCTGGCATTTTATTTAACAGGCGCTGGCAAAATATACGGACAAGAGTTGGCAAAAAATATTATGGCGTTATCGGATTTATCAGTATGCGCAAACTGCTTCTTTGTTTGTAATCAAAAAAATTCACTATGCGAGATATGCAACAATCCGGAAAGGAATAGGCAACAGATACTCATTGTGGAAAAAGAAACAGATCTATTATCCATTGAAGATACCGGCATCTACAAAGGAACGTACCTGGTAATCGGTTCAATACCAAAAACAGGCATATTGTCAGTCGAACACCAGAGGCGACTCCAAACAACAAAAACAAGAATCAAGCGGGATCATAACGGAATGATTGATGAAATCATTATGGGATTCGGACCTTCGACACTGAGCGATTTTCACGCCGACACAATTATAAAAGAATTGCGCGGATGGACAAAAAAAATAAGCAGACTCGGAAGAGGCTTGCCGACAGGCGCGGAAATAGAATTTGCCGATCCTGATACACTTTCAGCATCATTTGATACTCGACGCTAACAGTAAAACATCGCAGAAGAAACGAAGCTTACCCGTGGCGAATAACCATGATATCGCCATCACGAACTTCATACTCTTTTCCCTCTAGTCGCAACTTACCCTTTTGTTTAGCAGAGGCCCAACCGCCACACGCAACAAAATCATCGAAAGACACAACCTCGCTACGAATAAATTTTCTCTCAAAATCACTATGAATCGCTCCCGCTGCCTCAGGCGCTTTCGCGCCGGAACGAATAGTCCATGCCCGCGTCTCATCTTCGCCGGTTGTAAAAAAACTAATAAGTCCCAAAGCATCATACGCCGCGTGTATTAACTGTGAAACACCCGCTCCACTCAAAAGATCTGCCACGACATATGCACCTCCATATGGCGCCAACGCCTCTCGCAGTAAGGGAGAAACATCAGATTCAGCTCCATTGAGAAGAAATATCTGCTTCTTGGCGGTCAACAACTGCATTTCACGGACAATGTCAGTATGCGCCCACTCAATAGTAAGGCGCGATTGAGTAAGGGCGTGATAAATCTGGCGCAACACATCAAGCTCATGTGTTGCTTTTTTATCACCGGTCCGAGCTTCACCCTCGGCGCGTTTCATTCGTTTTTCAACAGTCTCCAAATCCTTCAATATCAACTCGGTCTCAATAATTCCCAAGTCACGGACAGGATCAACATCTCCCTCGACATGCATAATTTCACCAGACTGGAAAATACGCAAAACCATAACAATTGCCTGGGTGTCGCGAATATGAGTCAAAAACTGATTTCCCAAACCTTCTCCACTTGATGCGCCCTTCACTAAGCCGGCAATATCATAAAATTCAACAATAGCAGGGATTTTTTTCTTAGAAGAACTCGCGACAGACAATACATCAAGACGGGTATCAGGGACGCTCACAACTCCAACATTAGGATCAATAGTAGCAAATGGATAATTTGCGATGACAACGTCAGCACTTGTCAAAGTCTTGAAAAGAGTTGATTTGCCGACATTTGGCAACCCTACAATGCCGATGGATAATTTCATAAAAACAATGAGGAAATACTAGACGAAAGGAAGAAAAAAATCAAAAAACCGTATACTCAAGAAAGGCAGGCGCGTACTTTAGTCAATACATCGGCGATAGAAATATCCGTCTTTTCAAAATAATACGCAGGTTCCAGTTCAGCAACATCCTTATTTCGAGCATCATCAGCAGATGATAAATTAGTAAGAATAATAACAGGAACGTGTCTCCCCCATTCGCCAGAATTACGCAATGATCGCAAAAAAGAAAATCCACCGACACGTGGCATAAGCAAGTCAAGAATAATAAGATTGGGCTTTTTTTCTAAGGCGACCGACAGTCCGTTCGCGCCATCAGATGCTTGTAAAACCAAGAAACCATCTCGTGTCAGTTTTTCCGATAAAACACGTTGATAAGAAACCTCATCTTCAACGATCAAAATTGTTTGAGAAACATGAGCAGAAAAATCCATAAAAATCATGTAATGAACTTTGTGCCGACCTTTGATTTCATCCCGGAAACAGGAAACGCGATAGAAAAAACCGTATCGCGCCCGGGAGCAGATTCAAACCACACGCGCCCTCCACCATGCTCGGCAATCGCCTTCACCAAATACAAACCAAGACCATTGCCATCAGGATCTTGTTTCTGGGCATTGCTGGCACGAAACAATTTTTCAAATAATCGCGGCTGATCATCAATAGGAATCGGTTCTCCATTATTTGAAACACTAATGACAAATTCGCCGGCACGGATTTCAATAATCACCGCAAGAGAACCTTGGTTGGGTGTGTATTTTATTGCGTTTGAAATAAGATTCTGGAATACAATGCGCAATAGATTTGGATCCGCGGAAAAAGGAGGGAGATGTTCAGCATAATGAGTAGTGACAGTATGACCTTTTTTTAATATTCGCGAATGGAGTTCCTGTAGAACATCGCTACATATTGCGACAACATCAACTGGATGAGGATCTATAACGAAATTGCCCATATCAATACGCGATATATTTAAAAGTCCATTCACGAGGTCTTTCATCCTTTGGTTGGTAGCGTACATTTCCTGGATAACCTCTTTTTGTTTCTCTTGCAATGGACCGTAGTCTCCATCAAGGAGCATTTCCGCATTCCAATTCAAAGCACCGATAGGCGTTTTTAACTGATGGGACGCCAAAGAAACAAATTCAGATTTTGCTTGATCAACTGCCTTCTCTCTGGTGATATCACGCGCAACACCAACCGCTCGATACGCAAGGCCCTGATCATCAAAAATAAGCTGCCGCCAATCAGAAATCCACACAATCGAGCCATTGGGATGAACAATGCGATACTGAACTTTGTAATCACTTTTCTGAGCAATAAAATCACGGAAAGCATTGATGACATTATCCATATCTTCCGGATGGATAGATCGCATCCATATTCTGGGATCAAGATATAAATCATCCCGAGAAATATTCCAGATAGTTTCAAAAGCGGGGCTGACGTATAAAATCTTTTCTTCCGGAAGAAGTTGAATAACCCAATAAACCTCAGGAATGTTGCTCGCGAGCTGCAAAAAACGCTCCTCGCTGGTTTTAGCCATATTCTCAGACGCGCGAATATGACTAATATCTTCTTCGGTGCCAATAAACCCAATAGTATGCCC
>JBDKGD010000062.1:0-6132 GCA_039798365.1 Candidatus Parcubacteria bacterium
AAAAAAGCGGAAGATTTTGCAAAAAAGGTTGAAAAGAGATTCTGGAGTAAAAATGATATCAAATCAAAACGAATGTTAAATAGATTAGAGTGGTGCGTAGAACTCGCAAACAAGGGAAAGAAATATGATTCCGTAAAAGTAATGTTTTTAGTGGCTATGGTCGAAGGCTTAGTGAAATTAAAGGATGGTAGGTTTGAAGATATCAAAAATTCAAAAAATGATATCCTGTTTTTCTTTAGGACTTTACCACAAAATACCAAGAACGTTTTACTGAAAAGTTTTATAAAAAATAATGATAGGTATCCAGGCGAATCATTCGATGATATCGAAGTTATCGGGGAAATTTTTTATGACATCCGTAATTCGGTGGCTCACGGAAAAAGTCACTACGATTTTATGTTTCACGATGGGAATAATGAAAAATTTGTTGGCGATATGAGTGCAACCGGAAAACGGAAAACAGATCAGAGACTAACCTTCAAAAAGCATACTCTTACCTACAATAAATTCTGTAAAGCCATGATAGCCGGTGCTATAAAAATGATCAAGATGTCAAGTTCTGTCAGTAATCATAACAAAAAAATTAATACATTAAGCCAAACCTCAATATTTCAAAAAAAACTGAAACCTCAAAAATAAATTCAAGTATTGATGTTCACATAAAAAATTCAGTAAAATAAAAAAACACCATGAATAAAACAAATTATGTAGACGGGTTTGTGTTGGTAGTGCCAAAAGGAAAAAAAGAAGAGTACATAAAAATGGCAAACAGTGGTCGCGATGCATGGATGAAACACGGCGCACTCGCGTATTTTGAATGCAAGGGCGATGACCTTACGCCAAAAGATATGGGAGGAATGAGTATACGTCCTTTCCCGGAAATGGCAGGCGCAAAAGAAGATGAGGACGTGTGGTTCTCATTTATTACGTTCAAATCAAAAGAGCACCGCGATGAAGTAAATGCGAAGGTGTACGAAGAAATGAGCGCGCAAGCAGATCAAAACAAAGATTTTGTCATGCCGTTTGAAATGAATCGCATGGCAACAGGAGGATTTACCGTTGAGGTAAGTGGCGAATAATAGCATCAATAGCTAAATTCACACACCCTATTCAGCGCTTTAATCAGAGATTTCCTGGCAGTAAAAAACCTCCGCTAAAAAACCAGCCCCAGATCAAATAAAAATAGCCACATGAGTTGATCATGTGGCTATTTTTTAAACAAGAGATTTATGCGACAGAAATCTACATCGAAACTTCTTCCATCTTCGCCATCATCATCACGCTCATCTGCTCAGCATTCATGGTTTGAGCCATTTCTGCCATTTTTTCTGCATGGGCGACAGTAGTATGCTCAGTCATTGAAGTGACGACTTGCTCCGCGGTCTCGGCTTGTGCCACAAAAGGACATTCGGCAACACCAAGCTATCAGGACAAAGAAAAATAAAAAGCGCACGAAAAACAACGTGCGCTCAACAAAAATATCGTCAAACAAATCCTATTTTGCCATGCACCTGATTCGACTGAAGGCGTAGCGCGTGTACAAAAAACGACGGAATCGCCTCAAGAAGATCTAATTGCCTGCGTTTCAATATCCAATGGCTCAGGGCAAATCGAATAGTTGAAATCACCCCAGTAGTAGAATTCACTGTGAAAATAATCAGTATAAGCGCCTTGGCGCTATAGGGTCGCGGACAATAGTGCGGAAAAAATGAAAAGCGAGTACCTAAAACTATGAAGCGGTGACTCACAAACTGATCATGCTTCGTATTCGATTCCGGTGTAAAATATCCGCATACAATATTTCCTTTCGTCAAAGGAAAAAATTGATCCACAAACCGCTCCATGGTCTGCGCAATAGGTTTATGCAGGTTACGGCGATCACCAAAAATTTGCATCATAAACAACCCTCCATACTGAAAAAATGTCAAGACATTCACTATCAATACCATAAAGAAAAACAATGCATTCTGTCAATGGAATATGCCCCATACAAGCATAAAAATACGCCCAAGTACAAGAAATGGACGTAAGATATACGGTATTGCCATCCTCAGCAATCGACGCGATTATTGTTCAATGTCACAATAATATCGCTTGGCAATATCCCAGAAAAATAAGCCAATAAAGATGATAACCATCACCAACAAGAAAAACACGACAACGGCAAAAATCCTTTCAAGAATAAGCATCATCATAACGAATCCTCCTTATGTACAATGGGCAGAGTACGCAAACGATACGTCTTTCCCATAAATTGATTGATCGGCTCAATGCAATCGTAAATGGCATCACGCAATGTTTGGTGTTTCAGGTAAGACGCATCCAGAACTCGACACAACTCCATGCAATCATCAATAAACTGCATATCATAATCTGACAGGGAATGCGCGTGAGCTTCCACAGTATCACGCATAGTCCAACCGGAAGATGTCTTGAGAAAAACAACTTCTCGAGTCCCGTAGAAACACATAACTTTTTCAGGGGATAGAGAAAGCGAGTACAGATGAGTGGTATCATACGCTGATCTATGAAATAAAATCCAGTACCCAGTTGCAGGTTGGCTGCTGGGAACAGAAAAACATGAAATCTCAACTCCCGATGGCAATCGAACACTTGATTCATCGCATGGAACATGAGAAAACACTGCTTCCTGTGAGCCAAGGATCAGCGGAATAAGCACTAACAGCATCAGGAAAAACGGCAGCAAACAGAAAGCAAACTTCATGGAAACCTCCTTAGAAAATACTTAAAAAAATCAAATATCTAGTACATAGTGTATCACATGCTATACTGAAAAAACCATATGAAAAAAATAACCATAACTCAATTAGGCATACTTACAACTATTGTGCTGGTAACGATAATTGGAGCCACGCTATATTATCAGAAATCAAAAAAACAAAACCCCCAAGAACAGGCAACATCACTCAAGCAACTTCTAGAAGTAACGATTCCGCGTGTCTGCACGTTCAACAGTACTCAGTCGGATGCGCAATCATCGGGCACTGTATTTGTTTCCAACGGAATGCTACGGGGAGATTTCATCTCAACCATAAACAATCAGACCGTAACAAGTCACCTCATCGTAAAAGATGCTACCAGCTACGTTTGGACAGACGATCTACAACAAGGGGTTAAAATATCCATGGAGAAATCAAATGATGCCAATGGGGATAACGCGCCCATCAATCTTAATGAAAAAATGACGTACGATTGCCAAGATTGGGCACGCGAAGAAAAAGTATTCGTGCTTCCGGAAACAATTGAGTTTCAAGATTTTTCAACAATCATGGAGTCGTTGAATAACTCCGCCATCGACACCAAAACATCGCCCACCACCGATGCATGTGATTCGTGCAATCAAGTGCCAGAAAATGCCCGCCAGCAGTGCAGAAAAACACTCGGATGCCAGTAAAAATACACCAAAAAAATTCCACGATAATCCGTCGGTGCGCGTGGGTTCCCGAAAATGACCCGCTCTACATTACGTATCATGACACCGAATGGGGCGTGCCCGTGCATGATGATAAAAAAATTTTTGAGTTCTTGGTTTTGGAAAGCGCGCAAGCCGGATTAAGTTGGAAAACAGTACTTCACAAACGGAACAACTACAAAAAAGCATTCGCGCGATTCAATCCGACACAAGTAGCGCGTTTTACCGAACAAAATAAAAAATCATTAATGGAAAATGCCGGTATTATCAGAAATAGACAAAAAATCGAAGCAGCAATACAAAACGCTAAACAGTTCTTAGAAGTTCAGAAAGAATGGGGTAGTTTCAGCACATACATGTGGAGCTTCGTCGATAACACGCCGATACAACACAACATACAAACTCTTGCCGATTACCCAAAAACAATACCACAGGCGGTTGCATGGTCGGGCGATCTTAAAAAAAGAGGGTTCTCGTTCCTGGGACCTACCGTCTGCTATGCCCACATGCAGGCAGTAGGAATGGTGCAAGATCACATGACGTGTTGTTTCAAATACAACCAGTAAGCAACAAAAGACCCCGCGAATTTCTTCGCGGGGCCAAAAATGCGTAAGGTCAAAACAGATCAGTTGTTCTGATGTAGTCAAGCCGAGTACAGGCAATACTCATGTGATACGAATATTCATCAATAGGGACAAACACTATTGAATCAGTTCGTACCTTATACGCCGGAATCCATAAATTATTTGTGTACTTCGGGCGCACTATGGTTCCGGCAAAACACACCACATCAAACGAATCGAAAATCTGATGTAACTCGCTTCGAATTGAAGCATCCTTTCTTTGAGTACGAATAAGCCAGTCCAAATGAGAAAAACCAAAAAGAAAAATTCTTGAAGAACGGATAAGAAGGTCAAGTCGATTCAAAAATGTTTCTCCATCAACACTGGCTTCATCAGAAGTAAGAACGGTTCCAACCGCTAAATTCAGAGATTGAACAGGGGTAGAAAAAGAGGGCAATCCCTCAAAAAAAGAATCAAAAAATGAGCACTGTTTCAAAAATTCTGAGTCATTATCCGCCACCGGATGACAGAAGGGGATTTGTATATACGATGCTCTAAAAAGACGGAAGACATCGCCAACAACGAGTTCGGTAGGATTCATAGAAGCTCCATCTCCATGGTTTAAAAAAATTGTAAATGGGCAACAACATCATTATACAATAAAAAATAAATAAATCAAGAATATCTCAAACAGGGCATTGGAGTATCAAAAAATAATAAAATAACGTATACTTAAAAATCTATGATAACAAAACAACAATTCACCGACGCGGTTCTGTTTGAGATAGGGATTATCAAACATTTATTCACTAAAATCCCAGCAAATGGCTTTGATTATAAGCCAACGGAAAAACAGCGCACCACAACCGAACTATTGCAATACCTGGCAGGTACCGGCGCTGCTTCAGTCAAGGCGATACACGCAAGCGACAAGAACGTATATATGGAAGAACGCAAAAAAACCGATTCCATTACACCTGATCAATTTTTGGCGGCGATGGATCAACAAGCAGAGATTATTAAGCAAGTCATGAACGAAATGACCGATGAGGAGCTAGCAATGCCCCTTGACCTCTGGGGAATGGGAACAGCATATCCAAAATCATTGGTGTTGCTACAAATGGTGTTAGAAAGTTTCGTAGCATATAAAATGCAATTATTCCTATATATTAAGTCATCGGGAAATACCGAGATAAACACCAGCAACCTCTGGCAGGGTCGTGATGGATCAATGTAAAAAATATCGGCAGAAATAGAAATACCCCGAAAATACTCGGGGTATTTTTTTAAAAAATCACAGTACGCTATACTATACAATATGCCAGATTTCATGGATACGAAAATAATATTACTCATTGCCCACGTCTTTTCAGCCATTATCGGCGCGGGTGGCGCGTTTGTAAGTGATGGCATTTTTTTAACAGCCATCAAAGATGGCCGTATAACACGCGATGAGCTGCGCTTCATTCATCAAGGAAGTACATTTGTTGTAGCAGGGCTCATTGGCCTTATACTATCGGGGATCGGACTAGTTCTCATGGATCCCGCATTCTATTTCTCCTCAAGCAAATTTCTGGCAAAAATTTCAATTGTTGGCGTCATCATTCTCAACGGCATTGTGCTCCATAGCATACACCTGCCACTGTTTCGTAAGTACGCAGGCCATGAACTCGCAAAAGAACCGGAGTTCATTCAAAAATCATCATTAATACTACTATCGGGAGTGATATCGGTGGTTTCATGGGCAAGCACTGTCATTCTCGGAGTGATGCGGACAATACCCTATGAATACGAAATAATCATGGCAGTATACGCAGCCCTCATCATCGGAGGAATCATGAATGGATTTCTCTTAAAAAAGAAACTGCTGGGCATCTCTTAAAAAGAAACAAAATCTGCTATACTATATCTCATGAAAAAATTACCTTTTGCGGTGGTGATACTAGCCACTGTTGTCATGGGAACAGTATCCGCCCAGGCGCAAACCAACACACAAGGACAAACAGAACCAAGTAATTCGCTGAAAGGTCAACTGATGCAGCAGCGCGAAACACGAAAAGATCTCATGGAAGAACGCCGCGATACCATGAAGCAGAATCAGCAAGAACGCAAAGATATCCGAGAAGAAGCGCGGGA
>JBDKGD010000063.1:0-6193 GCA_039798365.1 Candidatus Parcubacteria bacterium
GGCGTGAAGCGCGCTGAAGGCGAAGAACCTGTTTTCCATGCCAAGATTTACCGCGAAGTTTATCTCGGCAAGATTCAACCTGCCGTCAATCTATCGGAACTCATGAGGCCAGTCGAGCCAAACGAACCGCTAGAATCACGAGTACAGGTCGGCACCTACTTCGTCCCTAGCACCAAGAAAGCCGAATAGCTTCTGGGTGCCCGGGAACACAACCAGAGGCGAGCATACTCGCCTCTTTTTTTGCGAGAATTTGCTGCCAACAAAAAGAAGATGACCTATGCGTCGTCTTCTTTTTGTTTTATGATGATGGAATAAGATTAGAACCCAAAACGCAAGAACCTATGATGGATCCGAACTATGGCAAAATATTTTGATGAAAACAGATGGTCAGAAACTATCAAGCATGATGATTGGTATCTGAGACTTTACAATGAATACAAAGATTTAACGAAAAAAGCAAAAGAAAGTAGTCGGGAAGTTTCAGAAGAAATAAAAGAAGAAACCTATCAGTTTTTTGAAAATCATCTTGCGAACAAAAGCATCGCCTTGGGCAAACAAGGTCCAAATTGGGACGAGGAAAGAAAGCCAATTGATACTATCGTCATTCATCACACGAAAAATCTACGAGGTATAACCTGGCGGAGATTAAGCGCGATGCAATTAATTCGTCTGTATGCTCCCTATTATGCTTCGCCATATGACGAGAAGGAGCGACACAGAAAGGGTCAAGCCGTGTATTCAAATCATTTTAGAGATGGCGAACAAGTTTTTTATGCGTACCATTGGCTGATAAGGATGGATGGATCTGCTGAAAGATTACTGAATGACAACGAAATAGGGTGGCATGCCGGGAATTGGGATATTAATTGTCGTAGTATTGCTATTTGCTTGGATAATAATTTTGAAGATTCATCTCCGTCTGATCTGATTCTTTCGGTGGTCGCAAAACTTATCACAGAGCACTACCCACAAGTCGGCATAGACAATATTAATGGCCATAGAGAAGTTAATCCAAAAATAACTTGTCCAGGAAATCAATTTTTAGACGGCTGGAAAAAGAAACTTGTTACCATGTTTCTATAGCCAATTGCGACCACAGCAACAGGAATAGGCGTCAGATATGATGAGAATGGGAAGTTTATCGTCTTTGCTCCTTACGGACTCAATGACCTATGGGGAATGATCATTCGTCCAAATAAACTGAAGATTACTGAAGATATTTATTTCAATAAGGTGTCACGGTGGAAAAGTGTTTGGCCAAAACTCAAAGTAATTCCTTGGAATTCTTGACTGGTTATATGTCTTAAAGGATTTTATCGCTGCAGAAATGGTAAAAAAATCTCTTATCTTACATTGCATTCCAAAACAAAAAAGTTGTAAAATCCAAGCATTATAAAAGAATTCGAACTATGCTTAAAGTATCTTCAATTTTGATCGGCGTTAATGATCTGAACAAGGCGAAACCTTTTTACGAACAGGTATTCGGTTTTCAGTTTAATGAATTTAGACCACCGTTTGCATCCGCAAATCTCGATGGAGTTGAATTCAATATTGAGGAATACGCCGACTATCGCCCCAAAGATTGGGCAGAGAACTATATCGGCGGTCGAAAACAAATATCTTTCGAGACTGATAATTTAGAGAAATTTCTTACAAAAGCAGAATCGTTAGGTGCTAAAATAATTGAAACACCACAGGAAAAACCGTGGGGCTGGAAAGAAGCCGTCATTGCAGATTCTGATAATAACGAATTCATCGTTGAACAAAAACTATGATAACTCCAGAACTCAAAGTAACCGATCTCAAAACAAGTTTGGATTTTTACACCAACCTCGCTGGTTTTGAAGTCTTATATGAGAGACCTGAAGAAGATTTTGCGATGCTTGGTATCAATGGAGCCCGCATCATGATTGAGGCTCTTACTGACAAAAGCCGCACCTGGAACGTTGCCAAATTAGAAAAACCGTTTGGGCGCGGTATGCACTTTCAAATAGAAGTGCCGGATGTTCAAATGCTTTACCAGAACTTCAAGAATGCCAACTGGCCGATCTTTTTTGAAATGGAAGAAAAGTGGTATCGAAAAAATGATGATGAGGTTGGCAATAAACAGTTTTTAGTTCAAGATCCAGACGGATATTTATTACGGTTTTTTCAAGATTTGGGTATTAGACCAAATATATAATTACATGAAAGAAATCACACAAGATCGCTCTGTTAACGGACATCGTATATCAACTGCTTTTTATGACGCAGATAGTAAACGCATCGTTATTTTTTGCCATGGTTACAGAGGGACGACTGTCGGCCCAAATCGTTTTTTCGTGACAATTGCTCGTCAGCTAGCTACGCACGGAATATCTTCTTTACGTTTCGACCAATATGGCAGCGGGAATTCTGAGGGAGATTTTTTCGACTCGAGTTTTTTCGATTGGGTAGAAACTACGAAAGCACTTACGAAACATTATCTTCAACAAGGTTATACCGTTGCCCTTCTGGGTCATAGTATGGGCGGAACAACCGTCATAGCTGCTGGCTCTGAATTGCCAAATCTGTCTGCGATTGTTGCTTGGTGTCCCGACCCGAACATAGACACGTTTGCCCCTCCTACGAATGGAATTATCGAAGAAGGCGGACAAATCGTGCAAGCGAGTTTTTGGCAGGAAGCTTATGACGCAAAAATTGCAGATACACTTCCGTCGATTAAAATTCCGCTATATATTGTCCAATGTACCGCTGACGAATATGTTGATGAACAAAACCGAAATGCAATTTCTAAAAATGCTCAACTCAATCACCTAGTAGAAAATTTTACGGGATACTCCCATAACAAATGGACATTTGAGCAATCAAGAGAAATTATCGATAAAAGCACCCACTTCCTACTGCAATACTTTGTGGTTTGAATTTTATGAATATCATCGAAGAAGTTAAAAAACTTAATTTTCCAATCGGCCAGTATGTCATTGTCGGAAGCGGACCAATGGCTGTTCGAGGGCTCAGAGACGCCCATGATATTGATATTGTGGTGACTCGAGAGCTTTTTGAGACGTGCAAGGCAAACGGATGGGAAGCAGTGCCATGGACTTATCCGGAAAAGATTGGTCAGATTTATTTGAGAAAAAACTACGTTGAACTTTATTTGGATGTAAACTGCGCCGACTTTAATCCAACTACCTACGGAAGAATTAATACAAAGAGCCGAGATTATCGAAGGGGTCCCCTTCATACCCTTACAAGATATGATACGATTTAAACGAGCATACAATAGGGAAAAACATCATCAGGATATCGAAATTACCGAGAAATATCTTTTGAAACACTTACAAGAGCAATGCTGAATAATCAACTCACCAGACAAGGAGACGGTATAACGTGCCCGATTGCGGTTATCGTGAAGGACGGCAAGGTTCTGACCGGTCACCGACATTATACGCCTGATAAATGGAAAAACATTTCAGTGTGGACTATTCCGGGTGGTCGCTCCGATACTGGGGAAACCATTGAAGACACCCTCCGACGAGAGACTGCCGAAGAAGTTGGCATTACGGATTTGGAGATTTTAGATTTTATTGGCGAAGTACCTGGCGCGAAAGAAGGTGATATCGTATTGATCTTTTATTGCACAACAAAACAAGAGGCGAAACTCATGGAGCCGGAGAAATTTTCCGAGTGGAGGTGGGTTCCTATACCGGATTATATTAGTCAGGAATCATATAGCGGCTTTAATCCTCTCGCAGAGAACATGATTGCCAATTACCTTACTCATCTTTAACAAACAGCATGACATCCGAATATTCTGAATCATCACTCCATCCTGCCCATTTGTATGGAGGTGTATTGATAATTTATACTGATTTTACAGTCTTGATGATTATTATGAAATTTTATATTAAAAAACTATGCCTTCTTATCTATGGATAGTTCTCGGAGTTGCGACAATTTTATTCTTTTGGATTGTTGGGGTATTTAACTCTTTCATTAGAAAAAGAAATCGCGTTCATAATGCGTGGTCCGATATTGATGTTCAACTAAAAAGACGCTATGATCTCGTGCCAAATCTTGTTGAAACAGTAAAAGGATACAAGGGTTATGAATCTTCCATTCTTGAGGATGTTGCCAAAGCAAGAGCCAGCGCTCTTAGTGCTCAAGGCGGCGACATCACAAACAGAGCGCGCGCCGAGGGCATGCTATCAAATACCCTGCGTACATTATTTGCTGTCGCAGAAAACTATCCCGAGCTGAAGTCGGCAGAGAGCTTTCGAAAACTCCAAGAGCAGCTTTCTATTCTTGAAAATGACATTCAGTCAGCGCGAGAATACTATAATGCGTCTGTTCGAGAATTCAATAATGCTATTCAAATTTTTCCTGCACATATTATTGCCAGTGTTTTTAGTTTTAAAAAATTTGAGTTTTTCAGCGTGAATGAAAACGAAAAAGGCCCTACTTCTGTATCTTTTTAATTAGCGTCATGACTATAAAAAAGAATTTTTATTTTCGATGTTTTTTAATTTTTGCTTTATTTCTTACGTTTTTTAGTTTCTACAACACAATACACGCGGCAACAGAACGTATCCATAATTTCAGCAGCAATATAGCTATTCAAAAAGATGGCATTCTTTTTGTTACTGAGCACATTGTTTATGATTTTGGAACAGATAAGAAACATGGAATTTTTAGAGATGTTCTCCTTACGGCTCTCAACGGACCGGATTTACAGATCTCGCTTCTTAGCGTCGCTGATGAAACTGGAAAACCCTATTCGTATGCTACTTCAATTTCGAATAATATTTTTCATATAAAAATCGGCGATCCCGATACTCTTGTTGACGGTATTAAAACATATATTATTCGTTATCAGGTTTATGGTGCTATTCGCACATTCGAAGACCATCATGAACTCTATTGGAATGTAACCGGAAATCAGTGGCAAATGGAGATAAAAAATGCGGATGCTTCAATTGACCTGCCCGCACAAGTTATTCCTAACCTTACCATGACTTGCTTTACGGGATTACAGGACAGTACTCAAAAAAATTGCACTTTCACTGAAATTGGCGACACGATTACCTACTCAACAACACAAGCCCTTAAACCCACGGAGGGCCTTACTATTGTTCTTGGCGTACCATTGGGGTATATCAATACCTCAAACACCCTGCCATTCCAATCCAATCAGACTACTGGTTCATTAAAAACAAACAACATTCTTTTCTCTTTCGCTATTCCCTTATTTTCCCTGATTTTTATTCTTGGCTTCGTTTCTCTTCTTATTAGGCGATTTAAAATGAAAAAACCAAAACCGATTATTCCTAAAGAATTGAAAGGTAAGCCCATCATTGTTGAATATAATCCCCCCGATAACCTACCCCCTATCGAGGTTGGAACACTTCTGGATCGACGCGTTGATATTGCTGATATTTCTTCGGTTATTATGGATTTGGCTGTTCGCGGATATATTAAAATTCGATACGTGGTTAGAGAAATTCCTTTTTGGCCAGATAAGAAAGATTTTGAACTTATTAAGCTTAAAAATGGCGATGATTTATCGCACCCTGCCGATAAAATAATTTTTGATCTTTTATTTACTGATCGCGACAGCATAAACCTTAGTGCCCTCAAAGAACAAAAAGCAACTTTTCAATCGGATATTAAAAAGATACAAGAAAGCACCGAACAACACCTGCTGCGCGAGGGATATTTCAACCGCGAGTCTGAAGAAAAATCAAAAAAAATTAACACTTATTTAGCCGGTATGTCACTTTTTTTGTTGATGGCTTTTTTTGTGCTAAAAATTCTCCCAGACGTACTTCAAGTCGCCTTCGTCGTATTTTCCGCGACTGTTGTGATTATCATTTTCATTTTACTTGTTCGACTACATCACCGCCTCACCTCGCGGGGAATTTCTACCTTAGGAAAAATTTTAGGGTTTCGAGAATTTCTACAATTAACCAAAAAAGACAAGCTCCAACTTCTTAATGCTCCTTCTCTTCAACCTGAAATGTTTGAGAAATTTTTACCCTACGCCATGGTTTTGGGTGTCGAAGATAAGTGGGCGGAAACATTCGAAGGCATCTATAACGCCGTGCCAAATTGGTACGAAGACCCGACCGCACCCAGCTTTAACAGCCACCTACTTGCGCGCAACCTTATGTTATTTAATGGATCTTTCAATCATGTTTTCAAGATTACCACC
>JBDKGD010000064.1:0-6244 GCA_039798365.1 Candidatus Parcubacteria bacterium
GCATAGCTATTATTTTACCTTCAAGTTTATCTTTGTCAATACTTATCCACGCGGGAGCATCGAACTGTTTAATACGCTCCTTTACTGTCTTAAATAGCTGTTTCTCCGCTGATTCCGGTCGTATAGAAATTGCGTCATCCTGTTCTATTTGGTATCCGGGAGACGTGGTGCGACGACCATTCACGAAAATATGTCCCTGACCAACCAACTGACGCGCCATGGAGCGAGAACCAGCAATTCCCATGCGGAACACGACATTATCAAGACGCCGCTCCAATAGTTGCATTAATTTCGCCGCAACATCTTTCTTGTCCTTCGTGGCTTGCGCGTAGAGCATTTTGAGATTGTTCTCATTCACGCCATAGCTTATTTTAAATTTTTGCTTTTCGCGAATTTGACGACCGAAATCGGAAAGATTGCTGCGACGTTTCTTCTGAGGACCGTGCACTCCCGGTTTATACGGACGACGAACCAGCGCTGATTTAGCAGACGTTGATCGATCGCTCTTCACGCCCAAATGAACTCCCAAAAATCGTTCTTTTTTTTCTTTTGCTGATCGTTTCATAAAAATAAAAACTATACGCGACGAACTTTTTTAGGACGTGGGCCATTGTGAGGGACCGGTGTGACGTCTTTAATGGATGTTACGACAAATCCTTGGTTGATAATGGAACGCAACGCCGCGTCGCGACCGCCGCCGATGCCTTTTACAAATACATCAACATTGGTAAGACCAAGCGGCTTCACTTTTTCAGCCAACGCGGCTACTACTTTTGATGAGGCAAATGGGGTTGCTTTTTTTGGTCCTGAAAAGCCGAGTGACCCTGCTGATCCCCAGGCGATGAGATTTCCTTTGGTGTCTGTGAATGAAATAACCGTGTTATTGTATGAGGCGTTAATATAGACTCTGCCATTTTCCAACTTTTTTGATTTTCGCTGCTGTACGGAGGCGGCAACCGAAACCTCGGTTGATACGGCATCTGTTGGAGCATCGACTTTCTTTTTGGATTGTGGCGTCTTTGATGGCATGTGATTCTGTGGTGTTTGGTATTTTCGTACTAAAATTACTCGGCTATTGTAGCGTAGATATTACTTAAGTTCAACCTTGCGCTTCCCTGAGCCGGCAGTTTTACGGACATTGCCCCTGACGGTGCGTGAATTTGTTTTTGTCCGCTGACCGCGAACGGGCAATCGACGAGCATGGCGTAGCCCGCGGTATACTTTTAGCTCTTTGAGACGCACAATGTTCGACCGGATATACTGGCGCAACTCACCCTCGACCCGAATGTTCTTCTCTACAAATCCTTGTATTTTGCTGATTTCATCCGGGGTAAGATCGCGAGCTTTTTTTGTTGGGCTAATGCCGGTGTCTTTGAGAATCGCTCTGGAAACCGCCAACCCCACACCGTAAATATAGGTGAGGGCAATCAGAGTATTTTTTTCGTCGGGTATATTGATACCAAATATGCGCATATGTTTGTTATCCTTGTCGTTGTTTATGTTTTGCCACCGCGCAGACGACAAAAAGCCGACCGCGTCGTTTGACGATCTTGCACGAGTTACACATTTTTCTAATTGAACTTCGTACTTTCATAAATAATATAATATCACAACCGCTTTACGATGCGACCGAGGCGTCCATCGGGGGAGAGTTCTAACTGTACCCGATCCCCTACGAGGACTCGGATATGGTTTAACTTTAGTCGTCCCGCTAAATGAGCTAGAATTTCGGTTTTGCCATCAGACAACACTACTCGAAAATTCAATCCGGGAAGGGCCTCTTTTACCAGGCCATCTATGCGATCAGAATTCATACGGTAGCGATGTTATTTCGGATACACCGAATGTTGTCATAGTATAAACAAACCAGCTGTCTTGTGTCAAACTGATCCATTTTACTTGATGGTGACCCGAACGGCCTCATCTCGACTTGGCGCGTTCGTACGCCAAAATGGCCATAGACTTATCTGCGCGTTTGCCACATCTGGTAATTTTCCTATAATCTCTTGCGCCTGCTGCACTGACTGATTTTTTAATGCATTCTGCACTTTCACGGCATCAACCGCAGGCGTTAGGATGATGTTTGAGCGGGCATCTATGCTCAATTTTTTATTGTTAAAGTCGGGAGTCACTTTATCATATTCAATAGTCCCTGATTGTATGGTGGTATCGGTAGTACTCAATTTTTGTCCCGTAGTTGCCGCCTGAGCAGCAATAATTGTTTGGATGTCTTTTTCTCGAAATGCTAGTACCTGGAGCGCTCCTTCGGCAAAAACACTGAAATTCCCCTGCTCGTCTGTTTGATCGTTTACCAATACTTTGGTTATTTTTACATCATTGGCTCCATCAAGAATCTTGAATTCTTTGATTCGAGAGATACTATACCAATCTCGCAAGCTTGATTTTAACAAATCCGATGTCTTTTGTTTTGCCTGCTGTATGTCGGCATCCGTCGGATACGGCTTTTTCCCCTCAAAACCTCCCTTTGTTTCATGGATTACTCCGTAGAATCCGTCGAACTTGGGAGAGTTCTTAAAACCGGGAATCGTCGCTTTTGCATCTTGAGTGCTATTATAGGCATCCCCTGGTTTGTCGGCGATGATATCGGCATCGATACTTGCGGGCGTTATTTTTCCGTTTTCTATTCCCGCGCCAGGAACCGTTACTCCCTTCTCAAGACGAAAAATTTTACCATCGGCAGTTTCAAAGCGAGTTGAGGCAACTAATGATTGGGGCTGGGAACTATACGCGTTAAATATGGTAACTTTTCCTGTTGCTTTTTGCGCCACGGTCTTGATGCCGGTTGCCGGAAATAGCTGTGTTACATTTTTTTGCTGGAAAAAGAGCTCTGCTGGAATAATTCTTTTTTCGATATCAACACTCTGCGCTGCCATATCAGCTGTTATCGGCACCGTTCCTGCCCATGCTACTTTTTTCAGCTCAATGGTTACCTGCGCGTAACTGAAAAATGAGTCAGTTATCCATATACCAATCCCAGCCACAACCATGATGCCTATAATAGACATTCCCACTCGCTTACTTGGTAGTTTTGGACGGTATCTGCTGCGATGATGAACCGATGTTTTATCTTGTATTGAGGCATCATCCTCTCCATCATCAGCGCCATCCTCGCCAAGATCAACGATACCAGCGTCAATGCGCTGATCTTCGTCAGCATCATTTTGATGCGAGAATATCTCCACGGTTTTTTTATTTTTATCTGACTTATGTATTTCCTGTTGCTGATGCTTAACATCTTCTCGCAATGCTTCCTCCACATATTCTTGTCCGATCCGATCTGACTTATGGGAAGAGAATACAATGTCGGTTGTGGTATTTTTTTGACGATTTCCCTGAAATAGCGGGTGCGTGGACTCAATGCCGGCAGCTCGAGAGAACGCGAGCACCTCATCGTCGACGGATTCAACGATAATAGTGCGCCCTGCTCGGGTCGCTTCTTTTTCGATTGTGTAAAAATTTGTAATTGCTGTTTTGATGCGCGCACCCCGCGGCACAACAAGCGTTAATTGCGTATGTGGCGTCGCCAACATCTTATGCACGACATCGGACGCCGAGTCGTCTTTCTCAATAATTATTTTTTTCATTCCTATACTCTTCTATCATACAAAAAATCACGCTTGCGCGCGATTGTTAATATCTTTTTATCATTCACCCCCCCCTCACAGTTACCTATGTTAAAAATCGAGATAGGAAAAATAACATTACACCTAACGCAGATGCAACCCACGATACGATCCAAAACCTCATCGTGATTTGTGACTCTGGCCATCCGAGTGCCTGAAAATGGTGGTGGATCGGAGCTGCTTGCAAGATCTTCTTTCCGAATACTTTTTTGGAAAAAACCTGAACAATATCTGATGCTGATTCAATCACTAACACTAGCCCTATAATTGGAAGCAATAATACTGAGTTTGTTAAAAATGCGATTACTGCCAGGGTGACAGTCAACCCAAGAATACCAGTATCACCCATATAAAACTTTGCCGGATGCACGTTAAACCATAGATACGCCAATAATGCACCGATTAGAACTACAATAAATGACGCCAGATCGTACCGTTGAGTCGCGTAGGCAATAATGCCGTACGCGCCAAAAATTGGTATCAATACTCCCGCAGACAGCCCATCGAGTCCGTCGACAATACTACTTGAAAACGTTGCGATGGTTACAAGCACAAACAATAGTATGTAGAGACCATCTATTTCAATATTTCCGTAAAACGGCACATAAAGACTGTGCCACTCTAATTTGAAATAAAACCACCATGCCCCCGCCAGCGCAATGGCAGCAATAATGGCAAGACGAACCCGTAATCGTATCCCTCCCCCCACATACGCACCACCACTCCGAATGACTAAGATATCATCTACCAACCCCAATAGCGAGGCGGAAACCAAAGTGAAAAGTGGTAGCCACGTTTCACGACGAGACAGAAAATTAAGGTGGCTCGCCCACTGACCTGAAAACATCATTGATCCTACTGAACCACCGATTGCCACCAGCAACACGGTTCCCCATATCAGAATCCCTCCCATGCGCGGAGTGCTGATTTCTTTGAGCGAATGGAATTTTTTAAATACTGGTATATCGCCCGTTAGTCCTTGCTCCTTTGGCTTCTTTTTCCACGCTTTATACTTATATAAGTAATGAATTAGGATAGGCGCTAACGCAAATGCCAGAGAAAATGCGACAACAAAAAAACCGAGATTTCTTACAATATTGATAACATGTATTTGAAACATAGCAAGATGCGTGCGTTAGAGGGATTTATTATCGAATGACCGCTTGAACCAATTCAGTAGTTTTTTGGTTTGACCAAATCTATCTCCGGTTCCCAGTACAATCACCGTGACAGGATGCGTTTGATATGAAAATACGGAAATCAAATTTCCTCCTGCTTCATCAGTATACCCTGTTTTGCCTCCTTTGAAATCCCCCTCACCGGCAAACTGGTTGATATTGCCCAAGGGAATTGTTCTGCCAAGAGCGGTGTCGGTAAATTCTGACTGAGGGAGCGTGGTGCTCTGTAGTATCTGCGGATACTGAGCTGCGATATGTTTTGTCATAATCACCAGATTATGAACTGTTGATTGATTTGAAACTGAAAGTCCCGTTGGATCATCAAAATGGGTATCGTACATACCCCACGCACGAGCTTGTTTATTCATCTCGTTTACAAACTCTTGTCTGCCGTATGATCCTGCTATCAGTTCGGCTGCCTGATTATCTGAGACTGCTAGCATTATTTTAATTACATCAGCAATTCGTATGCGCATCCCCGAGGAAATCACATTACTTGTAACCCCTACCGGCATCGACATAGTGGCGGAATCGTATAGTATTTCCTGGCTCATATCCATGTGGCGAATAGCTACTGCCGCCGTCATTAACTTTGTCAGTGATGCCATCGGCCATCGATTGTTGCTATTTTTTTCAAATAACATCTCTCCGTTTTCATCGGCAATGCCGGCAGCTTCTACCGCAAGCACGGGATCAACATTCTCTTGCTTTTTCTTAAAAATGGAACCCCCATGAGGAGTCTGTTTCTTATTATCTTCGTATACATGAAGGTTTTGGGTCACACTCGCTATGGCTGCCACAACAGCAGCGTCATGAGCTGGTTCAATTCTTTCGACTTCATAGTACTCAAATACTATCAACGCGCATGAAATAATAATGCTGCTTATAAATAATATTTTTTCTATATTGTTGCGCGTATTGATGTTGCGGAATATGTTCATATCCATTTGGTATTGCCTGCAAAAAAACAGAATTCCTGCTTTCTTTCGGCTTATATATTCTATTCTTCCGACACTTCTTGCTCCCCCTGCTTTTCTTGAACTGCGCTGGTTACTGTCTCATGTGCTTCTCCTTGGAGCGCCGTTTGGTATAGATTTTTGAATTTTTCGTATTCTGGCAACTCATCGATGCTTGTTACCCCAAGATGCCGGAGCAGTTCGAACGTTGGCGCGTAAGATACTTCCTGTTGTGAATTTAAATTTTCTGTTTTTTCAATTAAACCTCGAACCATAAGATTGCGCAGAGTGATGGAGCAATTTACCCCTCGAATATGCTCAATCTCTGAACGCATGATGGGCGCGCAATAGCTGATAATGGAAAGCACTTCTAGTGCCGCGGGAGTTAAATCTTCGGTCAACTGTGTCTTGGCAAACTCTTGCAAGACATTGCTGAGATTTGGTTTTGTCGCAAATTGCACTTTCT
>JBDKGD010000065.1:0-7202 GCA_039798365.1 Candidatus Parcubacteria bacterium
CCGACACTTATTTTCCTGTTGCAATAAAAGAAGAAGATTTATACGCACTTATTAAGGTTGAACCACGAGAAGGTGCACAAATCTACGACAAAGGTAAGGTTTTGCGAGATGAAGAGGTGGAGGGGAAACGACAAATTGGATTGAAAGATACTGCTGATCCTGAAAAGAGAACTATGGAAATAGTTGCTACAGGAGAGAATGATCAGCCACTATTTCATTACATGGCAGGAAGAAATGGCAGAGCTTTGTATCCTTGGCACTACTGCCAAGTAGAAGTTATTTTTACTGTGAATGATATTTATTCTGCGTGGTCATTGCCTAAAAATAGCGATTTCATTGGTACCGTTACCGCCAAACTGTTCAACAGACTATTGATCCACTATCGGCATGCTTCTAATGACGTACATAACAAGTTACAGTCAGAAGATAACGACCTGAGTTTCTATACCACGATTTATATAAGCGAATTTTCACAAAGCGAAAAAGAGCAATCTACTGTGTCGCTGCTTCAACCGAGTGAAATAGAAAAGCGAACTTTCATACCTTTTCCAATGCAAGGAGAGGCAACGTCTCCAGAGATAGTTCCACTAGTTAAAGCAAGCGTAGCAGCACCACTGATGACGAATGCCTACAAGAAAGAAATGGCACCAGAAAAGATAGTGGCATTTATGCATGGTAGCGGGGGCATGTATGACGTAAAGATTTTCAATGAGATCTTGCTGGCTGGGCTAGAGAGAATAGCTATGGATAAGGACTATAGAGTGGCAATTATGGAATTTGATACCGCAGTAGAGATGACAGTAATGCACTACTTGGTAACTCTCTTGATTAAAGATGGAAAAACTGATCAAGAAATATCTCAGCTACTCGATGAAACTTTAAAAAGTGCGCGCGATCTTGCCAATCAAGGCAGGGGTTATTTGAGTACGGGGCAGCGGATATCTAGGCTTGGAGAACTTTTTGATAAATACTGTGCAGAAAAGAAACTGCCACGCGTGAGCCTGTTTTTAGCCGAACACGCAACGTGGAACACGGAAGTGCGTAAAAAGCGCAACGCCAGCGTACACATGTGGCAACACTTTAAGAAATCGGATGCGGAGAAAGCCTTTCACGCTGCGCAAAGTTATATTCGCTTTATCCAGAAAATCGGGGATGAGATTTTGAAGTAATATGCAAGCAGGTCGTAATGAGAAATGTCCTTGCGGTAGCGGTAGTAAATATAAGAAATGCTGTATTGGGAAAAATATGGATTACCTAAAGATAGATAAAATAGAGGTAAATGGCTTTTTAGCTTCGTCCGCAGAACCTGGCGAACAGGTTAAGTTGGCTGTTGTTGAACACCGAATTTCAACAGAACCTCTTTTTTATGTTTATGCAGTGCAGCTGTTTAACATAATCGCCAAACAAGTAAAAGAAAGCACGGGCAAGGTACTTGTAATAGACAACATCAACCGTGCATTGTTGGTCATAAACAAAGACCACAGTGCAAAGCTCTACGTAAATGATTTTGATGAAACAGCAAAAATAAAACCGTCCCGCGACATAAAAGCTGGCGAGACAGTCTTTTCGTCAGATATAAGCGAGATACAAGCAGTAAATTTCCCTGGAATTGAAATACAACCTACAGACCGTGTTGTATATCTTACGCGAGGGGGTTTTATAATGGGTTTGTATTTCAATTTTACCGAAGAACTTGAGCCTGAAAAGCTGGCAGGTGACTTGGCGAATTTAAAAAAGAGAATTTTCTTTGAAGACCATTTACAAAAAAGTAAGGCAGCGTCTTTCGGCTTTGACGCCCTTATACTTACCGAGGGGAAAACAGATATTGTTCATCTCAAGAAAGCATTAGCAGAACTTGGTTTAAAACCAAACCTCTCATTACAGTTTGATGAAACAGGTGAAGATTTCGGCGATACAAACCTACTTGCTGCGTGCAAATCGTATGCGAGAACCCCACATAACCAGCCAATTATCTGTATTTTTGATAGGGATAATGATCAAATAATAAAAGAACTTGAAGCAAAAACGGAGGCGGGTAAGACTTATCAGTCTTGGGGTAATAACGTTTACTCCCTAATGCTTCCCATTCCATCGCACAGAAAAGACTATAAAAACATCAGCATAGAAATGTACTACAGCGAAAAAGCCATTAAACAACCCGACGCTACAGGGAAACGTTTATACTTTGATAACGAAATCAAAAAAGAAATTCTTCCAGGACAGAAACCCTCAATTAGAATAATTGCGCCGGTGGAAACCGCGGAGCTTACCAAGCGCGTGTTTGATACGGATGCTGAAAAAATTCTAAACGAAAATGATGAGCCGTGCGCTATTTCAAAGACAGTCTTCGCGAAATACATATCTATCGGCATAATCCAAACTGACTTTTCCGCCTTTCATGGTCTGTTTGAAATTATTGAAGATATTTTGCAAAGTAAATCAGTTAAAGCGTAGTTCGTTAGGATTTTATAGAGCAATCAACCACATTCTTCCCCTTGATTGACTTGGGTCTCGGAGTCTCAAACCACTCCGGATGTTCCTTATGCATTTTCCTTAATTTCTGTATACTTGTATCAAGAATCCAGAAATTAAAGCGTCTTTTCGGTTCTAATTTCGGGACATCCTCACCGCCAAATAAGGCATTCTGAAAATGAGTTGGTATATACTTCGAAGAAATTTGAAAAATCAAATAGCTTTGATTTGAAAATTATACATTCCCATGCTACAAAGCACCTGTATTTTTTCACCAGACCGGACAGTGCCAAGATCAATCGCTTCTTGACCTGTTGGTTGTAATATCTTTCTAAATTTAATCGAGGGAATGACCAGTGACGCCGAACAGTCATAGGTATTATCCGTTGCAACAATAAGTTTAGTGGGAAAACCAGCCTGTATGACAGATACTCGGGGCGAATACCCGCCCTTTGCCCGCACGGCAACATACTGAATCCCATCGCGCACTTCAACATTCTGTGTCAATCCAGTCGTTTCCGCGTCAGGTTTAAAACCGATTACAAACAGCACCCCCAATGCAATAACAAAAGCAGAGATAAGAATAATAGAGAGTATTTTACCCATAGATAAATGATTATATATTAAATAATGGACTGATAATACCAAGTCCCGCAAGTGCCGCGAGAAAAGCAAATAACCCAAAACCGATAACAACTACTCCCACGGATTGAAAAAAAACAGGAGCATGCTTTCCGCGCGAAAATGATGCGGATCCAAATGAAAGAAGCAGGAGTATGGGCAATGTTCCAAGAGCAAACGGCAACATAATAGAAAATCCCGCGAGAAAAGATCCGCTTGCCAAGGCAGAAAATTGCATGGACTGGGTAAACCCGCACGGGAGAAAAAAGGTAGCAAACCCCACGGCAAGAGGAGTAAGGTGTTTGTGTTGAATATTTCTGAAAAAATTAAAAAATTCCACTGGCAACCCAACGGTATGTTTCGTAAATAATCCAAGTAAATTCAAACCAAGCAGTATCATCACCAGAGAAGCAAAAAGTCCAAGAATAGTCGTAAAAGTAGCATTGATACCAATCACGCCACCAACGACCCCAAGAACGCCACCGAGAATGGCAAAGCTAAGTAATCTACCCACATGAAACAAAACGAAAGTTGTTGTATCGCGTGAATCATCTTGCGATATCTTGGCTGAAAGTGATAACACCAATCCACCAACAACAGCAAGACAACTTGAAACGGAAGCAATAAGTCCAATGATAAAACTTGTTACAGGTGTTATCTGGCCACCAATGCCAAGATTTAAAATTCCAGATTTCTGCAAAAGAAAGAACAAAACAAGAACTACGAATCCAATTGGTATTGCTTTCCAAAGAGTGGCAGTGTGTGACTGTGGAATCATTTTTTCCATAGATAACCGGTAACCATGTGGCAGTATTTTATCTGTTAAGGTTTGAGTTAATGCTTCAGGACTCTGATCGCTGTCAGTCTCAATATGGACAGTTTTTTCTCTAAGATTAACTCGCGCCTTCCGTATAAAACTGTATTCATTCAAAGCATCTTCAATAAAAATTTTACATGAAGCACAATGAGTCCCCGAAACATGAAATATGTATGTTTTCATAGTTATAATGTCTTTGATTTAATACGCAATGAGTTCAAAACGACAGACACAGATGACAGTGCCATGGCAAATCCAGCAAAAATCGGATTAAGCACCCAACCAAAAATTGGATAAAAAACTCCTGCGGCAAGTGGAATACCGACCACATTGTATATAAATGCCCAAAAGAGATTCTGTTTAATTCCTCGCATAGTCATTTTTGAAAGATTGATAGCCTGAACAAGTTTAGAAATATCTCCTCCCAAAAAAGTAATACCCGCGGACTCAATCGCTACATCAGTACCAGTGCCCATCGCAATACCTACATCAGCCTGAGCAAGCGCAGGCGCATCATTTACACCATCACCAACCATTGCCACTACATGACCGCGTGCTTGCAGCTGTTGTATCTGCGCCAGTTTATCCTGTGGCAATACATGAGCTACCAGATCATCAATTCCAACCAATGATGCGATATGGCGCGCAGCTCTCTCGTCATCACCGGTAAGCATAACAACCCGAATTCCTAGTTTATGCAAATGTGCAACAACTTCTTTTGATTCAGGCTTAACTTCATCTGCAACCATTACAAATCCAAGTACATTTTCTTTTGTTGCAAGAATAACAGGTGTTTTTCCAAAAGCAGTATGCGTCGCTAGTATCAATGAATCAAACTGCACGCCCAATGTTCGAATTAATTTTTCATTACCAATAAAATATTCCACTCCCGCAATACTCCCCGTAAGTCCCTCGCCAGCAATAATAGAAAATTCTGATACCGGAGCCAAAGCAATATTTTCTTTTTTTGCAAATTCAGTAATTGCGTAAGCAATTGGATGTTCAGATTTACTCTCAAGAGAAGCGAGGATTTGTAAAAAAGTATCATGTCGCACCCCATTCTCTGGACACACATCAACCACAGATGGCTTACCAACTGTAATAGTTCCCGTTTTATCTACTATTACGGTATCAACACTGCAAAGACGCTCAAGCGTCGCTGCATCTTTAACGAGAATTCCCTGTTGAGCACCTTTTCCTACACCGACAATAATAGCGGTGGGCGTTGCTAAACCCAAAGCACACGGGCAAGCAATAACAAGCACGCTCACAAAAGAAAG
This sequence comes from Candidatus Parcubacteria bacterium, assembly GCA_039798365.1. GTDB lineage: Bacteria > Patescibacteriota > Minisyncoccia > UBA6257 > 2-01-FULL-56-20 > JBDKGD01. The sequence goes on from JBDKGD010000065.1 coordinate 5,191, forward strand.
CAAACCAAGCGACAATGCTTGAGAAAAAACCATAAACTGACTACCAACTACAAGCCAGACAAACAGCGAAAGAAAGGAAATAGTAAGTACGATTGGTACAAATTTCCCCGAAATATTATCTGCCAGTGCCTCAATTGGTGCCTTGCTACCCTGGGCATCTTCAACCATTTGAATGATGCGGGCAAGAAGTGTTTCGCTCCCCACTTTGGTTGCTTCAAAAACAAATGAACCAGTCGTATTCAGTGTTCCGGCAACAACAAAATCACCAATCCCCTTTTCAACAGGAATAGGTTCTCCGGTAACCATGGATTGATCAACAAACGATTTTCCGTCAATAATCCGTCCATCAACAGGAACTTTACTTCCCGGCTTCACGACAATCTTATCTCCATGAACAAGTGCGTCAACAGCAGTTTCAATCTCCAAGCCATTTTTCAAAACAAACGCAGTTTTAGCTTGAAGTCCGAGAAGTTTTTCAATAGCATCGCCCGTTTTTTTCTTTGATCGAAGTTCCAGATACTTACCAAAGGTGATAAAACCAATTACCACAATAGTAACATCAAAATAAGTATACGCGGGAATAGAAAGCACGGTGGTCAGTACTGGAAAAAGAGTGATAAGGGCGCTGTATAGATAAGCCGTGGATGTGCCGATACCAATAAGCGTATCCATATTGGCAACGCGGTAACGAACAAACCGTACGACCCCGAGGAGATAAGGTTTGCCAACCCAAAACAAAACAATAGTTGCAAGTATCATTAAAATCACATCGAAAAAAACCATAGGAATTGGCAAGTTCGGCATCCATGGCACTATCCGAGCCAACGCATCCCACATCATGAGTGTAAAAACAAAAATCGTAATCGGAAGAACAAACTCTATCTTATTCCTAAGCTCAAGAAGCTCATGATCCGCAGAAAATCCCTTACTCTGGTGCTCGCCACTGCTATCGTAAGGAGCAACCAGAGAATATCCGAATTTTTCTAATTCATGATTTATCTCCTGGATTGAGACTTTTTGGTCATCAAAGTCAAGTGTGGCTTTTTCAGTACCATAATTGACAGATGCGGAATGAACATGGGGAACGGCATTAATTTTCTTCGTTATGATTGCAGCACAACTGGCACAATGCATTCCTGTGACATTTAAAATATGGGTAGCCATAGGTGTTAGATGTTATATAAACGACCCCTCAGTTGAATAAGTGTTGTAAGTCCGTTAGTTAAAAAACGTTCGACCGCATCAGCATTATTGAGAATCTCACTTCTACTAGATTTTTTCCTTGTTTCTTTAGTCATGGCAATACCGGCTTCATGATGAGCGATGATCGCGTTAAGAAATCGGAGGTCAAATGTATCGTCCGCAGATCCAAGGTTGGCAACAATCGGATCACGAACAGTTCTCACATCTGAATACCATAATTTTTTCCAATTATATAATTCCGCTATAGCCTTCGGTTCATCCGCTAGGATACTTTCGGCAAGCATCTTAAAATCAGGACGAGTAGTATGTTGTAAAAGCTGTTCGGCTAAAAGCATAGCCCCGCGATGGTGGGCAATCATGGCATTGATATATCGGAGATCAAAAGTTCTATCAGCAGGCCCCAAATCCATAGTATCTTTGTCATACATAGAAATCCTATATTCCGGAGTCAGGTAGTATCCAAAACCAATTCCAAAAACCATAGAAATAACCATCAATCCCATTGATACATATATTGAAATTTTCATATTATTTTCTCTTTAATTTATAAACTTTTATAACTTCATCCTTTGCTTTTTTTATCTGACCAGTTTGCACTTGGTGAACAACGCAATGACCGAGATGATGCTCTAGTAACAAATCCTCGATATTAGAAAGACCCTGCTTGACCGCCGAAGTCTGAGTAATAACATCTATACAGTAAACATCATCTGCGACCATCTTTTGTAAACCGCGCACCTGCCCTTCAATAAGCTTAAGTCTACGAATAACTTTTTTCTTATTTTCGTCATCAATATATTTCATATGAC
>JBDKGD010000066.1:0-4003 GCA_039798365.1 Candidatus Parcubacteria bacterium
GCAGTTGGGTCAGTATATTTTTACCAAAACCCAAAGGCGGCCCATGATTATTCCGGTTGTTATTGAAGTGTAATAATTTTTATTGGGTATTAAAAAACAGCGATGTTGTGTACCGACAACACCGCTGTTTGGTTTTTTATTGCGCGAAGTTTTGTACGGCTTCCAGCGCCTCTTGCGCTGTTTTTAATTCGTATCTGTTTTTCAGATACTCTTCTCCGTCGGGTCCATGGTAATCATAGTTGGTATTGTAATAGCCTCCACCTACCATAATTAACGTATCGCCCGGAAAAGCCGAGTATCCTGGTATTTTTCTTGTGTTATATGACATCCAACCATCCCAGTCCTCTGGGCGATTGGGTACTTCCGGGATACACCGTCCTTCAGAGACGCTGGTTGATTGGTAGGACCCAACCCAGCCGATTGTCACGCAAACCTTTTTTCCTGCTTTTTTTAACCTTCTAACTAATCTATTAATTTCCTTTTTTGTTTTTTTATTCCATCCCCACCTTGGTCCAGAGATGGCGATGGATTTATCTACCATGATTTCAATATATTCACTCATCTCTTCTATCGCTAGGATCCTCATACCGTAGCCTCCTTTTTTCAATGTTCTGTTTACAACTAATTAGAAAATCTCTCTACTACTTAATATTTTTATTATATACTATTTAAATACAAAAGTCAAGTATCTTCGTTATTGCTATTTTATTAGCCTGTTTTGCCTATTTTTCATAAAAAATCTACACTTATCTATATGGCATTTCCTCGTTTAGTTTCAGGCATTCAACCATCCGGAAAGTTGCATGTGGGCAATTATCTTGGGGTTTTGAAAAACCTGCACACTCTCGCGCAGTCACATTCTTACGATTGCTACTTTTTTTTGGCTGACCTCCACTCACTCACCGAACCGTACTCGCCCGAAGAAAAAAAACAGCAGATCCTTCAGCTGGCGGCCGATTTTTTCGCTGCCGACTTAGACCCGCAAACTTGTACTATTTTTCAACAGTCGACGGTTGAGTCTCATACTGTCCTTTCCTGGATCCTGACTACTATTACCCCCATGGGAGAATTGCGGCGAATGACGCAGTTTAAAGATAAATCAACCGGAGCTGATGATGATTCGGTCATTACCAACGTTGGGTTGTTTACGTATCCCGTTCTTATGGCAGCGGACATCTTATTGTACGATGCCGATGTTGTTCCGGTTGGTGACGATCAACTGCAACACCTTGAGCTGACCCGCGCCATTGCTCGCAAATTTAACGGTCGGTTTGGCGACGTACTTCGCGAACCCCGTCCCCTGCTCACGAACACTCCACGAGTCATGAGTTTGCGTGACCCTCAAAAGAAAATGTCGAAATCTTCTCCCGCGGGATGTTTGTTTGTCGATGATGAGCCGGATGTTATATCGCAGAAGATACAGGCAGCGGTCACTGATTCGGGAACGGGTATTGCTTATGATCCTCTCACGAAACCCGCTATCTCTAATTTAATTGATATTACCTGCGGATTAACCGAGGAAACACCCACTGCTCTTGTTAACCGATGCGCGGGCATGTCGTATTCACAATTCAAGACGGTTATCAGCCAGGACATTGTTGATGCCCTAACGCCACATCGAACACGAAAAAAAGCGCTCCTGGATGACCCTGATCAGATTATCTCCTGGGTAGCGGCAGGAAGTGAACGCGCAGAAGAGGTTGCGGCGGCTAAGCTTGATGTTGTTCGTCGCGTGCTTGGCATTGCTTTAGAGTTTTAAAAAATAGAATTTTTTTGACAAAATAAAAAACCCTCACGGTTGTGAGGGTGTTGTTTTCTTTCTTTTTGCTGCCAAGCGTGCTCTTCTTTCAATATGTTTTTGAGCGCTCTCTTTCATGATGTTTCGGAAAAGATCTTGTCCAGTAGCATTGTATTGATTTAAGAACTCTTCCGCGGCAATCTCAATTTCTTGTTCGATGCACCGTGCGTTCCAGAGCACAACAACACATTCACCACCAGCTTCTTTCACCTGCTGGGAAATTTTCTTGATGCCGTCTAGGGCATCTACAAATCTCAAATGTCCCAACCTGTGATTTGCTGTTTTTTTGGAATATGTCATCCCATCCAGCGCGTCCGTCAGCGCTTCATAGATGCAACCGTTTAGATTGTGCGGAACTGTTACAAACAGATCCCCAGTTTCTTCTGTTTTATATTCCAACACAACAACAACTTTCCTTGTTCTTTCCATATTTCCTCCATTTTCTCCACATTGTCAGTATTTGTTTATATGTCGGTGAACCCAATGGGACACCGCTTCTTTTATCTATTTACTATATTTACTTATTTTTGTCAATATATCCGCGGTGGCTCAACATCTTAGCGTGCTTGATCTATACGTGTTGTATCAACTCACATTAGTTGTGCTTGTTTGTGCCATATGGCCGCCTACCAGTGCAGTATGTTTATAAAAGCGATGTGAAAATTAAGGAGAGAGATTATATTGTGGCTCTCTTTCGATACGCTTTTACTCTTACACTGACAGGACGGCCATATGGCAGATACTTTATACACCATACACCCTGATTACAGGGCACATCCATACCGTTTTTTTAATAAAAACGGTATGGATGTTTTGGCAATTATTTTATTAGAGCGCCTCCATCCACTCTACAAAGGTGAGGAATTGTTCAAAATCACATTCCTCATCCAACAGAGTGCAAGAGGATGTTCCATATTGGTGGTCTCCCTCGGCACATCCGATAACTTGGAGACCAACATGGCATCTGCATTCCCAGCAATAATCAACACGCCATGAAACCACACATGGGGTATTGATTCCAACCATCAGGTGAGGTTTCTTTTTTAGTCTGCTGATAAATTCAGCATTAGTACCCGTGATTCGGTACAGTCCTCCATTTTTTTCCAGAACTGCTACCGGTTGGTTATTTTGTGTTGGGGCATTTATCAACTCCAACACCCTCTCTTTTGCTCGGTTGACCAAATCAATAGAGCTTTTTTTCAGTTCAATTTCGCGGAATCTTTCATCCGCGGTCTCTTCAATCTCTATGCTATCCTGGTTATACAAACTATATTCCTGCAACATCTCTGCCATTTCTGAATTCATCATACATTTCTCCTTGTTGATGTCTTAAATTGCCGTTTCCAAGAAATACTTCTTGAAGAAGTATACGAAACAATTCGCGTACTTCAATAAGAAAGGGAACATTGTTTTTAGTAAACGTGTTCCCTTTTTGATTTCACCAGGGACAGATTCTTGTTTCTGTCCCTGGGATAATTGGTTCGGAACCCCATACCAATGCATGGGTGTTCCAAAATTTTTTTGACTCTTCCGTAGCTTTTGGATGCCACGGTTCTAATTCTGCTGGTGGACCGATAAAGGCCGTCAGCAGAATGTACTCCCCCGCCACTTCTTTTAGAATTACAGTGACGACGGAGCATGGTTGCGACACCCGGTTTTCCACAAACCGAGTGAGTCCCATTCGGCCTGGTCGCTGCGCAAAAATGATTTTGTCATTCTCGCAGGTTGCGACACAGGCATTTCCACCAACAATGAGCCCCATATCGATGGGGGCAATCAAGAAATCTTTACCGGCCGTTTCAATTTTTGAAACCGCCTCGGCCAAAAACGGTCTGGCGGTTTCATGAATATGTGAGTGGTCGTCGCGGTCAAATACTTTTGCACCGTCGACTTTTTTTATTCTCAGCGGGCCGTACTTATAACTTCGCCAAGTATTCCTCGGCGGCCGCGATGGCTTTTGCGCGACCAATCTCATCTCCGGCCGTGTACGGAAATTCCCTAACACAGTTGTAGGGGTGGTGTCCTGACCCCCGGAAATTTCCCGTTGGCTGGTCGAAAATATAACCGTTGCCAGCGGGTCCATTCCAAAAAACAGCTACTAGGTTATTTGCCAGAAGCCGCGCCAAAATTTTTTCAGCTTCTTCTCTGGCTGACTCAAGGTCATCGGAATTGACAAAACTGACTTCCTCGACCTGAGTGTAATAC